>JBBRGI010000025.1:0-20988 GCA_038240855.1 Bacteroidales bacterium | reverse complement strand
AATCAAATGTAATCAATATTTAATTCAGTAATTATGCATGTACAACTTTTAATATTAAGCTTATGATCTCTCAACTCTTCAAAATCACCAGGATGCTAGAACATGGGTGTAACAATCTATTAAAAATATATCTCTCGCCACGTCAAGGGTTTTAAATTCAGATAGATCAAGCATGTAAAATTCTTGCAGTTCTTTTTCCGTCAAGTAAACCGGATTTATCTCAACCGTGATCGCTTTGAATTTCTTTCTTTCAATGTCCTGATTATGTGTTAGTCCATCTTCTTTGGCGGCACCGATAATTACCTTCATGTTCTTAACGTGCCTTCCAATGGTATTGGGGGAATAGTTCTTTGCATCGAAAAATGCAACGTATTTATCGTAAAAGTCAATGGTGATCTGATCAAAATTATACTGCCTCTGGTGTTCTGACTGAATGTTATTGAACTGAGTTTGAAAACCGACATAGTTTTTTATCGTTCCTTCCTTATAGCGAGTTGATTTTTCGGTTATTCGTTTCCCGGACTTAATATCCTGAATGAATTTTTCAATGTAGGTATTCAGGTTTAACGCCTCCGGTTCTTTGGATTTCTTCTCAGGTGCATCCTGCCTGAAGATCTTGTCATATTCGGCCTTTAAAATTTCGTTGGTTATAAATTCCTGCTGATAGTTTAAGTGATCGAATATCTTAGCCGTCTCAGTCTTAAACCGGGTTAATCGTTGCCATAAGGTCAATTTTTAAGATACGGCAATGTTCAACAATTATAAATAGGTGCGGTCAGGGGTGCGGTTTATCTTTACTTTTATGATACTTATTTTTACTATTTGGAATACCTAAAAAGAAAAACCCCTGAAAATCAAGGGTTTTAAGTGTTAAAACATTTCGTTAAATTAACTTATTGAGGTCGATGGCGGATTCGAACCGCCGTACGCGGTTTTGCAGACCGCTGCCTAGCCACTCGGCCAACCGACCCGAAATGTGGGTGCAAAGATAATTAAAAATCCGTTTTTTCTGCAACCGTTTTACAAATTTGGTCGGATCAACTTTAAACCCATTTCGAAGTAGCTTATTTCGCTCAAAGAAGCCATCCCAAAGTGTCGGAATAAAATTGTTTTATTGTCTGATATTTAATTTTTTGCGCGCTGTCCATCACTGCGCAAAATTATTTTTCACTTTTTTCGAACCAGGTTTATCTCTCAAGTGTTACACTAACCTTCCCGATCTGCCCGCCCATGGGGGGATTCAACTTCGAGACCTTTACCCTGGCTTTTTCCAAAGAGAGGAAATTAACATAAAGACGATTAAGTATTCGTGCAGCTACATGCTCCAGTAATCGCGAGGTGATTTGCATCTCATCCCGGACAACCTGGTAGGCCGACTGGTAATTCAATGCATCATTCAGATCATCGCTTTTGGCAGCCTTTGAACAATCGGTGAATAAAGTCAACTCAACAATAAAACGATTGCCCACAAGCTGCTCCGCCGGGAAGTGGCCGTGATAAGCATAAAACTCCATCCCTTCTATTTCAATAACTCCCATACTGAATCCAATTTCATTTATCAGAGTTCAAAATTAATCTATTTTTAAATCTCATTTAACTTTTGAAACTATATCTTGTTTTGTTTAACTCTTATTACTTTTACAAAGAAATTTTTCAGGAACAAGAAAATTAAATTGTTATGGCAGAAACAGACAACATTGGCATGGATCAGAAGGATAAGCTTCCTAAAAATTTTATTCAGCAGCAAATCGCTGATGACCTGGCTGAAGGGAAAAACGGTGGCCTGGTTCACACGAGGTTCCCTCCTGAACCAAATGGTTACCTGCATATTGGTCATGCAAAGTCAATCTGCCTCAATTTTGGAACAGCACAGAAGTTCGGAGGATTAACCAATCTCCGGTTTGATGATACCAATCCCACTAAGGAGGAAACCGAATACGTCGATTCAATCATGGAGGATGTCCGCTGGCTTGGATTCGACTGGGATGACCGGCTGTATTATGCATCAGATTATTTCGACAGGCTTTATGATTTTGCTGTTGACCTGATCAGGGCAGGGAAGGCGTATGTTGATTTTCAAACACAGGAGGTCATCAGCGAACAAAAAGGAGTGCCAACCCGTCCCGGAGTCGATAGTCCCTACCGGAATACTTCACCTGAAGAAAATATTGAGCTTTTCACAAAAATGAAAGCGGGTTTTTTCAGCGAGGGAGATTGTGTGTTGCGGGCGAAAATCGATATGTCGTCGCCCAATATGCATATGCGCGATCCGTTAATGTACAGGATATTAAAACAGCCTCACCACCGCACGGGTGATAAGTGGTGCATTTACCCCATGTACGATTATGCCCATGGGCAGTGCGATTATTGGGAAGGAATTACGAATTCAATCTGCACACTCGAATTCGAGGTTCATCGCCCGCTGTACGATTGGTTTATCGATCAGTTGAAAAACAGCGATTACCGGCCCAGGCAGATTGAGTTTTCACGTCTCAATGTGAGCTATACCGTGATGTCGAAACGCCGGCTTTTGCAACTTGTAAAAGAGGGTTTTGTCAAAGGATGGGATGATCCCAGGCTGCCTACGATCTGTGGTTTGCGCCGGCGCGGATATACACCCGAATCGATGCGGGCTTTCTCCGATATGGTAGGTGTTACAAAAGTCGATGGTGTCACTGATGTGGCAGTACTTGAGTATTGCATTCGTGAGGATCTGAATAAAAGGGCACAACGCGTGATGGGGGTGATTGATCCGCTTAAAATCGTAATTACCAATTATCCGGAAGGAGTGGTTGAGGAGCTGGATGCAATAAATAACCCGGAAGACGAGAAAATGGGTAAACGAAAAGTCCCTTTTTCACGCGAGTTGTATATTGAACGTGAGGATTTTATGGAAAATCCGACCAATAAATTTTACAGGCTTTCACCGGGTCGCGAAGTACGCTTGCGCTATTCGTATTTTATAAAATGTACCGGCGTAATTAAAAACGAACAAGGTGAAATTACTGAATTGCATTGTACTTACGATCCCGATACCAAGGGCGGGAATGCTGCTGACGGCAGAAAAGTTAAGGCTACTCTTCATTGGTTGTCTGTTGGACAGGCCCTTCAGGCGGAAGTCCGGTTGTATGACCGGCTTTTTACCGATCCCGATCCGGCAGGGCACAAAGAGAAGGATCTGCTGGAATTTCTCAATCCCGACTCTCTGAAAGTGTTAACCGGTTGTTATGTTGAACCGTCCGTCAAAAATGCAAAACCGCTGGATAACTTTCAGTTCGAACGACTGGGTTATTTTAATATCGATCCGGATACTACGTCTGAAAAGTTAGTTTTTAACCGGACTGTTTCGTTGAAGGACGGGTACAAAAAATAGGCGTAGTTAATTGGGGATATTCATCACCGCTTGCTAAAATAGGGGAGAATGATCCAACTATTTGGGTTGTAAATATACACCAGTGCGATCAGAAATGTGACCAGGGCAATATACCGGACGATTTTTTCATTGGTTTTTTCGTGCGAGACAGGACATAATATATTCATTTTTCTTATTTTTAAATTTGTGTTTTCATTTTGAATGCGCGTGTATCCGGCAATAGCTTCCGGATTTGATGCCGAGTATAAAAAAAAGTAAAAATTGCGGCGCTCCAGTTGGCTATAAAAATGCCCCACCAGATTCCTTTGGTGCCCCACCCGAGGTAAATTGCAAATAACAGAAACAGGGGAAGGGGCATCAAAAACTGGCGGTATGTACCAACATAAATGGCATAAAACGGTTTCTTCATCCCTTGTAATGTTGCGACCGATATATTAAGGAAGACATAGGCAAAGAAAAAAAGTGCGGCAATACGTAAATATTCGGTACCAATCCCTATTACATGAAGGTCAGCGGTAAAAGCCTGCATCAAATAACCCGCAAACAACGAAACACACAGAACACCGATAGAAATAATCACTAATCCATACCGGATATTCAACTTCCAAGATTCATAAACCCGTTGCGGGAGATCCGCCCCCATGTTTTGACCGGCTAAGGTTAGCGCCGCAATGTTGAGACCTATTGTGGGTAAAAGTGCAAGCTGCTCAATCCTGGTGGCAATTCCATAGGCCGCTATTGCTTCCTTACCAAACTGGCTTGCAAAATAAGTTATCACAAAAATTCCGATTGCTACCGTCAGCATATTTAAGCTTGCCGGGAATCCCTGGCCAAACAAATCTTTGAAATATTTACGGTCCGGGACAAAATCGCTGAACCGGGCATGCTGAAAAATTAGTTGCCTGCGGGTAATGGTAATCATATAGATTGTTCCAATAATCTGAATTAGTATTGTCGACAAGGCAATTCCGCGTAATCCCATTGCCGGAATTCCTATTCCTCCATACATGAACCAGGGGTCAAGGATGACGTTCAAAAAGAATCCGACAATTAAATAATTACGGTATGTTTTTGTATCGCCGCGGGCGGTGAGCAATGAATTAAGAATGCTGTTCATCAGAAAAAAAAATGTGCCCAGCAGGATAATATTCATGTATTGTATGGCAAGATAAAGATAATCATCTTCTGCCCCTAAAATTCTGAATAGGGTAGGGGCCATATACAATCCGATAATAGTCAGTATTACCGAATTTATGACGGAAAAGGAAATGGCCTGAAAACCATATTTGTCTGCCTCTTCGTTCCGGCCTGCACCTATCGATTGTGAAACCAGGGCGGTGGTACCGGTGCCCATACCTATGCCCATGGATAAAATAATAAAAAAAACAGGGAAAGTCAGCGACATTGCTGCAAGCGCTGAAGTCGATATCTGACCGCCATAATAAGTGTCTACAACGTTAAATAAGGTATTAAAAATGAAACCAACACTTGCGGGAACCGCTAACTTGCGTATAAGGGATGGGATATGAGAAGACGTAAAATCAATTGCTTTATGCATTTTATATACAAAATATATTCATTATTACTATAACAGTCATCCTTCAACAAGGTTTACCAGTGAGAGAATAACTTTTTGTTTGATTATTCGTTTAAGTATTAAGAAACACATTATCTTAACCGTTAAAAATGAAGTCTTCCGGCTTCAGAAAGGAGGAACAATGAAACTGTCATTTAAAGTTGATTTTCAGACACTCTGGGGGCAGGCACTATTTGTTTCAGGATCTGCCAAAGAATTAGGCGGTTGGGATATTTCCCGCGCTTTGCCGATGCACTCCTTTGTGCCGGGTGAATGGGAAGCAGAATGTGAGGTTTCATCTGTGTTAAGGTTCGGGTACAAATACCTGATAAAGGATGAAGAAGGAAATTCGATTTGGGAAGGAGGTAAAAACCGATTGCTCGATATCGGTGAAAAGGATTTTGATGAAATGCGATGCCGCGATTTTTGGAGTGCACCCCGCGAAGCCGACACCGTTTTACATTCTTCGGCCTTCATAAAAGTGTTATTGCGCCGCAAAACTCAAAACGGGGATGTCAGGGATGACCATCAGTATAATAAAACTTTAAGGATTCAGATTCATGTTCCCCGGGTCAGTCCCGATTGTAAGGTAGGGATCCTGGGAAATCTGCCGGTACTTGGTACTTGGATGGAGGAGGATACACTTCTTTTGGATGATGTCCTATTCCCGTTATGGCGCATCGATATTGATGCTGACAAACTTAAATTCCCTTTTCAGTTCAAATACGTGATCTATAACACGGTTAAAAAGCAGGTGGTAATCTGGGAACAGGGGAGTAACCGGATGATCAGGGATTTTGTTTGCCGGGAACCGAAAAGTGTTAAGATTCATACCGACGAAAGTTTTCGTTTCCCGGTTAGTAACTGGAGGGGAGCAGGAGTCGCTGTTCCTGTTTTTTCGTTACGAACTGATAAAAGTGGTGGAATTGGAGAGTTTCCGGATCTCAAAAAATTAGTTGACTGGGCAAAACTTACGGGATTAAAACTGATACAACTACTGCCACTTAATGAAACTGTAGCCACACATACCTGGATCGATACCTATCCTTATAAATCAGTATCAGCCATGGCACTTCATCCTGTCTATCTGAACATTAATAAGATAGGAGTCCTCGAAGATGAGAGTCTGATGATCGGATTTGCCAAGGCTATGGCAGGCTTTAATGCACTTGAAACAGTTCATTATGATGAGGTTCATAAAATTAAGTCGAAGTTTTTTAAACTTATATTTGATCAGCAGCGGGAACTTTTTTTGAAAGATTCTCTTTATTTGAAATTCTTTGCCGAAAACAAGGAGTGGCTGGAACCGTATGCTGTTTTTTGTTATTTACGCGACAAAAATAAGACTGCCAATTTCAGAATATGGCCTGAATACCAGGAATATAATAGTCAACTGATCCACAACTTATGCTCTCCCGAAACTAATCATTATGCAGACATAGCGGTTCATTACTTTATTCAATATCATGCTCATAAACAGCTATTTGATGCCGCCGAATATGCACGTCAAAACGGTATTGTATTAAAGGGCGATTTGCCGATCGGTATTAGTCGCGATAGCGTTGAAGCATGGAGTTACCCCGGGCATTTTCATTTTGATCAACAGGCAGGTGCCCCACCCGATGATTTCGCCGATCTTGGACAAAACTGGGGTTTCCCAACATATAACTGGGAGGAGATGGCAAAGGACAATTATTCGTGGTGGAATAAACGTCTGAAGCATATGTCGCAATATTTTGATGCAATACGCATCGATCACATCATCGGCTTTTTCCGGATATGGGAAATTCCGCAGAACCAGGTTCAGGGAATTCTTGGACATTTCAGCCCTGCTTTGCCCTATAACAGTGATGAGATCATCGATAATGGCATTAATTTTAGTGTAGACCGGTATACCAAACCGTATATCCGCGACTATTTTTTAAGGGAATTGTTTGGCGAGGAGACCGAAGAGGTAAAACTAAAATACCTGACCGAGTATGATCAGGGCAAATATAATTTAAAACCGGCGTTTGATACCCAGCGAAAAGTTTGGGATTATTTTGATTCAAATGCCAGAGGTGAAGAACTTACGGGCAGGGAGACACGAATCCGTGATGGTCTTTGCTCTCTAATTGCCGAGGTAATTTTCCTTCGCGATCCGAAGCATCCTTCTTTATTTCACCCCCGGGTTGCTTTTCAAAATACCAATTCATACCTTAATTTGCCGCATGAAGTACGATATGCGCTTGATGATTTGTATATCGATTTTTTCTATCAGCGACATGAAGAGTTTTGGAAACAAAGAGCATTACAGACTTTGCCTCCGGTTATAGCTGCATCCGATATGCTTATTTGTGGCGAAGATTTGGGAATGGTGCCCGATTGTGTTCCGAAAGTAATGCACGACCTCGGTATTTTAAGTCTCGAAATACTTCGGTTACCTAAAAATCCGAAAGTGGAGTTTGCACATCCTGCCGACGCACCGTATTTGTCGGTTTGTTCCACCTCGACCCACGATATGTCAACGCTGCGTGGCTGGTGGGAGGAAGATCGCTTACACAGCGAAAGATTTTTCCGACTGGTTATGGGTTATAACGTGGAATTTCCTCTTTCTATGGAACCCGGGATTGCCCACGATATCCTGAATATGCATCTCGCCTCTCCCGCAATGTGGGCTATTTTCCCGATACAGGACCTGCTGGCAATGAATGGCCGACTCAGATGGGATAATATCGAGGGGGAACGAATTAATGTACCTGCCATTGCCCGGCATTACTGGCGGTACAGAATGCATCTTAAACTTGAAGACTTAATAGAAGATAAAAAACTTAATAGCGAATTGTTCTCTATGATTTTTACCTCTGGCAGAGGATCGGACATATAATTGGTGCTCTTTACCGGTATTTTACCGGCACTGGCCGATTTTGAGTTTTTTTCGGCTTACTTCCGGATTAGATTTGTGTACGTTTATTATCAGTTCCCTATTAACAACTAAAAAAAAACACAATGATTAAGTACGACGATCCACCGGAACAAAATGATTTATCTTCTGTCCGGCACAAAAGCGGAAACTACGATTCCAGAACATTTTTGGGTATTATATTCGTAGTAATTGGAGTTGTTCTGATTGCCCGGAACTTTGGGTGGCTTGACTATCAGTTTTCAAGGTATTTGATTAGCTGGCAAATGTTGCTCATTGTTATCGGGCTTTTCAATCTGGTCCGGGGATCCTACACTGCAGCTACATTTCTTATTGCTATTGGCCTCTTCTTTTTAATTGATTTTCCCGATAACTTCAGGGAGAATTTCTGGCCTGCCATAATTATTCTTGTGGGTATATCTTTTATAATGCAATGGAGACGCTCACCAAACAAACAAGATTATTTTGGCGCGAATTACGGACGCTCAACCGATTATATCGATGAAACTGCAATTTTCGGAGGCAGGACACTTTCAGTTGTTAGCGACAATTTTATGGGCGGAAAAATTACATCAATCTTTGGTGGGTCAAAGATTAACCTGCTTTATGCAAAACCAGCACCGGGTTGCATCATCGATGTGGCAAATATTTTTGGCGGCACTAAAATTATTGTGCCTGAAGATTGGAATGTTAAAATTGAAATTCTTCCAATTTTCGGAGGATTCGATGATAAAAGAAGTGCATCAGTTATTTCGAGAACCACTTCAGGGAAAATTGTTCTGATCAAGGGAACCTGTATTTTTGGCGGAGGTGAACTTACTACCATGCCATAATACATCGATATGGAGCATCCTGTAACTACGAACAGAATATCGGGTCTGCTATATTGGTTATTCTCTGTTACCATCGGAATTATCCAGGCAGTATTTAATATTTATTATCAAATACTGCCTGTTTCCTTTGCCTTGACAGATGGTTTAACCTTCGCCCTGGTGCTCGGAATTTTTGGGGTAGCTATCTGGTACGTTGTAAGATATAATGATCCTGAAAAAAGTACAGCCGTTCAGATTTTTGGAAGCCATATTGCGGCAGCGATAGTTTTTACATCGTTGTGGATACTGGCCTCCGGTATAATTGCCAAAACGCTGATCAACAGCTCCTCTTATGATCATTATTTAAACGGCCTCATCGCTGAACGTGTTATCGGAGGTTTAATATTTTACGCGCTCCTTGTTTTTATTTATTATATTTACGTTTATAGTCAGCATAATCTCGAAAAACAATTAAAGGAAGCAGAATGGCAGGACCAGGTCCGTAAAGCGCAACTGAGTGCTTTAAAATTCCAGATTAATCCCCACTTCTTGTTTAACAGTCTTAATTCTGTCGCCTCCCTCACCTTATCCAATCCCGAAAAGGCACACGAAATGGTTATAGCCTTGTCTGAGTTTATGCGGTATTCGCTTAGGAATCCAAAAGACGACATGGTTACCCTTGAGGTAGAGTTACGAAATATAGAGTTGTATTTACAGATAGAAAAAATAAGGTTTGGAAATAATCTGCAGTACAGGTTTGATGTTGATAAAGCATGTTATCATCGTCTGATTCCCAACCTGATACTTCAGCCGATTTTTGAAAATGCGATTAAATATGGTGTTTATGAATCATCCGTACCATCGGCTATAATTTTGGAGGTCAAAAAATTACCCAAAAGTATGGAAATCAGGGTAATTAATGATTTTGACGTGGAATCGATACCGGCTAAGGGGGAAGGGATTGGACTGGTAAATATAAATAGCCGGCTGCGTCTGCTGTACGGCAGTTCCAGACTTCTTACCACTGAACGAAAACAAAACCGGTTTTCAGTAGTAATCGATATCCCGGATGTCATGGGAAATATCTATTAAATAATCAATCGTTAAATACCTTAATATTATATGAGTAAAATAAAAACACTGATTATCGACGATGAATCGCTTGCACGCGACCTGCTTCGGGTTTACTTGCGAAAAGATGATCGCATTGAGATTATGGGCGAGTGTGCGAATGGGTTCGAAGGTGTGCTGGCAATTCAGGAATTGAAGCCTGACCTGGTTTTTTTGGATATTCAGATGCCTAAAATTACCGGTTTCGAAATGCTGGAGTTGATAGAAGATCCTCCGGCTATCATATTCTCTACAGCATATGACCAGTATGCGATCCGGGCTTTTGAAACAAATGCCATCGACTACCTTCTTAAACCGTATTCTTTCGAAAGACTGGCAGGCGCCCTGGACAAAGTTGTTGAAAAGCTCAAAAATAAGACAATTCAACCCGAGATCAGCCAACTGCTCGAAGCGCATGATAAAGAATCAGGCCTGTTGAACCGGGTTGTAGTCAGAATGGGTAGAAAAATACAGGTAATCCCTGTCGAATCAATTTATTACATTGAATCACAGGACGATTTTGTAATGATCTACTGTAAGGAAGGTCATTTTATGAAACAGAAGACGATGAAATATTTCGAGCAGCATCTCGATGAGAATCATTTTGTCAGGATTCACCGGTCTTACCTGTTAAACCTGGAATTTTTAGCAGAAATACAGCAATATGAAAAGGATTCCTGGATAATAATGACCAGGCAGGGAGTAAAACTAAAAGTGAGTAAAACAGGCTATGCCAACTTAAAAGAGAAATTAAATATCTAAGTTTTTATTTATATGTCTTTCGGAATTATTAACTTTGAAAGGAAAAAATTATATAAATAAAAGGGAAAATGATTAATGCCGTAATTATCGAAGATGAGCCATTACTGGGAATCAGTCTTGAGATGATGGTTAAAGAGTATTGTCCCGAAATAAATATTATTGCAATTGTTGATTCTGGTGTAAAGGCAATCGAGGTTTTGCCTGCATTACAATACGATCTCATATTTTCGGATATTGAACTGGGAGATATGGATGCATTCGCACTCTTCGATCGTCTTGAAAATCCGGGTCAGCATATCATATTTATTACTGCCCATGACGAATTTGCATTAAAAGGCTTCAGATTAAATGCGGTTGACTACCTTTTAAAGCCAATCCACCCTGAGGATCTGAAGCGGGCTGTAAACAGAGCCCTTAGCCGTATCGTAAGCAAAGATAATCTTGCGGTTTACGGGGCTTTTGTCGCCCAGAAAGGCGGTAAAATACTAATCAAAAGTAATGATGAGATACATTTTCTTTCGCCCGAAAAGATAATTTATTGTGAGGCAGATGGGGCATACACCCGGATTTATATGGATCAGAACACATCGGACCATAAGCTGATCCCAACCCATTTGAAAAAAATTGAAGAAACGCTTCCCAAAAATCTCTTTTTCAGAATTCATGATGCCTTTATTGTAAACTGCAATTTTATCGATCATATTAAATATCAAAAGAGAATATGCGTTTTGAACCATAATATTCTGACTGAAAAGACACAACTTAAAATTTCTGAACGAAAATATGCGGGTTTTATGGACTTCCTCAAAACAAACTGAATACACCTGTTGCCAAAAACCATACGAGTATTGGATAAACAATAACATCTGCCAAGTTGTTTACAAATATTGTTAAAAAGGCAATAAGGAATTACTTTTTTTATTCACATTTGTAACAGTTTTAAAATTGTACATTGTTCTGTTGGCTTATCAGAACCTCGTTCCCTGCCGGAAGCCAAAACCCATTACCGGGTTTGGTGAAATTCCCGGGAACGTTTTTTTTGGACCCTAATCGTTCATATATAATCAATGACCTCTGGCAGGATTTTGTTTCCTGTCAGAGTTTACAATTTTGAACCAGGTGAATAACAAAGAGCCAAATATTGTTTTATTCGACGGGGTATGCAACCTCTGCAACAAAACGGTGCAATTTATCATTCGTCGTGACAAAAAGTCGATTTTCAGATTCGCATCACTGCAGAGTGAAGTTGGTCAGCAACTCCTTGTACAAATCAGTTTTACTTCCCGGGAAATTAATACCCTTGTTTACATCAGTGAAAATAAATTTTATAGCAAATCAACCGCTGTATTAAGGATCATGCGCAATCTGGACGGGGCCTGGCCATTATTCTATGGTTTTATCATAATTCCACGTTTTGTACGTGACCGGGTATATAACTTTGTCGCAGCGCGACGATACAAGTATTTTGGGAAAAGAGAATCCTGTATGATTCCCTCTGCCGAAAATAAGGGAAGATTCCTGGAATAGATGCTTTCGGGGAGTAATTCTTTTTGGTAAAATCAGCTGCTGATTCCAATTAAGATTGGTTTTGGTTTTATTTATCAAATCAATACTATACCTTTAAAGTCCGGAGTCGGATGCATATTTCATAACTGACTAAAAATGGCTATATTTGGCCAACAGTTTTATCAACATTATATTATGAATATCGAGAATAGTACCATTAAAAGGGACGCTGTACGTGAAAACATTCTTAAGATTGCACAGGAAATTTTCAGCAAATTCGGTTATAAGAAAACTACTCTTGATGATATTGCCAATGCCGTAAGAAAGGGCAAAAGTTCGCTTTATTATTATTTCGACAGTAAAGAGGATCTTTTTCAGGAGGTTATTCAGAAGGAGGCAGATACACTCCGTGCGGAACTGTCAAAAGTTCTGCAGAAAGATATCGATCCTGCAGAAAAACTACGGGACTATGTAATGACCAAGATTACCACTTACAGACAGTTGGCCAACTTTTATAATGCGATTGAAAACGACACCGCCGCAGTGGAGTTTATTGATAAGATAAAATCGCAGTATTACCAGGAAGAGATACGTATGATGAAAAGAATCCTTCTTGAAGGGGCACGTCAGCGCAAATTTATTGTTAAGGATTTCGCACTTGTCGCGATAGGAATTACAACTGCGATCAGAGGTCTCGAAATGCCACTTTCTGCCGGGCCATATCGTTCGACCGATCTAGGACGAAGCGTTGATTCAATTGTGAAGATTATTTGTTATGGTATTATGAAAAGAGATTGATTAACGTATTGGCTCTGATTAATTTACAGGTTTATGTTGGTTTTTCAACGCTAATTGAACGAAAGATTACCACCACTCGATTTCTCAACATTTCGTTCTTTGGGATTTCCGGAGACTTTTATATTTCCCCCACTGCTTACCTTCGCATTAATTTTTTCGGAAACAAAAATCTTCAGATTCGCGCCCGATGAAGCACCTGCATTGCAAGTTTTACCTGGCAGATCCGATGCCTTAATAACTGCACCGCTTGATCCGTCGATGTCAAGACTTTCAGCCGATCCCGACAGCGTAATGTCTCCGCCGCTGCTTCCTTCAACCATAAGCTTAATGACTGCCAAATCCAATTCTACACGTGCTCCGCTCGAAGCTGAAAGCTGGAGTGCGCTTAATCTGAGTTCTCTAACCGATTTTATTTCAGAGCCTGAGCTTGCCTTCAGCGAGTTGATATCCTTGAATGTAACATAAATTCTTTTCGCTGCTGCTGATTTGATTCTCTCTTCGGGGAAAATTTTCAGTTTACCGTTCGATACTTCTGTTTTGATAATTTCCTGCAGGTTATCATCTGCCTCAACAATTATCTTGAGAATGGAATCCTGCGACAGAATTACCTCTAGTCCGGCACTGACCACAATTGATTCGAAAGTTTCGGCTATTCTTTCATTTTTAACCACTCTTCCACTCCCTTTTATTCCAATTATGCAAGATCCAGCTAACAGTGCAATAACCAACAGAGTCAGAAAAGTGCAGGATTTTTTATTTTTCATAGTTATTGGGGATTAATTGAATTGATAATAAACTGTAACTATTGCTTAGGACGTGCATAAATAAATTGGGTTACACTAAATGCAAAAAAAACCGCCCTGTCATTTAAGGCAAAGCGGTTTAAACCGTTTATAAAACTATGCTCAGCTCTATTTTTATTTCGTTGGCAGTGTGTCAGTTTCCTGGGGTAATGGTTCTCCCAATTGGTACATCTCGTTAATCTTATCATTTAATTTTTGATCGGGGAAACTCAACGAATAAATCATAGCTTCCACCTGGCGCAGATAATCACGTTTAGTATATTTGGGTGAGTAAATATACCCCTCGACTGTTAAAACGCGTTGTCGGGCTGCATCCAGTGTTGTAATACTCACGAAAGGACCACCCATAAAGTCACCTTCGACCCTCCATAACCCGCGTATCTCTACCGAATAATTTCCGTTGTGCGTAAAAGGTCGCGAAGTAATAAATCTCTTATCTGTCGACATATACGAACCTCTGAGCGCTCCTGGTACATTATGCCGCAGAAAGGAGTCCCGTTTTTGCAGCAGATTGCCAGGTACAAAAGCACTGTCAGACACGTATGGATACCAATAAGCCAATATCCCCTGGCTGGTTAATGGTGATTCGTACCTGATCCAGACAAAATCGGTAGTATCGGTAACAATATCGTATCCTTTAGGAATATTAAGGTTGAATTTGTGCTTTTTGATCAATGTTTCAGATATTTTCTCTTCTTTATATTTTGACTGAGCATACATTGACATCAGCCTCATTTTTTCAGCTCTTAAAATGGCACCGATAATCTGGTCCGATTTTTCGGCAAAAATCTTCACGAAAGCAGCTTCATCAGCAGCCTGAACTGAAATTACGACCTGGGGCTTGGCCCAGACATTGTACTGGATTGTTACTGAAGGTTCGGTAACAGAAGGGAGAATCCGGGTTAATACAATATTTCGGGTGGCTTCGAATGCTTTTAAAGCATCGGGCGGTACATTCGCCACACTAAGGATTGGCTCCTCCTGAGGTAATCCCAGTTGAGGCTGAGAAAGGTATCGCTTAATGGTATCTCCAATATTGCCTTCCCAATATCCCTTTTCCATGACAACAATCGTTTCGCCCGGTTTCCCGGTGACATTTTGCATCAACGAAGTTCCATCACCCCCGCAAGCCGAAATAAGGCAACTGATTACAATGGCAAAACTCAATAATGTAAATATCCTTTTCACCCGGCTATTTTTTTAATGGTTCCTTTTTAATCGTATCTTCAGGACCCTCTTTAGGAATTTCATCGTCGTCCTTTATTGATTTCTTGAAGTCTTTCATTCCTTTGCCAATTCCACTCATTAACTCCGGAATTTTTTTGCCACCGAAAAGCAGCAATATAACTACAACTATCAGGACAATCTGCCAGATCCCTACAAAGGCCAAAATGTATAATGAATTCATGGTATATATTTTAAATCATTTGTCACAAATATAGTAAATAATACAGTATAAAAAACCGAAAGCCCCGGGCACTTATGCGCGGGGCTTTCGGTTAAAGGTTCCGAAATGATCTATTCTTTCAACGGCTCCTTTTTATTCTCAGCAGAAGGTGCTTCTTTCGGAGCATCTGAAGTTATTGTATCTTCCTCTTTTATAGCCTTTTTGAATTCTTTCATCCCTTTTCCGATTCCACCCATTAGTTCAGGAATTTTTTTCCCCCCAAACATCAGTAATGCCACAGCTACGATTAAAACAATTTGCCATGGACCAACAAACCCTGCAATGATTAACAAGTTCATAATTTCACTTTTAATTTGTTCCGGTACAAAATTAGTATTCCCGCTGATATATTATAATGTGAAAGCCTTATTTTTTTGAATATTGTGCTTTAAAATTATCCCTGATACCATTTCCAAATGTCATTCCCGTTCGCATAAATCAGCAACGAAAAAAGAATAACCATTCCTACAATCTGGGCATACTCAAGGAATTTGTCGCTTGGTTTCCGTCCCGTAATGATTTCGAAAAGCAGGAACATGACATGTCCCCCGTCAAGTGCCGGTATCGGAAGTATATTCATAACCGCAAGAATAATCGAAAGAAAAGCGGTCAGATTCCAAAATGATTCCCAATCCCATACCGATGGAAATATATTTCCTATGGTGATAAATCCACCCAGTGATTCGTATGCTTTGGTCTCAGGTGCAAAGAGCAGCTTGAATTGCTTGAGGTAGTTGCTAACTGTTTGATAACCTTTTGTTATCCCGGCAGGTATTGATTCAAAAAATCCGTAATGAATTGTCTTAAAATCAAATAAATCTTCAACTTTTACTTCCCGCTGTATACCTAGCATACCACTTTCCCCGATTAATACGGGAATCGTTTTTTCCTCTGCTCCCCGTTTAATTAATACATCAATCGTTTTGCCTTTCGACATGGCGAGGGTATCGGTAAACTGGTCGTAAAATGTAAATCCGGAACTGTTAATCGCCACAATTTCGTCCCCTATTTCCAGTCCGGCGTCACGGGCAGGTGATTCTTTACCAAATCCACTAATTTTATAGGCGTACGGAATCCGCACGGTGATAAGGTATTTATTATCCTTCAGTATTTTAGGAATTATTTCATCCTTTACAGGAATTACTACAATTTCTTCGTTTCGCTGTACTTCAATGGTTTTGGCACTATTAAATATAACCGTTGGCACGATTTTATCGAAAACTTCAACTTCCTTCCCGTCGACAGAAAGAATTTTGTCACCATTACGGAAACCCATCTCTTTTGCTGTTTCACTGGCAACGATACCATATTTTACGTTTTTTGTCGGAAGATATTGGTCCCCCCAAACAAACAATACTGCCGAATACAGCACAATAGCAAGAATAAGATTAAATAAAACTCCTCCGACCATAATTATTAATCGTTGCCACGAAGGTTTTGAACGAAACTCCCAGGGCTCAGGGGGCAGTTTCATCTGTTCTTTGTCCATTGACTCGTCAATCATACCTGAAATCTTCACATAACCACCCAGCGGCAGCCATCCAACACCATATTCGGTTTCACCCTTTTTAAATTTGAAGAGTGAAAACCAGGGATCAAAGAAGAGATAAAACTTCTCAACCCTGCATTTAAAGGCTTTTGAAAAAATAAAATGTCCAAATTCGTGAACAATAACCAGTATCGAGAGACTAAGAAGAAGCTGTGCCGCTTTAATAAGAATAATCATATGTATTACTATCAATTTTTAATTTGTAAAATGCTCACCATCTCTGAGGCATAAGCGCGTGTTTCGCGGTCTGTAGCAATGTAGTCATCGAGGGTTGGCCTGGCAATGAACGTTGACTTAGACATCATGTGTTCATTTATCTTCCAGATATCCTGAAACGAGATTCTCCTGTTCAGGAATGCTTCAACCACAATTTCGTTCGCTGCATTCAGAATGCAAGCCAGATTGCCTCCTTTTTGCAACGCTTCGTATGCAAGTGCAAGATTACGAAAAATTTTCGTATCGGGAGCCGAAAAAGTCAAGGAGGGAAAATCGGTAAAATTCAGCCGGGGGAAATTGTTGCTAATCCGTTCAGGAAAGCTAAATGCGTATTGGATAGGCAATCGCATATCCGGTAATCCAAGTTGTGCCTTAATTGATCCGTCACAGAATTGGACCATCGAATGAATGATGCTTTGGGGATGCACCACGACTTCGATCTGCTCCGGCTTTAATCCGAAAAGCCATTTTGCTTCAATCACTTCAAACCCTTTGTTCATCAGTGTAGCCGAATCGATAGTAATTTTTGCCCCCATCTCCCAGTTTGGGTGCTTTAGTGCGTCAGTGGCAGTCATCCCGGCAATCGATTGATCATTCAGTCCGTGAAAGGGGCCACCCGAACAGGTGAGAATTACCTTCTCAACCGGATTCATATATTCACCGGCAAGGCATTGAAAAATGGCTGAGTGTTCCGAATCGACAGGGATGATTTCTACCTTGTTATCTTTGGCGAGTTTATTTATCAGATCTCCTGCAACTACAAGGGTCTCCTTATTGGCAAGTGCAATTTGTTTTTTTGCCTTCACGGCATTAATCGTGGGAATAAGTCCCGAATAACCAACCATTGCGGTTAATACAAGATCAATGCTCCCCATTTCCACCACCTGGGCTAAAGCAGCAGAACCTGCATATACTTTAATTCCATCTCCTTTAAGTGACTGATTGACAATTTCGTAATTCTTTTCATTTGCTATTACTACTACATTTGGGTGAAATTTTTTAGCCTGTTTAATGATCAGATCCACATTGTTACAAGCTGTAAGGACCTCGACGGTAAATCTTTCGGGGTTATTTTCGATTACTTCGAGCGCTTGTTGTCCAATAGATCCGGTTGAACCAAGTATCGCGATATTTTTCATCGGTAAAAGGTTATATTATATTGGTTCAGACAAATCATTGGGTTGGATACCATAAAGGCACGGTTCATACTAAAATAGTTAGAAATTGATGTAATCTTCAGGGTTGACAGATACACCGTTAAGCCACATCTCGAAATGCAGGTGAGGTCCCGTTGTCTCTTTTCCGGAGTTTCCCATAATTGCAATGGCTTCACCCGCACGAACTTTATCGCCTTGAATTTTGAGAAGTTCAGCATTGTGACGGTATACAGTAATCAGATTTTGCTCGTGCTGTATATATATAACATAACCTGTATCTATCGTCCAGCCGGCAAAGATCACTGTACCATCGAGTGTGGCTGATATTCGTGAATTTAATTTTCCGACAATATCCACGCCCAAATGACCATTACTCACATCATGTTTTCCTGTAATCATGCCGTTAAGAGGTGGAAAAAACAATAATCCGGCAACGCCACCCCGCGAAGCTGAGCCGACGTTTATTCCAAGGTTTATCTGTTCCTGGGCAATCTCGTCTTTGAAAAGACTATCGTGATCGTATTTTTTGAACTGAACCTGGTCGGGATGGGGCAATGTTCCGCGCCTGACTGCCGTATCTGCAGGAGTCTCCCCGGCAAGCACCGCTCTGAAATCGCTGAAATACCGGTCACGTCTTTGAATTTCGAGTTCGAGTGAGTCTACGATAAGCACATTTCGTATCAGCATGCTCCTCATTTTTCCGGACGGATAACCAGGAATATACTCGCGCAGGGGTGTAAATGCAATTAAAACCGTAACACCGACAATAATAAAGATTACGGCAAAAACAAATGCCATCACCAGGGTGCGTGCATTGAACCTTATCTGTTTTATAATGTGCAGGTTAAGATCGTTAAATATGACAATCCTATAAGGGTTTTTAAATATTTTTTTTAGTTTATCCCGCTTCCTTTCTTTGGGCATTATTTTCGTTTTTCAATTTTTTTCAAACTTACATGAAAATATGACGATATACAAAGATTTGAGACAAATCTAAGCCGGCTGGATAAATTGTGCTATTATATTCTATTGATTGTTAAGATGTGGGACCTAACAAAGTAATTTTTTACTGAAGTTTTAATTATTTTCGTTTCATTTTTTTGAAATTTCATTTTTTGTTTCTACATTTGCACCCTCTTAAAGAGTAAGACGTTCATTTAAAACAAAGATATATTGTGGGGTAGAGCAGTTGGTAGCTCGTCGGGCTCATAACCCGGAGGTCACAGGTTCGAGTCCTGTCCCCGCTACACTGAGAGAGTGCTAAAAGCCTGTTAACTAATTGTTAGCAGGCTTTTTTATTTAATGAGGGTACGTTTTGGGGACGGTAGTTTACACTCAATATCTATTAATGTCAAGCTCAGCTAATGTCCCAAAAAGAATATCAAAGTTGTATGGAACAGGTCCAAACTGAATTGCACTGTAGCGTAATCCGGTTATACTTTGGGCGGTATTTCTGAAATTAACAAAGTCAGCATAAAAAAGCAGTTTGTTCAGCTTGGTTTTAAACGGTTGCAAACGTTCTGCAAAATATGTGATTACCTGTTCTGTCTTGAATCGGTCAAATGCCTTAAAACCACAATAAATATCTGGTTGACAATTAAACCGGTAAAGCGGATCATTACAGCGGCAGGATCCTGTTTTGAGTTTATGAATATGCTTCAATAGTTTCTCACGTTCCTTTTCTTCCAGTTCGCTGTATTGTTTGATGGATTCCTCAAAGATTTCCGGCTTACTAATCATCTGTATCAGATTGGCATTCGCTTTTGAAGGAATCTCGCCGGATTCATAATTTCTCCATGAATTAGCTCCCATTCCTAAAATTTCCGATATTCTGGCTGCCGACAGATCATATTTTAAAGGGATCTCAATAATTTGCTCCGGAAAGTTGAATGTTACAAAACATGTTTTCAATTTATTAACTTTAAGGTTGAAATTACTTCTTCCTATACCTCCCTTTTGGTTCGGCCGCCAGACTCTCCTGCTCTGATTCAGCATATTTTCCGATTTTTCCAGGTTTCTCCAGGGCGGCTTTGGCTTTCTTGATCTGCACCAGCAACTCGCAGGCATCGCCGTCGGTGGGAAGTTGTTCGACCAGTTCGCCACGGAATGCTTTGGCCAGCAGTGCTTGTGGCAGTTTCAGCACCTTCGTTTTTAAGATTTGGTAGCTCGCTTCTATCTATCTGGCCGGCAGGTTTGAAACACCATACCCAAATCATTATAAAACCTGTATAAAATCTAAAATTAAGATTCTTTCAGGCTGGTATTCAGGCAACGTTATCCATGTTAATAACTTCAATTTCAACACCTTTTTTGACTGACTGTTCAGCCCGGTTCAACACTTCTTTTGTCATGTCAGCATCCAGGTAATATTCTCCGCAATTTTGGCAAACTTGCGCTGGCACATTTTTAATAGCAATGATCGATCCGTTACGTTCAAGAGTAACTGTTACTTTGCCCTTGCGGGTAGTTCCATTTTTACAAATTACGCATTCCATCACTTTTAATTTTAATTGTAAATTTTTCGTTCCAAATTTTTGCATCTGGCACATAAGCTGTAATGATAATACAATTTCCGGTTGTATTGGTTGAGGCTACAACATGTAAAGGACGGTTGTCAATAAAACAAGCATCAGAATACTTGGATAAGGCTTATCTTCAGGATAATCTTTAATCATAATTCCTGTTTCTAAAACCATCTGAATATCTTCAACCTGAATTCCGCGCCTAAACATCTGGATAGCTGCATGTCCACTAAAAATTACTCCTTTGCATTTCATGTTGCGCCATATTGTAAACGATACAAATTTAAAATATTACAGACAATTAATTACTGTAGTTTTCGTGCAATTAATTATAGGTGTGTTTTTTCTTGTGATCTTAGAAAAAATTTACTTCTTCCCCTACCTCCTTTTTGGTTCTGCCGCCAAACGTTCCGGCTTTGATTCAGCATATTTTCCGGTTTTTCCCGGTTTTTCCA
>JBBRGI010000024.1:0-21033 GCA_038240855.1 Bacteroidales bacterium | reverse complement strand
GTCGGAATAAACTATCTGAAAATCTTCACCGTTGACAATCCCCTTGATACGGTGACGTGTGGTCTGCATTTTCGATGTAATTATCGAAAGTTTTTCACCAACCATCGCATTCATTAAAGTTGATTTTCCTACGTTTGGATTCCCAATGATGTTGACAAATCCTGATTTATGTGCCATTCTATCCGTAATTATTCCTTAAATTTTTGCAAAGATAGTAATTTCAGGCTAATATGTGATGTGGATACGTAGAGACGAGGCATGCCTTTAGAGACGAGGCATGCCTCGTCTCTACAAACAAAATCTACCAGGCGTCAGTCTGGAATAAATTTACAGGCAGTCCTTCTTTGCTGAAGATATTGGGTATTGCGGTGTGCTTTGTCCCCTGCAGAGCCATCTTTTGATATATAGGAAATTTGAGTAAAAGGCGCTGATTTTTTTTAAAACTTTTCATATTAAACCTGGAATTGAAATTTAATCACCAAAAGTAGTTCGCTTTTAGCTACTTTTGACCTTTAATAACCACAAAGATGTTAATGATGATCAGGAAAATTGTAATTCTATTACTTATTATCTCTTCGATAGTCTTTTGCACAGGAAATCTTCAGGCAGGAATACCCGGGTTGTTTCCCGAAAATGGACAAGTATCACAAAAACAGGTAGGCGACTCACTGAAATGGAGTGTGGATTATCTAAATAAATTGCTCTACTCCCGTGGGGAATGGTACTTTACCGATCCAGCAAACAGGAAACCGGTCAAGGGTGTCGTAAACTATGCCGAAAACGATCCGCTGGATTCTGTGATAGTTGATGTCAGAAGTCTGTTAAGTGATGAAAAATTAGTTTACCTGATTGAAAGACGTCCCCAGGATATTCGGAATGTTAAGGAGGTTGAAGGTTATATATCCGATGAGGAGATCAAAAAAGAGGCGGACGCGATCAGATTACGGGTGCTCGACAGTTTAAACTTAAATTCTATAATTGTTCCCGCAGGATTGTTGCAGGCTGAGCTCTCGAAGGCGCCGCAGGTTCCTTTTGGTGATCCTCGTAGTTTATTACGAAATCAACGCAAATTACCGGCGGATTTTATGGCCAATATGAAAAAGAAGATGACAGCTATGCAATTCCCCGTGGATATATCTGATGAGGCAATGGATTCGGTCAGTTTCGAGCTATTTACGACTTACCGTGAATTCTATAACGATTCGGTGATGAACAGTTGGCGCGAAAGAGTGACTTATTTGTACCGGAATAAATATATTACAGATCAGGCTGATCAGCGAATAATTGCCTACAAAAATGCGGTGAAGGAAAAGAACTACGCGCTTTTAGTGGCTCATAATGATAAGGCAGTGGGCATGGTAAATGATTCACTGAAAACTGCGTTACGATATCTCACAACTCATGCAGAGGCCGATTCGGTATTAGTCAGGTTAGTAAACCTGGCAGATGAAAAAACATCAGTTTGGACGGCAAATCGCGGGATGAAGTCAATTCGGATGTTCCTCAAAAATGCACAAAACGATTCTCTAAGTGTAGTTCTGATCAACAATGGCAAAGGAGAATTGAAACTGGTTATTGATGATGCAGTAAAACTCTCAAGGATTGCTGAATCTCAGAACCGGACAGTTACCTTCGAGACGAAAGCCCCTGACAAGAAACTTAAAAAAGTCGATCTTAATAAAATTGTGTTGCCACCATGGACACTCTTCGGAAATGGTTCCATTGGATTTACGCAAACTTCGTTATCCAACTGGGCTAAGGGGGGCGAAAGTTCACTGGCTTTACTGGTGATGTCGAAATACAATGCAAATTACTCGAAGAAAAAAGTCAAATGGGAAAGTAGCGGGGAATTCCGTTATGGAATTACACAGACTAAAATTCGTGGCTTCGAAAAAAATGATGATAAAATTGAGTTTCAAAGTCGTTTTGGCTATTCGGCTTTTAAAAACTGGTATTATTCTGCTGAAACTAACTTCAGGACTCAAATTGCCCGGGGATACAGATTCCCTGATAAGGTGAATCCGATTTCATCATTTTTGTCGCCGGGGTACCATACCATGTCAATTGGTCTTGACTACAAGCCGAACAAAAATTTTTCACTCTTTTTGGCGCCGTTCACATCCAAGACCACCTATGTTATGGACACTGCTTTGATTAATCCAACTAAATATGGTTTGCAACCGGGAACAAGGAAGCATTGGGAACCGGGTATCATTGTAAAGACCAACTGGCACAAAACTCTGGCAGAGAATATCACCTATGATACAAAGGCCGAATTTTTTAATAATTACAGGTATACCTTTCAAAAATTCGCGTTTGAATGGGAACAGGTAGTAATTATGAGGGTCAATCGATTTATCAATGTCAGGATTATGACAGACCTTCTTTACGATTACAATACCAAATTCCCGATCAAAGATTCTACGGGCAAAGAAATTGGCAAGGAACCAAAATGGCAGTTTAAGGAATTGTTTACAATAGGACTTACCTATAAATTTTAATAGCTGCCCGGGTTCTGCTAGTTTAGGTAAAGCGAAGCGATTACGAAAATGGCGAAGAGGACACTCGCGATTCCGTTTGTTGTGCCGAAGGCCATATTGATACGACTCAGATCGCCAGGTTTGATAATCAGGTGCTGATAGGTAAGCAACCCAATAAAAATGGTTGAGCCAAACCAGTAGAGCCACCCCGATTTTAGCACTGCTCCTGCCGCGATGACGAAGGCTACTGTGATAAGATGAACCAGTACAGAGATTTGTAATGCCGTTTTAACCCCTGTCATTGCAGGTATGCTGTTCAGTTGATAGGCCCTGTCAAAATCGACATCCTGGCAGGCATAAATGATATCGAAGCCGCTTACCCAGAAAAATACGAGCATTGAGAAGAGCAGCGGAGCAACTGCAAACTGACCTGTCACGGCAAGGTAAGCTCCGATAGGCGCCAATGCCAGCCCTGCACTCAGAACAAAATGACAAAGCGGCGTGATTCTTTTGGTGTAACTATATCCCAGAATTACCAGTAATGCAACGGGTGACAGGTAAAAACACAGGTCGTTGATCAGCCAGCTCAAAATGACGAAAAGCAGTGAATTCACGATTACAAAGATCAACGCTTTTTTCGGTGAAACGATTCCCGCGGGGATTTCACGCATGGCAGTTCTGGGATTGGCAGCGTCGAAATTGCGGTCCAGGTAACGATTAAATCCCATTGCCGCATTTCTTGCAAAAACCATACATCCAAGAACTTTTACCAGCAGGATAAGCGAAAGACCCTGTGGTTCCTGCTCAACGGCCATAAAAAAGCCAATAAGGGCAAACGGTAAGGCAAATATGGTATGCTCAAATTTGACAAGACGTGTATAATTTCCGACTGTGTTCTTCATAGGATTATTTAATTCGAGCGGCTAAAATAGTAAATATTTATCTGGCTACTGGCAGTTGGCTGCTGGCAACTGGCTGACTCACGGTTTTTGCAAGGATACCGATATTCTAACACAGACCTACAATGTAAATCTCTACGTGGTATTTTCAACGGTCAGACTGCAATTTGCCAGTCGCCAGTTGTTAATAGCCAGTTGCTTATCTTCGGTGCATGAAATAGCTGATTATTTTAAACGGTACATTTTGTGATAGTGCCAAATTTATCTATTTTTGAATGAAATGATTGATAAGTTATAATGAAGGAATTTAAGAAATACTTTAAGTTAAACGCCTCGGCGGCAGATTTGTATAACGCCCTTACAAATCCGGTAATGATCGAAGTCTGGACCGGAGAAACTGCGGTAATGAGTACCGAACCCGGGAGTGAGTTTTCGTTATGGGATGGTGAAATAACCGGACGCAACATAGAGTTCGTTCCAGACCGGAAAATTGTTCAGCAGTGGTATTTTGGAGAGGATTCCGACTCTGTGGTAACCATCAAACTACATCCTGAGAAAAACGGAACCAGTATTGAAGTCCACCAGACCAATATCCCTGACGATGCTTTCGAAAATATTTCGGAAGGTTGGGAATCTGACTATGTGGGTAGCCTGATGGAATTGTTTGACTAAGAATTAATTGCGAATTATAAATTACGAATTATTATTAACCGATAATCATTAATTTCATCATATAGTCGTCCATCACAAAACCGGAACCGATGTCTGCCACAATTGCTCCCGTGTTTTTAAATCCCATTTGTTCGTAAGCCTTTATACTGTTGATATTGTTTTTGTTTACAGTCAGGTTTATTGCACTGGCTCTGAGTTCTTTTGCCCTGCGGATGATGAACTTCAGCCCTTCTTTTCCCAGCCCGGAACCCCTTTTTTCCTTAAGCAGATAGAATTTACTCAGAAATAGTTCAAGGCCGTCGTACTTAACCGCGATGTAACCGGATGGTTCACCTTTATGGTAGATCAGATAATATTCCTGGTTTTCGCTGTTAATCTGTCTCTCAATGGCCACTATTGATTGAAAGGTTTTCAGCATATAATCGACCTGTTCTACTCCGATAATCGGGACATAATGCTCGTTCCATATTTTAGAAGCGAGGTTGGCAACTACCTGTATCTGGAGCTGAGACTGAACCTGAATAATGGATACTGCATTAATATTTAGGTTGTTGTAAAGTCTGAAGTTTTCTTCATCATAGCAGCAGAATATGACTTTTTCTATTTCCGGATGAGCGGGTAAAAAGTTGAATACAGATTCGAGTGCAATAGCCGCTGCTTTCTCCTTTGGGAATCCGTAAACACCCGTGCTTATATTGGGAAAGGCAATAATTTTGATATGCTTTTCGGCGGCGATCCTCAGACTTTGTGTGTAACATGAGGCCAGGAGTTCTTTTTCACGATGGCTTCCACCGTTCCAGACAGGACCTGCTGTATGGATGATATATTTAGAAGATAGTTTGAAACCGGGTGTAATCTTCGCATCCCCGGTGTTGCATCCATTGAGCAGTTCGCAAGCTTCAAGCAGTTCGGGTCCTGCTGCGCGGTGTATTGCCCCGTCAACACCTCCGCCGCCTAACAGAGAGCGGTTGGCGGCGTTTACGATCGCGTCAACACTCAGCCGCGTAATGTCTCCTTTTACGATTTCAATTTGTGCCATTACCTTATTTGAGCGCCGGCTTCGCGTTCATATACGCTGATCAGCCTGTTCATTGTTTTTTCTATCTGTTTGTCATTTAGTGTTTTCTCTTCGTCCTGGAGGATGAAACTTACCGCGTATGATTTTTTGCCTTCAGGAAGGTTCACACCTTCGTAAACATCAAAAATATTCACGCTTCGCAGGATTTGTCTTTCAGCCTTGAATGCGAGTGCCTTAATGGTGCTGAATTGTACATTTTTATCTAAAAGCAGTGCCAGGTCGCGTCGTACTTCAGGATATTTCAGAAGCGGGGTATAGCTGGCTTTATGATTTTTCACTGACTTTACTATGGCTGTCCATCGGAGATCTCCATAAAATACATCAGCGTGAATATCCATATTTTTAAGAACCTTACTGCTCAAAAAACCAATCTGGCCGATTATCACATTGTTGAAACGGTATTCAAGACCTTCCGAAAACAGGTCGTTCGATATCGTTTCGATACTGCAATTTTCTTCCCGAATGCCCAGTCGTGCAAGAATGTTCGCTACATTGGCTTTCAGGGTGAAAAAGGAGCTTGGTTCCGCTTTTTCTTTCCAGTTATCGGCTTCTTTTTTGCCGGTTATCCAGATGCCGATGTGTTCTTCTTCACTGTAATTCTTCACGGGATGACCGTTGGTTTTTATTCCGCTGTAGTGATAAACATTTCCGAATTCATATAATCGGAGATCGGCATTACGGAAGTTGGAATTACGGTTTATCGCCTCGAGACCGCCAAACAGCAATGTCTGGCGCATCCCGTTAAGATCGGAACTCAGCGGGTTGAAAAGCTGAACTGTATTTTCCGGTTTATACGATTCAAGGTGATCGTAATAGGCCGATTTTGTGAGTGAATTGGACATGATCTCGTTAAATCCTCTCGCTGTCAGCATTTCGGAGATCAGGTTCTGCAACATCATTTTATCGGGATGGGGTGCAAGCTGAATCGAAGATTTAATCGTTTTACCGGGCTCCACGTTGTTGTAACCATAAATGCGTAAAATCTCTTCAATAATATCTGCTTCACGCTTCACATCAACCCTGTAGGGAGGGACCGAAAGAGTTAATCCTTCAGAGGTCTCCTCAATAATCAGAATTTCAAGTGAAAGTAAGATGTTTTTAATGGTCTCTCTCGGAATTTCTTTACCGATCAGCCGGCTTATGTTTGACCAGGTAACCTGTACCGGGAAGTATTTAAGAATTGAAGGGTCGGCTATGATGTCAATAACCTCAGAGGATATTGTTCCCCCTGCAACTTCTTTAATCAGTAAAGCTGCCCGTTTTAAGGCGTACAAGGTTCCGTTGGGATCAACGCCGCGCTCGAAGCGAAAGGAGGCATCGGTATTTAAGCCATGACGACGTGCGGTTTTACGGATAAAAACCGGGTTAAAACAGGCACTTTCGAGAAAAATCTGAGTAGTGCTTTCTTTTACTCCTGACTGAAGTCCCCCAAATACTCCACCGATACACATCGCCTCATCTGCATTACAAATCATCAGATCCTTATCCGACAGTTCACGTTCCACGCCGTCGAGGGTGACAAATTTTGTCCCCGCAGTAAGTGTTTTTACAATCACTTTACCCCCTTTTATTTCCCCGGCATCGAAGGCATGAAGCGGCTGACCAGTTTCGTTAAGTAGGTAGTTTGTAATATCTACGACATTATTAATCGGGTTCTGACCTATCGCCCTGAGTCTGTTTTTAAGCCAGTCCGGTGATTCCTTAACGGTAATACCGGAGATGGTCAATCCGCTATACCTATGACATGCTTCGCTGTTTTCAACTGAGATCGATATAGTAAGTTCCTGATTATCAATTTTAAATGAATCAATGTCAGGACGTGTAAACTTTATGGTGTCTTTTTGACTCAGCCAGGCTGCCAGGTCACGTGCCACACCAATATGTGATGCACTATCGATGCGATTGGGTGTCAAATCTACTTCAAGAACAAAATCACTTTGAATGTTGAAGAAGTCACTTGCAGGAGTGCCCGGTTTAGCGTCCTGATTCAATACCATAATTCCGCTATGATCGTGACCAAGACCTATTTCGTCCTCAGCACAGATCATTCCCATTGAGACTTCACTCCTTATTTTGGATTTCTGAATGGTATATTTTTCATCACCATTATAAAGAACTGTACCAACAGTGGCGACAAGTACCTTTTGACCCGCAGCAACATTTGGAGCACCGCATACGATCGGAAGGTTTTCTTCGCCGCCGATATTGACTGTGGTAATACTAAGATGATCGGAGTTCGGGTGTTTCCGGCAGGTAATTACTTCGCCCACAATAATCCCTTTTAAGCCCCCTTTTATGGATTCAACCTCGTCAACACTGCCCGTTTCAAGTCCGAGTTGAGTAAGGGTAGCTGCCACTTCGGCAGGTGACAGATCCAGATTGATATAATCTTTAAGCCAGTTGTATGAAATATTCATTTTAAGTCTTATGCATGATAATACAATAGGGGCAAAGGTAGGCAATTTAGGTTCAATGCCCAAATCGGGGATGACTTCACCACGTGATAAACAGGAGCGGTTTTATTAATTTTTTGTTTTGATTATCTTCATTTTAGCTCACTTATATTAACAAATTGAGTTTTTTTTCGACAAATTGTAAAAAAGTATTTTTTTGAGTTATTGAATTATTATTTTGCACCTGTCAAACAATGGTAGAAAAAGCACCGGTTTTTCGGAATAATTATTTGAATATAAACACATTATAGATAAACGTAATCGAAAGATAATATGACAACAATCAATAAACCGCGAATCGTTAAGGACTATGACAAGCTTCCGCTGGATGTTCAGGGTCAAATCAAGCTTGCATATCCACAGGGTTTTGCAGGAAATCTGATTACTTATATCAATGCCAAGGGGAAAGTAGTTTCCGCATTACCCTATGAAACCGATGATCATTATTACCTTGTTCGGATGACACTCGAAGAGGCAAATAACATCGTTGAAAATGACGACGATTTTAATGACGAGGGAATTCTTCGCGACGATTTTGCGCTTCAGGAGTTTGAAGGGCATGATGATGTCGAGGAAGATGTAAATGATATCCCTGACGATTTACCTGAAGAGGATGAAGATGATGATATTTAACAGATAATAGTATTCTCATATAAATGCAATTGCCGGTAAATTACCGGCTTTTTGTATTTATTCCGGATTTTGACCTTGAAGTTGCCTGTTAGTAAATGCAATTATCTCTTCTTTCATATCGGGGGTGAACCACGTGATTTCAGGATCCCGCCTGAACCAGGTTAATTGTTTGCGAGCATACTTTCTTGAGTTAGCCTTAATTTTTTCCTTTGCCTCTTCGGGCGAAATTGTTCCGTCAAAATATTCGAACAATTCGCGGAATCCCACTGTATTTAAAGAGTTCAGGTGTCGGAAAGGGTGTAGATTACGGGCTTCCTGTTCAAGACCTTCAGCGAACATTTTATCAACACGCTGGTTGATGCGATTGTACAAAACTTCACGGTCGAGGTTGATTCCCAGTTTTATAATGATAAAAGGACGTTTTTTTGGCTGGTTGGTCCGGAAAGAGGAATAGGGGAGCCCCGTCATCAGGCAGATTTCAAGCGCATGCAGAATCCGCTTTGGATTTCTTAAATCAACTTTGTTGTAATAATCGGGATCGTAGAACCGAAGTTCATTTCGCAAACTTTCTATTCCTTCTGATTCCAAGCGATTCATCAGTGATGTGCGCAACTCAGCATCAACCTCGGGGAGATCGTCAATGCCCTTACAAAGCGCATCGATGTACAACATCGAGCCGCCGGTCATCAGTATAATATCTTTTTTATTGTACAATAATTCCAGCCTGGTGAGTACTTCCATCTCGAATTTACTTGCATTGTAATATTCGTGAATGGAATGTGATCTGATAAAGTGGTGGGGAACGGATTCCAGAATTCGTTGCTCAGGAACCGCTGTTCCTATACGCATCTCCTTATAAATCTGCCTCGAATCGCAGGAAATGATATCTGTATTGTAATATTTTGCAAGTTCAATACTTAGGTCTGTTTTGCCAACACCTGTTGGTCCCAAAAGAATGATAAGAAATTTCGGCATTATTCTGACCTAAATCACCTCGCCAATTTCACCATAAATCATGTTCAGATCCTCAAGTTCTCCAAAATCTGTAAATGCATTATGAAGCTCGTCATCTTCACTGGCAAGTAAATCAGTATCATAGTGATTTGTTGAGCTCTGTACAGGAGCATTACCCCTGTTGTAAGTGACAACCGGAGTCTTTAGATTCTTTTCCATAACAATCTCATTTAATTCTATATACAACGACTTTTTATTAATAACATCAAATACATAGATCAATTTATCTTCTCTCTCTTTCAGATAATCGCCAAGTTTTATACCCTTTGCTGCAGGGATAGCCAATTTATTAGTTGTGCCGTTAGTTGAGTTGTTTTCGAAAATTTTAATTTCCGATCCCTTGTCCCACTCTTCATCGGCCAGGAAAAAGGTAGAACTATCCGATGTTTTGTAATTACATTCCTTCTGTATTACTCCATGAAGTTCAAGGAAAGTGTTATTTTCATCGGCATCAATGTGCAATGCAAAATTTTCAACTGTGTCGGATATGACATTGAATCTAAATATCATGATCTTTTTTTTCAATACTAACCTCTACAAATTTACGTAATGATTTAGGTATTCTCCAAATTTGTGAAAAATAATATGTTTTGTTCGAATAATACAAAAAAAGCCGGGTGAATGCCCGGCTTTTTAGTGATCCAAAATTGTAGAATCTATTGATTATCTTTTATAAAATTGAGACATGATCCGGACTTAAACCATTCAATTTGAGCCCTATTGTAGGTGTGTTTTGCCAAAATTTCTTCCGTAGATCCATCAGCGTGATGCAATGTCAGATTCAGGCGTTTATCTGGTTCGAAAGATTTAAGACCGTTCACATCAATTGAATCATCCTCCAGTATCCGGTTATAATCATCCGGAACCGCAAATGTCAGTGCAAGCATTCCCTGTTTTTTGAGATTTGTTTCATGAATGCGCGCAAACGACCGGGTAATTACGACCCTTACCCCCAGGTGACGAGGCTCCATCGCGGCATGTTCGCGTGAAGAACCTTCACCATAATTCTCGTCGCCAACAATTACTGATCCCAACCCGGCTTTTTTATAGCTTCTCGCGGTAGTAGGTACCAGGCCGTATTCACCTGTTAACAGATTTTTAACCGTATTGGTCTTCCCATTGAAATCATTTATCGCTCCGATGAGCATATTCTCTGAGATATTATCCAGATGACCACGATAAGTGAGCCAGGGACCTGCCATCGATATATGATCGGTTGTACATTTTCCCCGTGCTTTAATCAGAAGTTTCAGATTGTGTAAATCTTCGCCCTCCCATGGAGCAAACGGGGTGAGTAATTGCAACCTGTCGGATTGGGGATCTACGATAACCTCAATGCTCTGGAAATCTGTTGATGGCGGTATTAATCCCTGATCTTCGACTGCGAATCCATGTGCGGGCAATTCGTCGCCTGTCGGGGGACTGAGCATCACCTTTTCTCCGCTTTCATTCGTAAGAAAGTCTGTTACGGGGTTAAAATCAAGTGTCCCGGCAATGGAGAAAGCAGTTACTATTTCGGGTGAGGCAACAAAACCATGAGTTTTAGGATTTCCGTCGTTTCGTTTTGCAAAATTCCGGTTAAAGGAAGTCATGATTGAATTTTCGGGAAGATTTTCAGCGTTGTGACGTGCCCATTGCCCGATACAAGGACCACACGCATTGGCCAGAACGACCCCGCCCATTTCTTCGAATGATGCGAGCAGACCGTCACGGGCAACAGTGTACCGGACAAGTTCGGATCCTGGTGTGACGGTAAATTCCGATTTAACCTTCAGGTTCTTCAGTTTCGCCTGGCGCGCAATCGATGCGGCCCTGCTGATATCTTCGTAAGAAGAGTTGGTACACGAACCGATCAGACCCACTTTCAATTCCATAGGCCATCCTTTTTCTTTGGCTACCGTTTTGAATTGGGAAAGAGGAGTTGCCAGATCGGGGGTAAATGGTCCGTTGATATGGGGTTCCAGTTCTGAGAGATTGATTTCGAAGACCTGGTCAAAATATTTTTCCGGGTTAATATAAACATCGTCATCAGCCTTGAGTTCGGATGCGATTTGTGCAGCCATTTCGGCAATATCGGCACGATCTGTCGCTTTCAGGTAATCACTCATCGTTTCATCAAAAGCAAATGTGGAGGTTGTAGCGCCTACTTCAGCTCCCATATTGCAGATGGTTCCTTTACCGGTACACGAAATGCTGGAGGCTCCAGGCCCAAAGTATTCAATAATATTGCCGGTGCCACCTTTCACCGTCAGGATTGCGGCCACCTTAAGAATCACATCTTTTGGAGATGACCACCCGCTGAGTGTTCCGGTGAGCCTGATCCCGATCAGTTTAGGAAATTTCAATTCCCATGGAAGTCCGGTCATCACATCAACAGCATCCGCCCCGCCAACGCCAATGGCAATCATTCCTAATCCGCCTGCATTTACCGTGTGCGAATCGGTTCCTATCATCATCCCACCCGGGAATGCATAATTTTCGAGCACCACCTGGTGGATAATGCCTGCACCTGGTTTCCAGAATCCTATGCCATATTTCTTTGATACAGAGGCTAAAAATTCATAAACCTCCTTATTGGTTACTTCAGCCTCCTTAAGATCCTCGGTAGCACCCGTGCGGGCCAGGATCAAATGGTCACAATGAACGGTCGAAGGAACAGATACGGTATTTTTTCCGGCCTGCATAAACTGAAGAAGTGCCATCTGAGCGGTAGCATCCTGCATCGCAACACGATCAGGGTCAAAATTAACATAGGAAATCCCTCTGTAAAAAGGCTGTTCCGGTAAATCGGCCGAAAGGTGTGAGTAAAGGATTTTCTCGGTTAAAGTAACAGGTCTGCCCAGCAATTTACGGAGTTTATTAACTCGTTCAGGCATTTGCGAATAGACCTTGCGGATCATTTCAATGTCGTAAGCCATATGGATATAATTTTAAGATTCAGAATTTACTGCAATGTTAACCATTATTGATGATAAGTATAAAAAATTCCTTTATCTATTAACACATTAATTGAAAGTTAGTTTTAAATTAGCAGAAAAATTACCCTGATCAATCCCTTATTTAGCATGTTGTGGATTAAACCTTTGGTGTTCGAAAATATTAAAATAGCGTTTCAATCCATTCGTGGAAACCTGATCCGCTCCGTGCTGACTATATTAATCATTGCTATTGGCATTGCTGCCCTTGTGGGTATTTTAACAGCAATCGATTCCATAAAAAACTCCATCACTGCCGAATTCACCCGCCTGGGTGCAAATACATTCAGTATTCAAAGCCGAAGCATGCGGGTTCAGATTGGGAATAAGCGTTACCGGTCAAAGAATTACAGCTATATCAGCTATTTTCAGGCACGTTCGTTCCGTGAACGGTACGTATTTCCGGCTGTAGTTTCAATTTCTGTAAATGCCACCCAGACGGCTACCGTGAAATATGAATCGAAAAAGAGCAATCCAAATGTCACGGTCCGCGGTATTGACGAAAATTACCTGGTCACAGCCGGTTACGAAGTTGAATCGGGCAGAGGTCTCTCGTACCAGGAATCGTTTAACGGGAATAATGTAGCACTCCTGGGCTCCGCATTAATAAAGAAGGTCTTTCCAAAGGATGTGGATCCGCTGGGAAAGATGATTGCAGTTGGGAGCGGAAAATACCAGGTGGTGGGAGTATTGAAAGATAAAGGGAGCGGTTTTGGGAATAGTGGTGATCAGGTTGTCTTACTTCCCTTTACCAATGTAAGACAATATTTCCCGCGACCTCAGATGAATTTCAGAATCAGTGTAATGCCGAAATTCCCGCAGTTGCTTGATGCCGCTATTGGCGAAGCCGAGTCAGTATTCCGGAATATCAGGGGACTGAATGTTCTGGACGAATCAGATTTTATTGTTGAGAAGAGTGATAACCTTGTAAATGTATTGCTCGATAATATTAAATACGTGACCCTTGCCGCCACGATAATTGGATTTATTACCCTTCTTGGCGCCGCGATCGGCCTTATGAATATATTACTGGTAACGGTGGCCGAGCGGACACGCGAAATTGGCATTCATAAAGCAATGGGGGCTAACTCCCGCTCCATCAAACAACAATTCCTGATCGAATCGATTGTGATTGGTCAACTTGGAGGAATTTTCGGAATTGTATTGGGAATTCTTGCCGGAAATGGCGTTTCTGCACTGATCGGCAGTTCCTTCATTGTGCCCTGGCATTGGATGTTGGGTGGGGTGGCATTATGCCTGATTGTGAGTCTTGCGTCGGGTGTTATTCCTGCAATAAAAGCCTCAAAACTTGACCCTATTGAGGCCTTGAGGTATGAATAATGAATTTGTAAGCAGTGCCCTAAAATTATCGCCCGGCAATAATTTACAGGTTAAAGTAAAACCCGAATTTATAAGCGAAATTGTCGCTTGTCCGGCTTAACCTGTATGGACCATATCGGTAATAAACACCTGCTCCCCACGACAGGAAGTTCATCCTTAGAAGATTATTGATCTCAATACCGGATTCAAAAAAACCTTCCCTGTAATCGGTAAGATTGAATTGTGCCTTGTATTGATCATTTAGCCGACCAACCCCTATATTCTGTGCAAAAATAAATGCCGGTTTTTTAGTATATCTTTCCCCAAACAACCACGGGCTAAAGTTGTGCCGCAGGTGCAAGGCCGAATATTCCGATGCTCCAAATTCATTGAGTTGCATCGTGGCAAATGAGTAGGGGGCTGCAAGGGTAAAGGTTCCGGCAAAACTTCCGTAACCATTAAATAATTCAATGATGGGTCCGTTTTGGCTGATCGTGCCACCTCTCAGCATAATAGTAGTGGCACCAATGCCCTTGAATGGAAGGTTAAATTTTCCTTTAAACTCTAATTTGGTATAACGTGATTCGCCGCCTAAAATTCCAAGACCTTGAATAAATGTTACATAGTAATCCGAGCGCGGTTCCTTAATCTCATTTAAACGGCCATCTTCAATTTCAAGTTTTATCTCGGGTGCGAACCTTAATTGTAATCCTGTCCTGGTAAGGGTAACCGGATCGAAGGCATGCATCTGTAAAAATGGGGTGTACAGCTTCGCGTAATTTTCGGAATGATCTCCGAACAGGTAAATATTCAAATCATTAATTGGACGAAATTCCACTCCGGTCGTGTACCGCTTTGTCGTAAACATATTTTTTATAAGCAAATTGCGATAGCTTTCCGGATTTAGCAATGATTTGGTTTCGAGAAATTCAGGGCCGCCGAATTCCAGATTCATATCTTTATAACCCAGGTGAATCCTCAGATCGGGGCGCTGGGAAGGATAAATATTGATCCATTCACCATGTTGTACAGATTTATTCTTTAGTCCATAGCTGAAGTAACCGCCAACCGTAAAATGCCGTGATATCAACCGGGTAGTTTCAATCCCCATTCCCGGTTTTATTCCTTCATACAGGTTATAACCAAAAATTTTATTGTAATCGAGGTGAAAATAACCCATCGGAATCTTGCCTTCTGCAATCATTCTGATCAACTTAGCTTGTTGGTCCTGAATGTTTGAAATTTCCCCATGTTGAACACCTTGCCTTGAAGATGATTTTTCAAAATCGCCGGGTGTGAATGGGGGATTAATCAGTTGTTGGTAAATTTGAGTAGTACTCTCCGCGTAAAGCGTCTTTACCTGATTATTGAAGTTAGAAATCAGGATTTTAATCTTTTTATCTGAAGGTAACCATCGTCCATCCTGGGTTTCAAAGTTTTGATGAATGACAACCAGTGGTTCAAGCGAAATGTTTCGGGTCGAGTGTGCCTTTATTTGCCTGACAGCATATTTTTTTGCATCAATTATTGCCGTTCCGGTGAATCCGTCAAAATAGTCACCGGGTTTAGGATGGAAATTAATCGTGTAAATTGAATCTCCGCCTACACTGACCGAAACACTGACCGTGTAATTGTATTTTGGCAATGCAGCACCCTGAAAAGGCGAAATAAAGCGCTTATTTAAAAGGTGGATTGTTGGTTGAAGCAGCGAGATTTCCTTTAATTGATTTGCCAGTTTTGAATAGATTTCCTGCTCTTTCCCGGTGGATTTCGCAGAAAGATTATCGGAACTATAAAATCCGGGTTTCAGGTACTTTTTAGTCGAAAGGATTTCTGTCGAATACAGGTAACCGGAATCATGCTGACTGATCGAAGTTTCTGTTGTATCGACAGGGAAGTGCTGTATGCCGGAAGGTAAGTTTTTGACACTGAACTGCTCCAGGGAGATGGCACTATAACTGCTAAATGATGAGGGATCATTCTCGTTTAAATGCTGCAAAACCATTTCCACGATTTTCTCAGTATCTTTTTGAGATAGTGTATCGGCAGAATTAAGGGAATACGGCTGTGTCAGTCGTGCAAAAACATGATCCGGATTATTTAGTAACAAAACAAATCCCGTGATCAATAAGCTATTCTTCAGTTTCTTCCAGTTCATTTAGTGTCCCGATAAGTTGTTGTCGGTATTTTCCGTAAAGTACGTTGAATCCTTTATGAAAAATGTAAAAAATCAGTGCGATAAGAGCGACCATTACCAGAATTATCACCAATTCACCCATGATTAGTTTGAGCTGGCTTACGGTTTGGTAATCGGGCATTATTTTAATTCCTTTCCAGACACCCATTGCAAATCCGGCAGATGCCGCGCACGAAAAAACAATGAGTGCAAGATAGAACTCTTTTTTGAAAGTATCGAGGAGCTCGATTACCTTTCGCAACGCCACCTGCATGTCAGATGCTGCCAGTTGTTTTATGTTTAGTCGCTTATACCGGAAAACAAACAGAATGAAATTCAGCATCATAATGGGGTTGACAATTAACCCGATTATCCTGATTGCCGGGGGAGTGGGCAGTTGTTCATTCAGATAGGAAGGGAAAATACGGTCATAGGGAAAGTTCTGGTCGGCAATTGTAAGTAAAATAAAAATTCCCAGCAACCAGAATCCGGTCCTGACATTGCGTTCAAGAATCGAAAGTATTCCGGAGCCTCTGCGTTTAAGCAGTTGCCTGATCTCATCTGTATTTACAAAATGGTCCTGATCTTTCGACTCTGAGACTTTTCCCCAGGCTTTTTTAAGTTCGTTCAGTTCCATTATATCTTTCCTTTTATGAGAGATTCCAGTTTTTTCTTAATTCTGTTCATTTTAACACGCACATAATTCTGAGTAATCCCAGTGATTTCAGCGATCTCATCGTACGATTTATCTTCAAGATAAAGCAAAATAATCGATTTTTCAATCCCGGTAAGCTGATTAATGGCTGTGTGAAGAAGGTTTATATTTTCTTCAAGTTCTTCATCGTATTCATCATAGGCGATGGAAGGGATTCCTCTGACAAACAGAGTGTTTGCCGTTTGGCGGTTGCCCTTTTTGTAAGCCGTAATGGCTGTGTTAATAGCCACCCGGTACATCCATGTCGAAAATTTGGATTGCTCTTTGAACGATCCATACGATTTCCAGAGTTGGATCAAAATCTCCTGAAACAGGTCTTTACGGTCATCCACATTGTCACAATACATTCTTGTGACTTTGTGAATGATCCCCTGGTTGTCTGTAATATTTCGAAGAAATTCCTCTTTCACACGTTAATTAGTAATGGTTAGTATTAAATAATTACAAGCAATGTGATTTTAACGTGTGCGAAAGGAATAATTTATGCTTATCGTGAACTCATCTTAAGTAAATTCACTTCTTCTTCGGTAAGAAAACGCCATCTTCCACGTGGAAGGTCTTTCTTGGTTAAACCACAAAAATAGACTCTGTCGAGTTTATCTACTTTGTAACCAAGATGTTCAAAAATACGGCGCACAATTTTATTTTTTCCGGAATGGATTTCTACTCCTACCTGTTTTTTGTCATCCTCCGTAACATAGCTTACCGAATCGGCAGCCACAAAACCATCTTCGAGTGTAACCCCGTCAATAATCTCCTGGAGATGATTCTTTGACACCCTTTGATCCAAAAATACATGGTAGATTTTCTTTCGATTGTATTTTGGGTGGGTTAAAAGTTTTGTAAGGTCACCATCATTGGTAAAAAGCAATAGTCCGGTTGTGTTTTTATCAAGCCGGCCTACAGGATAAATCCTTTCGTTACAGGCATTGGCAACAAGTTCCATAACTGTTTTGTCGGCGTGAGGATCGTCTAGTGTAGTGACGTAGCCTTTGGGCTTGTTTAACAGTACATAGACCTTCTTTTCGGCGGAGATAACTTTTCCGTTGAAACTTACCACCTGACCGGGTAATACCTGGTATCCCATTTCTGAAACGATTTTCCCGTTCACAGTCACGCATCCTGTAGCGATAAATGTATCTGCTTCACGTCGTGAACACAGACCTGCATTGGCGACATAGCGATTCAGACGCATTGAACCCGGTTCTTTTTTTGATTGAACCTGCTTTGAAGGTTTTTGTGTTGAATTAAATTCGTTGGCAAGATTTTGTTTGCCAAATTTTCCGCGCAAAACTTTGCCCTCTTTATTCAGGAACTGGTCTGATTCGGCTCCCTCAAATTTTTTCTCCGGGCGTTTGCCTATTACTTCCCTTCGGAAGACATCTGAGGTGCGCTCTTTTCCATACCGGTTGGTATTGATGGGTGCCGGTTTGGAGCCCGAAGCGGTTTTGATCACTTTTGTTTTTCCGACCCTTTTCCCCGCAAGGGGTTCCCGGGTATCCGGACGGCCTGAGAATGGCCTTCTTCCCTGGTCACTTGACGATGACGCTCCTTTTTGAACTCTGGGCCTGGTTCCAGGCTCACGTCTTCCGACGGTACGCGAATCTGTGCGTTCCTGTCCTCTTGATCTTCTGATAATCATTTCTTAATTCTCTGACTTATTAATAATTCGGGTGCAAATGTCGGAAAATTTTCCCAAAATAGAACAAATTTTTTTCATAAGCCGAATAATCCTTTGATTAATTAGCCCGATTTAAGAACTTTGCACGTTAAAAATCTAAAAGTAACTTGAATATGGCGCTTATAAAATCAATTTCAGGAATAAGGGGAACGATAGGGGGCAAACCGGGAGAAGGCCTTAGTCCGTTGGACCTGGTCAAATTTACGGCCGCTTACCTCACATGGGTAAAGCAGACCCGGGACAGCAACAAAAAATTAAAAATCGTGGTGGGCCGTGATGCACGTATTTCTGGCGAAATGGTCAATGCGGTGGTTACAGGAACCCTGTTGGGCATGGGCGCCGACGTGGTGAATATCGGCCTGGCTTCGACACCCACAACCGAACTTGCGGTTGTGGCCGAAAATGCTGACGGCGGAATTATTCTAACGGCCAGCCATAATCCCATGCAATGGAATGCCCTTAAATTACTGAATCAGGATGGGGAGTTCCTGAATGATGCTGAAGGAAAAGCAGTACTTGCGATTGCTGAAAATGAAAGTTTCGTATTTGCAGAGGTGACCGATCTGGGTCATGTTACCGTAATGGATTACACCCCTTTCCATATTCAGCATGTTCTTGATCTTGAGCTTGTTAATGTGGAAGCAATTAAGAAGGCCCGATTCACAGTAGCTATCGATGCAGTAAATTCGGTTGGCGGAATAATTGTGCCGGAATTGTTAAAAGCTCTGGGAGTGATTGAAGTGGTTGAAATTAACTGTGCTGTCAATGGTCAATTTGCCCATAATCCAGAGCCGGTACCTGAAAATCTTACCGGGACTGCCGATATAATTCGACAAAAGAAAGTCGATGTATGCTTTGTAGTTGATCCTGATGTCGATCGCCTTGCCATTATTAATGAAGACGGAACCATGTTTAACGAAGAATACACGCTCGTGGCTGTTTCCGATTATGTACTTTCACACACAAAAGGGAATACGGTTTCCAATCTTTCCTCATCACGGGCACTGCGCGACATCACCGCATTACATGGAGGAACCTATATGCCTTCAGCAGTTGGTGAAGTTAATGTAACCTCGATGATGAAAGCAACCGGGGCCGTTATCGGTGGTGAAGGAAATGGGGGCGTAATCTATCCTGCCAGCCACTACGGTCGCGATTCGATGGTGGGGATCGGACTCTTTCTCTCACACCTTGCTTTAACGGGTTTGAAATGTTCGGAGCTTCGCGCGACTTACCCCGACTATTTCATGTCAAAAAATAAAATTGAGCTTACACCTGACATTGATGTGGACGATATCCTGTTGAAAATAAAGGATAAATACTCCCACGAGCAACTGAATGATATTGACGGAGTGAAGATAGATTTTGACAGTGAATGGGTTCATTTACGCAAGTCAAATACCGAACCCATTATCCGTATTTATTCTGAAAGCAAATCGGCCTCCGGTGCCAATGCCCTGGCCGAAAAAATCATTGCCGATATCCGGGGGATAGCGGGAATTAAGTAGTATTAGTGAAGGCCTGACTATCAGCTTTTGTCGTTATCTAAAGCATAAAGTTTCAAAGTCAGGCCTTCACTCTGTAAATTAAAAATGTTATCTATTTGTTAAGTGTTGAAAAATTATTTTTTTATCTTTATAAACAGGCTAAATTTGTGTTTATTTACACGCATTAATAATATATTGATATTCAAAACTTTAATTCGAAATTATGAAAGTAACAGTAGTAGGGGCAGGGAACGTGGGCGCGACATGTGCTGATGTATTGGCAAATCGCGAAGTAGTAAATGAGGTAGTCTTGTTGGATATCAAAGAAGGGATTGCCGAAGGTAAAGCCCTGGATATACTCCAGAAAGCTCCAATCAATGGTTATGATACACGTACAGTTGGGGTTACCAATGATTATTCGCGGACTGCAGGTTCTGATGTTGTTGTAATTACATCCGGATTGCCTCGTAAACCGGGAATGAGTCGCGATGATTTAATCGGAATTAATGCAGGGATTGTGAAATCGGTAACTGAAAATGTCGTTAAACATTCACCCGATGCCATTGTCATTATTGTTTCCAACCCTTTGGATGTAATGACTTACCAGGCACATATCACATCAAAGTTACCGCGTACCAAAGTAATGGGTATGGCCGGAATTCTCGATACTGCCCGTTATCGTGCTTTCCTTTCCGAAGCTTTGAATATCTCACAGAAGGAGATTCAGGCAATGCTCTTAGGTGGCCATGGTGATTCAATGGTTCCTTTAACCCGTTATACAACAGTAGGTGGCATACCGGTTACGGAATTGCTTGAAGCCGATGTATTAAACGCGATCGTTGAACGTACCAAAGCAGGTGGAGGTGAACTGGTTAAATTAATGGGTACTTCGGCCTGGTATGCTCCGGGTGCAGCTGCAGCCCAGATGGTTGAGGCTATCGTTAAGGATCAGCGTCGTATCTTCCCGGTATGTGTCCAATTACAGGGTGAATATGGTATTGACAATTGCTACCTTGGTGTTCCTGTGGTTTTAGGCAAAAACGGTATCGAAAGAATCGTTGAACTGCAATTAAACGACGCGGAAATGGCGATGATGAAATCAAGCGAAGCGCAGGTACGTGAAGTGATGAACGTACTTGACGATTTGAATAAAAAATAATAATATTTTATATGTTGCCGGAAAAGGGGCTTCGTGCCCCTTTTTTATGATCCTTTGAATTTCGGGCGGGGAATATAAAAACTGAATGAAAGCCAATTGCCAGTAGCCAGTTATCAGTAGCCAGTTGCCATTCAAAGCTTGAAAAATTTTCATCAAACCAAATCGTTATAATGCCATTGAAATAATGCAGGAGATCTGTTTTGAAATTATTGAGCTCGAGGATAATACATTCCATCCTTTGGTAAAGGCAGAGTTCCCGGGCCTTGATGAGTATTGGTGGGTCATTGATTC
>JBBRGI010000023.1:0-21547 GCA_038240855.1 Bacteroidales bacterium | reverse complement strand
CCTTTTTGAATATTTTTCAATAAAAGAACAAAAAATATTGATTAGTATGATGTTGGTTAAATCAAAAGCGATATATTTGTAAACCAAAATTGAAATAAAAAGTCGAATCATTTAAATTTATAGCAATGACAAAAGCAGATATCGTAAACGAGATTTCGAAAAACACGGGTATCGAGAAAGTAACTGTACAGAAGGCAGTTGAAGCATTTATGGACACCGTATCAGGTTCACTCGCTGAAGGAAACAATGTTTATCTTCGTGGTTTTGGAAGTTTTATCGTGAAAAAACGTGCTGAAAAAACAGCCCGTAACATTTCCCGTAACACAACCATCATCATTCCTGAACATTTTATTCCTTCTTTCAAACCGGCTAAAACTTTTGTTGGCCGTGTAAAAAACAACGTTAAATAATTAAAAGTATTTTAAATTATGCCGAGCGGTAAAAAAAGAAAAGGACATAAAATGGCTACCCATAAGCGGAAAAAACGTTTACGGAAAAATCGCCACAAGAAGAAAAAATAGTCTTTTAGTGGTAGGAAAAGGATTTTAAACCTAAAGTGCTTGTGCACTTTAGGTTTGTTGTATTTATAAATATTTATTTACAGTAAGAGTAGAGAACGTGAGTAATGAACTGATTATTGATGTATCGCCCTCACATGTTGAAATCGCTTTACTCGAAAACAAAAAACTGGTAGAACTTAACAGGGAAAGCAGTGATCTGAAATTTGCGGTTGGAGATATTTACCTGGCGAAGGTGAAAAAAATCATGCCCGGATTAAATGCTGTTTTTGTTGATGTGGGCTACGAAAAAGATGCGTTCCTTCATTATTTGGATCTTGGACCACAATTCCAGACATTGAACAAGTTTCTGAAGCAGGCAAGTTCGCGAAAGATTAAGCAGACATCGGAACTGAAAATTCAGGTTGAACCTGATATACAGAAGGATGGAAAGATTACCGAGGTTCTTAAAACGGGTCAGACGATTTTGGTACAGATTGCCAAAGAACCGATATCGACTAAAGGACCAAGACTTACATCCGAATTGTCAGTGGCTGGCAGAAATATGGTTCTGATCCCTTTCAGTAACAAAATTTCAGTTTCTCAAAAAATCGAATCGGCGGAGGAAAAAAGCCGTTTAAAAAAATTAGTTCAAAGCATATGCCCCAGAAATTATGGGGTTATTGTCAGAACAGCTGCTGAAGGGAAACGTGTTGCGGAATTAGACCCTGAATTGCGAAGATTGGTCACCAAGTTTGAAAATTCAATTGTCAAACTTGAAAAGGCAGTGGCGCCTTCGCTGATTTTGGGAGAACTCGATCGTACAATCGGAATGATCAGGGATTTATACAATCCTGAATTTTCGAATATTTTTGTCAATAACGAGGAGATTGCCGCTGAGATCAAAGAATATGTCGGAACTATTGATCCTGAGAAGAAAAAGGTAGTAAAATACTACAACGGCAAATTGCCTATTCTCGAATATTTCGGGATCGATAAACAAATTAAAGCATCTTTTGGGAAAACGGTCTCCTTCAGGAGCGGTGCCTATCTGATTATTGAACATACAGAAGCATTTCATGTCATTGATGTGAACAGCGGAAACAGATCGAAAACCGGGGATCAGGAATCGAATGCCCTGGAAGTAAATCTTGCTGCTGCAACTGAAATAGCCAGTCAATTACGCCTTCGCGATATGGGAGGCATTATTGTCATCGATTTTATCGATATGCACGGTAATGAAAACCGGCAAAAAGTTTTCGAGAAAATGAAGGAAGCTATGGCTTCCGACAGAACAAAGCACAACATCTTGCCATTGAGCAAGTTTTGTTTGATGCAGATCACACGCCAACGGGTACGGCAGGAAATGGCGATCGAAACTGCCGAAACCTGCCCGGTTTGCAAAGGTTCAGGAAAAGTTACTCCAACCTTATTATTTATCGAAGAGATTGAACAGAAAATCAGGTATATCTTCGAAGATCTGCACAAAAAAAAGCTGACAATTAAATTGCACCCCTTTGTGGGAGCATTTCTGACGAGAGGATTTCCCTCTAAAGCATTGAAATGGAGATGGAAATACCGAAAGAAGGTAAAAATCGAAGAGATCAATGCAATGAGTTTCCTCGATTCAAAGTTCTTCGATGAGAACTTGGAGGAAATTATATTTTAACAAGGGAGCTCATGCAAATCATGCATGAGCTTTTTTTTTGTAGTTTTAAATGAAATTTTGATTCCTGCCATGATAAAAAAACATTTACTGCTGATATCACTATTCTTTGGGACGTTTACCTTTGGTTTCGGACAACTATTGAAACCCGTGAAATGGAGTCTCGATCAAAAACCGGATGGAAACGGAAATACAGAGCTTTTTTTTAAAGCCTCCATTCAGAATGGGTGGCATTTGTATTCCACCAATCTGCCCGAAGGCGGACCCATTGAAACAACCTTTACTTTCAATCCTGACAGCACAAACTACCTTCTGGTGGGCGATATTTTGTCCAAAACAAAGCCCATCCGGGAACATGACAAGATATTTGATATGGACCTTGAATATTTCAGTAATGAGGCAGTTTTTATTCAAAGAATAAAAATTCTTTCATCTAGGGCTTTTGAGGTGAAAGGGACGATAGAATACCAGAGTTGCGACGATGAAACCTGCACGCTGGATGAATATGATTTTTCATTTCAGATTTCCGGAACAAGTCAGGCTGAATCGGCCGGGGCCGTTGATAAGCAGGTCAATCAAAATCAGGTTATATCACCCGATAGTTCGGATGCAGATGATTTTAACCGGACAATTTTAGATGGCGGTTCTCCCTCGCGCCATAGTTTGTGGTGGTTTTTAATATTTAGTTTCCTGGCCGGCCTGGCTGCAATTCTCACACCTTGTGTTTTCCCAATGATCCCCATGACCGTCTCGTTTTTTATGAGCAGTAACAGAACAAAATTTCAGGCCCGGATGCAGGCCCTTGTCTATGGCGGATCGATTATATTAATATATACCCTTATCGGAACGGTTGTCGCGCTCACATTCGGTGCCGATTTTGCCAATTGGATTAGCACTCATTGGTTGCCCAATGTCTTGTTTTTTATTGTTTTCGTCGTTTTTGCCTTTTCATTTTTTGGTGCATTCGAAATCATTCTTCCAAGCCGTTGGGTTAACCGGGCAGATAAGCAGGTTGATAAAGGAGGGGTAGGAGGTGCATTTTTTATGGCGCTGACTCTGGTGTTGGTGTCTTTTAGCTGTACAGGACCTATTGTGGGTGCAATTCTTGTCGAATCAGCAGGGGGAATGGTGATTAAACCAATTGTTGGGATGCTCGGTTTTTCACTCGCATTTGCCTTGCCTTTTACACTTTTTGCCATATTTCCTCAGTGGCTATCCGGATTACCGAAGTCAGGCGGTTGGCTGAATGCAGTGAAAGTCGTACTCGGATTTATAGAACTTGCGCTGGGACTTAAATTCCTGAGTATTGCCGATCAGACTTACCACTGGCGTATACTGGATAGGGAGGTGTATATCGCATTTTGGATTATTATTTTTACGATGATGGGATTTTACCTGCTTGGGAAAATGAAGTTTGCCCACGACAGCGAAACCAAATTTATCACTGTTCCGCGTCTTATGCTGGCCCTGATCACCTTTACTTTTGTTGTTTACCTAATTCCGGGAATGTTCGGGGCACCACTTAAAGCAATCTCAGGATACCTTCCGCCAATGACTTCACACGATTTCGACCTGCATAAAATTATCCGTGATGAAGTAAGACTGGTTGAGGGCACATCCGGAATCGCAAGTTATACTGAAACTTCTGATGTCGTTTGCGAGAAGCCGAAATATTCTGAATTTCTTGAATTACCGCATGGTCTGGAGGGGTTCTTTGATTTTGAACAGGGAATGGCATGTGCCAAAGCGCAAAACAAACCTTTATTCATCGATTTTACCGGTCACGGATGTGTAAATTGCCGTGAAATGGAGGCCAATGTCTGGTCAGATCCCCGTGTATTGGAGAGGCTTAAGAATGAGTTTGTTATTGTTGCTTTATATGTCGATGACAAAACAGCTCTCCCTGAAAGCGAATGGGTTACTTCGACTTATGACCAGAAGGTTAAAAAGACCATCGGTAAGAAATTTGCCGATTTTCAGATTGCGAGATTTGGAGTGAATGCCCAACCCTATTATGTATTACTTGATCATAATCAGAAACTGCTTACAAAACCTACTGCCAGGGATTTAAATCCTGATAATTTTATTGAATTCCTTGATAAGGGGCTGGCCGCGTTTAAAGCTCGGCAACCCGCCAACTAGTCAGTCCGGTATTTAAAAATTCAGTTATCATGAGTAATGAAAGAGCACTTTTTTGGAATGTTGATACGCAGGAAGATTTTATAGCTCATTCAGGCAAACTCTATGTTCAGGGAGCCGATCAGATCAGGCCGATGCTGGAGAAAATTACCTTTTTTGCTAAAGCACAGGGGATTAGGGTTGTCAATACCTGCGATTATCACCATGACAACTCACATGAACTTTCCTCCGAACCTGATTATATGACAAGTTTTCCGCCACATTGTATGGCTGGAACGCCTGGTGCCAATTTTATCAGCGAAACTATGCCTGAATCTCCCCTGGTGATCGAATGGGAGACCGAGACTGATATTTTGGGTAAGCTTGAAAAACTTAAAGGATTCAGGAATATTGTGATACGAAAAGACGCATTCGATGTTTTTGCCGGGAATCCCCACACCGAAAAAATCGTACAGTTGCTTGATCCTGAACAGGTGTTTGTTTACGGTGTCACCACCAATGTCTGTGTTGATAAGGCAGTTATGGGTTTATCGGAACTTGGGATAAGGGTATACGTCTTTAAGGATGCGATCAGGGAATTGCCAGGTTTATCCCTTCCATTCGATACCTGGAAAACCAGGGGGATCGACCTGATATCATTTTCTGAGGTATATAAGTACCTCGGATAAGACGTGCATTCCGTATTCATACAATAACATCCGCTCTATGCGGGCCTTATTTCCAGGTCAATAAGGTATTACCGGGGAAACAGGATCAGGTAATAGGGTATTCATTTGAAACGTCAGTCAGGATTTCACAACCTGTTTCTGTTACCAGGATTGTATGTTCAAATTGAGCAGAAAGCTTTTTATCAACCGTCCTGGCTGTCCAGCCATCTGCTTCATCGATTTTCACACGTGGTTTTCCTTCGTTAATCATCGGTTCGATTGTAAAAGTCATCCCGGGCTTCATCTTTGGACCACTGTTCTTTCGTGCAGCATGGTCAACCTGGGGTTCTTCGTGGAATTCAATTCCCACACCATGTCCGCAATATTCATACACTACCGAAAATCCCTGTGCAATCGCGTAACGTGAAATGGCAAACCCGATATTGCCAATATAGTTGCCGGGTCTGACCTGCTGAATACCAAGGTTAAGGCAATGTTTAGTGGCATTAATAAGGTTCATTGCTGTCGGGGATGCCTCTCCGACAATATACATTCTGCTTGTATCCCCAAAATAGCCATTCAGAATAGTTGTGATATCCACATTGAGAATATCTCCGTTTTTTAAAACAATTTCTTCTGCCGGAATTCCGTGACAGATAACATCGTTAAGTGAAATGCAACACGACTTTGGGAAGCCATTGTAATTCATTGTTGCCGGAATTGCACCACGTTCGACTATATAATTATGAATTAATTGATCAAGGTAATAGGTGCTTACACCTTCTTTAACAAAATCTGAAATATAAAGCAGGACTTCTCCCGCAAGTTTTGAACTTTTACGGATACCTTCGATTTGTTCTTTATTCTTTATAATTATGCTCATCAGTTTATCTTAATTCTCGCAAAATAGCATTAAATAACCACTAATACAAAATAACCCGGTAGGAACTGTTTTGTTCAGATACCAGCACCAATGATTGTCATTTGCTAAGCCATGAAATGATTTTATCTGTTTTTTCGTTTGTTGGCATGAAGCCATCGAGCCACCTGATCTCAAATCCTTCGCGCTCCATTTTTCTGAACCAGGTCATTTGTCTTTTTGCAAACTGGTGGATGGCTGTGTTTAAACTATTGAACATCTCATCAAAAGTTAACTGGCCTGTCACATATTGGGTGAGGTACTTATATTCCAGGCCGTAATAGGTAAGTTCATCCGGTTTTAAACCATCCGCAAGTAATTTTTCAACTTCTTCAACCATTCCGTTGTCGAGGCGCTGTTTTAATCTTGAAGTTATTCTGCTGCGGCGCGATGCGCGGTCGTATTTAACTCCGACGATCATACTGTTGATAGCGGGAAAGGAGAGATCGGTCTCAGGGTGTGATGCACAGAATTCTTCAATTTCGATGGCACGGATAGCCCGCTTTTTATTTTCAGTGTCGCTTGTATTATTCAGTGATTTATATTGTCTTAATATTTCAGTAAGTTCCTCAAGTGTTAATAATTGTAGCCTGGCGCGTTGTTCTTCGTTTACAGGAACCTGGATTAAACGGTAACCTTTCAGTATTGCTTCGAGGTACATGCCGCTACCACCGCACATTACCGGGAAGCTCCCTTTTTCCCTGATCGACTGATAGACCTTCAGAAAGTCACGCTGAAACTCGAAAACATTATATTGATAGCCTGCTTCTGCGATATCAATCAAATGATAAGGGACATCGGTGCCATCAATACAATATTCCTCAATATCCTTTCCTGTTCCAAGGTCCATTCCACGGTATATTTGCCTAGAATCTGCTGAGATAATTTCCCATTTGAGTTTATAAGCCAGATTGACAGCTACTTCTGTCTTACCCGAAGCTGTAGGTCCCAGAATGGTAACCATATCGAATTTTGAACCGGTCATTTCAATTTTAAATTGTTTGGCAAATTACCTTAAATTTGCAAATCTTAAAGCATCAAAATGAATTTCAACCCGTTTATTAAAAATTTGTTCACAAAGTGCATCGGAATCGTCCGCTCCCCCAGGGAGGAATGGATCATTATTAAAACAGAGGAAGATTCATCTTTCCGGTTGTTTGCTGGCTTTTTGCTCCCCTTGCTTTTGCTCACATTCGTTTCATCCATGATCGGAAGTTATTCCCGTATGAATGATACTACTTTCGACATGGCACAGGTGGTCGTTTCGGGATTAAAACCTTTTTTGAGCATATTGAGCTCAGTTGTAATAAGCATTCTTGCCGTTAACGCGATGATCCGTACCTTTGGAGGAACTCCGGACCTGAACAGGGCGGCGAAATTGGTGATCTATTCCTTCGTTCCCGGAATAATTGTGGCAATAATTTTTGGTGTGGCTCCATCGCTTTATATCCTCGGGCTATTTTTACTTTATTCTTATTACATTTTTTTCCTTGGAACACCTGTACTTTTGGATATACCCACCGAACGTCAGTCGAAGTTCAGCACGCTGTCTTCCACAACGATGTTTATCACATATTTAATAATTAGTTTCATTCTGTATTCATTCTTTGGAGCAATTAAGTAAGAGGTCGTAAAATCAGAATGGTTTTGTTAAATTTGCATTTAGCATTTTGAGAATTTAGACATGATACTTCAACAGAAAATAAATATTAAAAACAAAAGGGCAAGTTTCGACTATGAGTTTATCGAAAAATTCGTTGCAGGTCTGGTCTTGCTCGGCACCGAGATTAAATCAATCAGGCTCAGCAAAGTAAGTATGAATGATGCTTACTGTCATTTTATAGCAGGAGAACTTTATATCAAAAACCTGAGCATTTCGGAATATGACTTTGGGACTTGTAACAACCACGAAGTGCGCCGCGAACGTAAACTACTCATGAGCAGGCGTGAACTAAATAAACTGGAACGTAAATTAAAAGAATCGGGATTAACCATTGTACCAATCAGGTTGTTTTTGAATGATAAGGGGTTGGCAAAAATGGAGATTGCCTTGTCCCGTGGGAAAATCAATTACGACAAGCGGCAGAGCCTGAAGAGCAAAGATGCCGAACGGGAAATGGCAAGAGCAAGGAAATAAAAAAACAGATCAGACCGTGTGAAAAATGCAAGAACATTAAAGAATGAAATAGCTACATGGAAATAATTGCAGACAAAATCCCGGAAAATTAAAATGTAAAAACGTGTGACTTTTCATATCAATATGAATCATAGATAATGAAGTACAAATCTTTGTATCTTAGTTTTCTATGACTATACGGTCCTCTATTTCAACTCCTCCTGATCGTCGTTCGAAAATTCATCAAAAATCCGGTACTACCTGCTTTGACCTGATCCAACCAGTGTCGATATTATCAAAGCAGCCAAAACTCCAAGCCTGTAGATAAGGTTCATTTTTTTAGTTTTTTAGAGGTTTCAAACTGTACCGGTTTCTTTTGTGTTATTTCCAATCCTTCAGGTTTCATGGTCCAGTACTTTCCGCCCATGTCACCATCCCACATGTTCGAGGTGTTTTCGATATCATTCAGAATCTTTACCATTTCATTCTCTAAATAAATGGTTTTACCTTCGGGAACCTTTAGTGTAATATCTATTTTCTGTGTGTGCCAAACCGATTTGTCAGGAAGCATAAACCAGGGTTGAAATGTTAGCAATGAATCAACCTGGGTATACTTATAGCTGATTTCACGGGCATTGATCTGTGCTTTGTCCAGGTCACGGCCTCTCGCTCTGGCTTTGATAATTATACTGAAATCATTTGTTTCGCTTTTTATGATATCGAGCCTGGGTTTATTAATGAGGAACTGCTTTCCATTGATTGAGGCGATACGTAGTCCATCGATGTCAAAGTCTGAATCGAGAAATTCACTGAATTCATCAGGCCCAAGTTTCAGGTACAGGGTATCGGATTTTGTGATTACCGGTTCTTGTTTTGTACTTGCAGAGCCACTTTTAAAATCGCTTGCGCCCCGCACGGTTGCATAAATCAATAAGATGATTCCAAACACCCAAAGCCCCAGAGACGAAAATCCGATTGCCGGATTATTTGATTCGAACCGGAAAATAAGTTTAGTACCAAGGTACGCCAGCATAATCAGTGGAATTCCCAGCGTTAATGCCAATCCAACCCAGAACCAGGTAAGTGTACCGTTGCGTACAAACAAATCGAGATAATGTGGCAGTTCGACGCTAAACGGAGTTATTCCGATAAATTCGCTGGATACAAAAAGGGAAGTAAAAAGTGCTAAGATTGAGATTATTCCAATTGATACCAATATGATTCCAAAGAATACCACGATGATTTTCAGAATAGCCCGGAGTACTGAAAGGGCCACATTGCCGGCATCATCAAGGTGTTCGCGGCTACGTATATACGATTTATTTGCCCTGAAATTCTGATAATTCTCTTTTACATCCTGAATCTCTTCCTTTATTGATTTAGAGATATTCGTGATGTTGACCTCTTCCCCTTTCATCTCAAGACGTTGTGCGGTATTGGCTGCTTTGGGAACAACAATCCATAATACCAGGTACAGGAAAAGGCCGGAGCCGCCTCCAAAGAACAGTGCAATAAAGATGAGACGGAAAATGATAGGATCTATGTTGAAATAGGCACTGAGTCCACTGCACACGCCTCCAAGAACCCGGTCATCGGGATCACGGTAGAGTTTTCTCCCTCTGGTACGGTGTATTATAGTTTTTATTTCGGGTTCCTCCGTATCAGCAAAGGCTTCAGGCATTCCCATAATCTGTATGATTTCGTTTACCTGGGCAATGGTTATCATTTCACTTCCATCCTTCACACGTTCATGGAAGAGTTCTGAAATACGTGATTCGATATCCTGAACAATTTCCCGGGCATCGGCATCGCTGCCAAAGTGCCTGTTAATCTGGAATATATAGTTATTAAGTCTTTCGTAGGCATCGTCATCGATGTGAAAAACCGTCCCGCTGATGTTAATTGTAAATGTTTTTTTCATGATGATGTAATTTCTAAAGATTATTATTTTTAAGTTGGTTTATTGCGTCAACAAGATCACTCCAGGCCATATCCAGTTCAAGCAGAAATTTTCTGCCGTCATCGGTTAGTTCATAATATTTCCGTGGAGGTCCCTGCACCGACTCTTCCCAGCGATAACCGAGATATCCGTCGTTTTTTAGTCTGGTTAACAGAGGATACAATGTCCCTTCAACCACAATCATCTGCGCTGTTTTTAACTCGGAAATGATATCCGAAGCGTACGATGGTTTCCTGGAAAGGTTAAGAAGTATGCAGTACTCCAGAATCCCTTTCCTCATTTGAGCTTTTGTGTTTTCGAGATTCATGATCTTTTCATTTTATAATTTTTTTAATGGAGACTTGTATTCAATTCACATTTTCTGACTAAACAGGCGAAGAAACCAGCCGGGCTTTTTCTGTAAGTCCTATTGAGATAGGCCTGGCTTTAAAACTGCGATCAGCATCCTCATTTGCTAAACCATCTTTTTTATGCAATGCAGGAGAAATCTGTTTAATATCTCCAGTACTTTTTGCTGCTTTATTATCAGAAGAGGGTAGGGTATGGTAAAGTACCCTGAACCCAATAGCAGTTAACAGGGCGGAGTTGATCCCACAGGAAGCAAACAAAATAAATCCTGTCAGTACAACCCCTAATTTCAACTTCACTATCATTGTTTTCATTTCGGATAACTTTTAATTATAATACCATCTTATGCCCTGAAGTAGGTATTACAAATATACATCTAAAAGATAGTACTATGCAACACATAGTACTAAATGTTTTAATAATTTTTGAAATATTTTTTAGAGTGCACATATTCAGATATTTACATGTTGTTTTTTTATGATTTTTATTAATTTTTAAGAAGAAATGTTGTTTTCCGACAAAAAAAGTAGCGTAAAAGGTGTTTTTGGAATTTTTAAAACGCGCGTTTATGCCGTTTTTTAGAAATGGAGTGATAGTATTAACGATATTTTCGGATGGAAACTCTGAAAATATGATTTGAAATAATTTCTGTATGTAATGGTGAACTGCTACTTTTTTCCTACTTTGTGCGGTGAACTCATTGTACTTAAACGTCCGTTTTGGTACAATGACCAGTTTAACTATTATCTCCTTGCGGAAGTTCACTTTTTATACGTAAAAGAGGGAAGGAGTTAGGCCGGATTTTTATTTAACAGAAATAAATGCAAAACTAATTTTAACAAAAAATTATAAATGAAGACAAATCAATCGATTCTTTGCATCTTTTATTTTCTTTCTGTATTCCTTGTTTCTTTAAATCTATCGGCTCAGCCTGCCGAAAAACTGGTTAAGATTGCCATAGCTCCGGATCATGCTGACTGGATTTATAAGACTGGCGAGAATGTCCGATTTAAAGTATCGGTTACCAAAAACAGCGAACTGCTTCAGAATGTGAAGATCATGTATGAAGTTGGTCCTGAAATGATGATGCCGGTCATCAGGGAATCAGCAGTACTTAAGGAAGGAACCATTACAATCGCGGGTGGTACACTCAGGGATGCCGGATTTTTGCGATGCAAGGTTATTGCAGAATACGATGGTAAGAATTATGAAGGATTGGCTACTGCGGCATTTAATCCGGAATTAATTAAGACTACCACTGATTATCCTGCCGATTTCATTCAGTTTTGGGAGAAAGCCAAAATAGACCTTGCGACAATTCCACTGGATGTGAAACTTACATTGCTGCCCGACAGATGTACTGAAAAGACGAATGTATACCAGGCAAATATTCAGAATTTTAAACCGGGATCACGACTTTATGGTATAGTTTGTATTCCTAAAAAGGAGGGTAAGTATCCGGCTTTACTCAGGGTCCCGGGTGCCGGAGTTCGTCCCTATTACGGCGATGTCGCTACGGCAGACCAGGGAGTTATTACGTTTGAAATCGGTATTCATGGTATTCCGGTAACATTGGATCCGGTGGTTTACAACGATCTGGGAAAAACTACTCTTGACGGATATCCTTACTTTAACCTCGATAACCGTGACCGCTATTATTACAAACGAGTTTACCTGGGATGTGTCAGGGCAATAGACTTTCTGTTTTCCTTACCCCAATTCGACGGATCGGAACTGGCAGTTGCAGGCGGAAGCCAGGGTGGCGCTTTATCCATTGTGACTGCAGCTCTCGATGGCAGGGTGAAATATCTGACCGCTTTTTATCCGGCGCTTTGTGATCTGACCGGATACCTTTCGAACCGTGCTGGAGGATGGCCGCATATGTTCAGGGATCTCAAAGCGGGAAAGGAAAGTATTGAAACAACAAAGTACTACGATGTGGTGAATTTTGCCAAAAATGTCAAAGTTCCTGGTTTTTATTCATGGGGTTTTAACGATGTGACTTGTCCGCCTACATCCACTTATTCGGCTTATAATACTATTACAGCGCCTAAAGAGCTTTTAATCATGCAGGAAACCGGACATTGGACCTATCCGGAGCAAAACGAAAAATCGAATCAATGGCTTATAAGCCGGCTGAAAGGAAGTAACCAGAAATAATACTTTTAATTAGGACGCGTCCAATAAATTGATTAAGAATCAGGTAGTTGATTTCTGTCATTCAATAAGAAACCCCTAATTTACAACTAATTGTAAATTAGGGGTTTCCTAAATATCTAAATCGAATATAAGCTTTTATACCTTTTTGGCTGACCTTTTTCGGTCGTTTTCGTTGAGCTGGATTTTGCGCAGCCTGATCGACTTTGGTGTTACCTCCACGTACTCATCTTTTTGAATGTATTCAAGCGCTTCTTCGAGGCTGAACTTAATCGGTGGTGCAAGTCTGACCTTATCATCAGAACCCGATGCCCGCATATTGGTCAGCTTCTTTGATTTCGTAAGATTCATGGCAAGATCGCCTTCGCGGCTGCTTTCTCCAACAACCTGACCTTCATAAATTTCATCCTGCGGATCAATAAAGTATCGTCCCCTGTCCTGAAGTTTGTTCAAGGCATAGGCAAATGCTGTTCCCGTTTCGAGCGCAACGAGCGAACCATTTAAACGGGTTTCGATAGGACCCCTGAAACGATCGTATTTAATAAACCGGTGCGACATGACTGCTTCACCTGCAGTGGAGGTCATCATGGTTGTACGCAATCCAATGATTCCGCGTGATGGGATATGAAATTCAAGATTGATGCGGTCGCCTTTGCGTTCCATATTTAGCATTTCACCCTTCCTGCGAGTGACTAGATCAATGGCTGTACCACTGTGTTCTTCCGGCAAGTCGATATGCAATAACTCAATCGGCTCATATTTTTCGTCATTAATTTCCTTATAAAGTACCTGTGGTTGCCCTACCTGAAGTTCGTAGCCTTCACGACGCATGGTTTCGATGAGTACCGAAAGATGAAGAACACCGCGTCCATGCACATTCCATGCATCAGCCGAATCGGTTGTTTCAACACGCAATGCAAGATTTTTTTCAAGTTCACGCATCAGCCTGTCGTGGATATGGCGGCTCGTTACAAATTTGCCTTCTTTGCCATAAAACGGTGAGTTGTTGATTGTGAACAACATGCTCATTGTTGGTTCATCAATAGAAATTGGCTCGAGCGGCTCCGGGTTCTCGTAATCGCAAATTGTATCTCCGATTTCAAATCCTTCGATGCCAACCAGTGCGCAAATATCTCCATTGCTGGCACTTGCAACTTTTTCCCTGGTCAGACCAGTGAACAGGTGAAGTTCTTTTATCCTGGTACGGGATATCGTACCGTCGCGTTTAACAAGCGAAACGTTCATTCCTTCTCTTAATTCTCCACGATGTATCCGGCCAATCGCAATTCGTCCGACGTATTGCGAATAATCAAGCGATGTAACCAACATCTGGGGAGTTCCAGGATTTTCCGTAGGCGCAGGGATATGTTCAATGATGGCATCAAACAATTCCGTAATATTTTCAGTACGGACTTTCCAGTCCTTACTCATCCAGTTTTGCTTGGCAGAACCGTAAATTGTCGGGAAATCGAGCTGCTCTTCTGTAGCGTCAAGGCTGTACATCAATTCGAAAACCTGTTCGTGCACCACATCAGGGCGACAATTGGGTTTGTCAACTTTATTTACGACCACGATCGGTTTTAGTCCGAGTTGAATAGCTTTTTGGAGAACAAATCTGGTTTGCGGCATTGTTCCTTCAAAAGCATCAACAAGCAGAAGTACACCATCTGCCATGTTCAGAACACGTTCAACCTCCCCGCCGAAATCGGCATGTCCGGGGGTATCAATGATGTTGATTTTTGTACCATTATATACGACGGATACATTTTTCGCGAGAATGGTAATCCCTCTTTCCCGCTCCTGGTCATTGCTGTCGAGGATTAAATCCCCGGGATTCTGATTGCCCCTGAAGATATTTGAGTCCATGATCATCTTGTCAACCAGCGTCGTTTTTCCGTGGTCGACGTGTGCAATGATCGCTATGTTTCTGATATTTTGCATTTATGATATTTGAGACGCAAAGGTAATCATTTATTTGAAGGATAAAACCATGGGGTAATTGAACGATGGAACCTGAGAGAATTTTCTCACATGCACAGAATCAGCTCAGTTTTTAGGGTGAAATTTCTTTGCTCTTTTGATTTAAACGATTAACTATCAATCATCTGAATTCTATAGGTAATATTGTAGTATTGACTCTATATATGTTGTATGACAGATGGTTAATAATATTGCGAAGCCTGTTCGCGCTAAGTAATTTATTCAGGATAATTTTTGCTTACCACGAATTCATGACCGGGATACTTATATTATTATAACATTAATAAATCGGATTCTCCTGTTTTAAAGCTGAGTTCTATAATTAACTTTGTACGTTTTGTCCCAAATCTGGTTTAATACTTAGGTCGAATTGGTATTCAGGTGATTAAGCAATAATTAATACCAACATATGAAAAAAATTAATTTCAAGATTGTCCTGAAATTATTAAGTTTTATTTTCCTGATCGAAGCATGCGCGTTTATATTGTGCCTGGTGGTAGCGCTCATTTTTAAGGAGCCGGTAAAACCGTTTGTGCTCTCTATTTTTGTCGCTGCAATTCCATACCTTATATTTAAATTTTTGGTAAAGACAACTGCCAATGCTGAAATTCAAAACCACGATGCACTTTTTTCAGTCGTATTTGGCTGGTTCTTAATGGCTATGCTCGGAGTGCTGCCCTATATATTCAGTGGCAGTATCCCTCATTTGCCTGATGCATTTTTTGAGTCGACTTCTGGATTTACAACAACTGGTTCTTCAATTCTGACCAATATCGAAGCACTGCCCAAATCAATACTTTTCTGGCGCAGCCTGACACACTGGATTGGCGGTATAGGAATTATTTCGCTGGTAATCATTATACTACCATCTTTGGATATTGGAGGTTACAGGATATTCTCGCTTGAGTCGTCACTACAGGAGAAAATCCATCCGCGTATTAAATCAGTGGGGCGTAGTTTGCTCACAATTTATTTGCTGCTCACATTTTCGCAGGTAATACTAATGATGCTGGGGGGTATGAATCTTTTCGAGAGTTTATGCCATGCCTTTGGTACGGTTGCGACTGGCGGTTTTTCACCTAAAAATACAAGCCTTGCCGGTTATTCGCCATACATTCAGTATATTGTAACTATTTTTACGGTTTTTGCAGCAATGAATTTTCTGGTTCATTATAATTTAATGAAGGGTAATTTTAAGAAAGCTTTTGGTAATGAAGAGTTTCGTTTTTATATCAAAGTCATCGTTTTGGCCGGACTATTTATTATGGCAATTTTGCTGGTTAAAACTGATAAATCCCTGGAAAATGCATTTCGAAGTTCATTTTTTTATGTTGTTTCGATTATTTGTGGCTCAGGGTTCGCTACTGAAGATTATTTGCTTTGGCCTACCGCAGCCTGGGTTGCATTATTTCTGCTTATTTCTGCGGGTGGATGCACAGGATCAACGTCCGGGGGTATAAAGATGGCACGTCATGTGTTGGTACTGAAAAACATTAAATCATTGCTATACAAAACAGTGCACAGGAATGGAGTCTATCCGATAAAATTAAATGGTTTTGTATTATCTGAAGAAAGTAACCGGGCAATTGTCTCATTTGTATTGCTTTATCTTGTTGTTTTTATTGCGATGGCCTTTCTGCTGATTCTTGCCGGCCTGGATGTTCCGGGTGCTGCAAGCGCAGCTGCCACAAGTCTTGCAAATGTTGGTCCTGGAATCGGTTCAGTTGGGCCAGTAGCCAATTTTGACCACCTTAACGATTTTTCGAAACTGGTGATGTCCTTTGGTATGATTATAGGCCGCCTTGAATTACTCACCTTCTTCGCATTGTTTACCCCGGCATTCTGGAAGTATTAATCTGAAATACATTTGGTTGTATGACAGATACCGGCTCTTTAACAATAACAGGTATTCATCCCCGGAGCATTTCACCCGATTTTACGATTCTGACACTTCCCGTTGGCCTTAATGCCAGATTCAGCATGCTGTCTGCAACTTTTTCGGCCGATATGGCTTTGTAATTATAGGGGATCAGGAAATTCAAAGCTTTCATAAAAATTGCAGCCAATCTTTCTGCCGGCCTCACTTCTGATCTCTCTCCGAGTAAAATCGAAGGTCTTACAATGACCAGTTGTTCAAATTTCATACTGATCAGTGCCTGTTCGGTCATCCCTTTTACCTGGTTATAAAAAATTGATGAGTCGGGATTCGCTCCCATCGAGCTGACGACAAGAAATTGTGAGGCCCTGCACCTTTTCCCCATGCTGGCCAGTGTGACAACATAACCGTAATCGACCTTTTTAAACTTTTCACGACTACCCGCTTTTTTCAGGGTAGTACCCAATGTACAGAACACATCATCAATTGGTTCGTTAAATTCCAACTGGCCGATCAGTTCAAAATCAATCACGAATTCCTTTATTTTCTCATGGAGAATTCCGCTGCTTTTGCGCGTAAGGATATAAATGAGCCGGTAATGATCTGAGTCGATTAATTTCCGGAGCAATTCAGTGCCGACAAGACCTGATGCACCCGCGATGATTGCTGTTCTCATAATAAGTTGTTATTATTACCTGTATTCCTAATATGGCTATTATACAAGTTAACAGCCACATCAGGAATTGCAGGTTAAAATTAACGATTTCCGCGATTCACAGCATTAAAAAAGATAATTTAAACCAATATAAATTCCCGAATCTCCATCCTGATCTTTGGAAGCTATTCCATAGTCAATGGCCAGAACAAAATTGTAATTCATAACCAGCCGTAAACCTGCACCATAGCTTGTATGAAGTTCTTCTGCCCCGAAATTAAAATATTCGGAAGGGTTTTCTTCCGGTGGTATATTGATATTTCCTAATTCGATCTTTTTAACCACTTTCCCGAAATCAACAAAGGTATTTAATCCCATATAGAAATTCTGGTTGAAAAGTGCCAGCCGGTAGAACTTCCATCTTAATTCCAGGTTACCAAGCAGATAACCGTCACCGACGATTCTATTACGGCGCACCCCGCGAAGATTTTTTGCCCCACCAAGGCCGGTCGAAGATGACCCGGTCAGTACTGAGGAGATAATCTGAGGCTGATAGTAGATAGGGGCATGTCCGCTGAGCGTTTGTTGCCAGTTGATCCGGTAAGCAAATGAAAGATCATCCTTTATAACCGTAAAATACTGACGATGCGTGAACGAAAATTTGGAAAAGCCACTTTCTGCACCCAGAAATTCCGGTATTACGGCGATAACAGCCTCGGTCCATACCCCTTTCATTGGATTTGATTTGAAGTCGCGGGTATCGTAGACAATACCACCCTTTAATTCAGGGATAAATCCGCCATTAGCCTCCTGCCCGTTAATCAGACCCCAGGCAATATATTTTTCGTATAATCCGGGCTGTTGTTCAACGGAAGGCAACTTATTGTTCTCATCTTTACCTTTATTGAGTTTGTCGGTGTTGACAGAGGCTGAATTATAATTGAGCAGATTAAATCCTGCGATCCATCCAAAGTGTGAGTCTGAAAATTTCCCCTGGAAATCGGTTTTGAACCTGAAGAGCCGTTGCTGATATTTATAGAACATCCTGGTTTTATAGTCAGGTGAATCTTTATCCTCCCAATTTTTGTTCAATACCGATTCATAACCGTTATATCCATAGAAATCATAAGCCTGATCGGGCAGATAACTTAAGTCGGTTGTTACCTGGATTCCGGGAATAAGTGATTCAGAATCGTAATAAAACCGGTAGATTCCACTACCTTTTGTAAAACGCGAAATTTCGAGGTAAAGCGAATGTTTATATTTTGGAAAGGTACTGCCATCTCCGTAATTGTAAAAATTTACCGCTGCACCATACTGAAATCCCTGATCAGTATCGAAAGTAACAGCAGGAATGGCACCAAAATTCCAGCCTGTTTTTATTTTGGGAGAATCCGGTTTATCTTTTTTCTCCTGACCAGGGGAGGAAAAGCCAATTGCTAAGAAAAAAAAGCAAATTAAGATTAATGGAGTCTTTTTCATGGTGAAAAATAGAGTTGATTTCGTATAATACTGAACTTAATTTTTGGATGCTTTCCCGGAATTGATACAAGGGAATTTCCAAAAATAATACTTATTTTACTCAGGGTAGCTTTTTATGTTACTGTTTCTTGCTTATTTTAGCCTTCTAACTAAATATTTAATTCACAGGGAGCCCGGTTTATGTGGTAAATTTTGATTTGCAGTGGTCATTTTATTGCAATATCAAGCCAAAATTTTTGGATGACAATGTTTTGAAATCGGTTTAATTTAACCATATTTGTATGACTTTAGAGGCAGGTCTGACCAATTAAGGTTCTGTTTTTATCTTGAATAATAAAAATTTGCATATGAAGTATATAGGTGCGCATGTAAGTGCAGGCGGAGGGGTTGAAAATGCTCCGTTGAATGCAGAAAAAATCGGAGCAAAGGCTTTCGCACTTTTTACCAAAAATCAGAAGCAATGGAATGCTTCTCCTTTGAGCGCAAAAAGTATCGAAGCCTTTAAAATGAACTGTGCCAGCCGTGGATACCTGCCTGAAATGATTATCCCGCATGATGGATACCTGATTAATCTGGGACATCCCGAGGAAGAAGGCCTTGCGAAATCGCGCGGTGCCTTCCTTGATGAAATGAAACGGTGTGAACTTCTCGGATTGAAAATGCTGAACTTTCACCCGGGAAGCCATCTGAACAAAATCTCACCAACCGAATGTCTGTCACGTATTGCCGAATCGGTTAATATGGCTCTCGATAAAACATCGGGTGTAACAGCCGTTATCGAAAATACAGCTGGCCAGGGAACCAATATGGGATACTCGTTTGAACAATTAGCCGAGATTATCAGCCAGGTGGAAGATAAAACGCGGGTTGGTGTCTGTATTGATACCTGCCATGCTTTTACAGCAGGGTACGATATCAGAAGTAAAGATGTTTTTGAAATGACTTTCTCACGATTCGACGAAATTATCGGGTTGAAATACCTTAATGCCATCCATCTCAACGATACAAAAAAGGAACTGGCCACCCGGGTAGACCGGCATAGCAGTATTGGGCAGGGTTTTCTGGGAATGGATATTTTTGAATTGTTAATGAATGATTCCCGTTTTGATAATATGCCGATAATTCTTGAAACACCTGATGAAAGTTTATGGGAACAGGAAATCAGACTGTTATATTCGCTGATCAGGTAGTTGTAAGTGACTCCCCGGAGAAGGAATTAAGTCGGAATAAATAAATAAGATATCAATGCACGTCTTTGATAAAATTGTAATTACACAACCTGATCTTCATCCTGATGATTAGTTTTTTATACAAGGAGAATAGCAGAATCAGAATTCTGGAAGTCAATAATTCAATTGATGAATTTGCAGGTCGGGAGATTCTGGCAGTCGATTTGGATATACCCACCGAAAAGGAGATTGGATTGGTTGAGAACTATTTTGGCATCCAGTTACTAAGCTGGCAAAAAGCGGAAGAGATAGAGAGCAGTTCACGCTATTTTGAAACAGTAGATACCATCAGGGCAAACTCAAATTTTCTGAAGCTTGAAGAAGGTCACTACGACACGGTACCGGTTTCCTTTACCATGAAAAACAAGGTTATGATTTCGAATCATAACGAAACTATCAAAACTTTTATGGCCATTTTCGATAGGTTGCAGGGTCAATCGTTTGAACAAATTGATGGTTATGACATATTTTTGATGCAATTGGATGTTAGAATCGATTATATTGCAGATATACTTGAGGGTATAGGAAGGACGATCAACCAGATGGCCAAGCGAATGCGGATAGAAAAAGATGTTGATGAAAATGGTATTCTTGAGATATCTTTTCTGCAGGAAGCTACCATGCTTATCAGGGAGAATATCGTGGATAAACAAAGGGTTATGTCGGCAATTCTCAAAAGCGAAAGGTTCCCGGCAAAAAAGGATGAGCGCATACGGATAATGCTGCGCGACACAGGATCACTGCTCACACACACCGCATTTAGTTTCGAGCGACTTGAATTTTTGCAGAACACCTTTCTTGGATTGATGGATATTGAGCAAAATAAGGTTATCAAGATGTTCTCGGTGGTTGCTGTAATTTTTATGCCGCCTACCCTTATAGCGAGTATGTATGGCATGAATTTCAGAATATTACCGGAATTGGAATGGCAATGGGGCTATCCGTTTGCTATTTTACTAATGTTGGCTTCATCAGGGTTTACCTTGTATTATTTCCGAAGAAAAGGATGGCTGTAAGAGTTCAAATTTGATAGGAAAGTATAGCTGGCATAAGAACTTGAATTTTAAAGGTTAATTGCCTGTTAAATAATTTCAGAATCGATGATGAGGTGTAAATTTTAGAATTTAAATTAGCGGAAAATAAATCATTTTAATGTGTGATAGCGTTGCAGAAATGAATATATTTGCAGTGAAATATGAAGAGAAAGTTCAATCTCAGAACTTTTATACTTGTTATTAAATTGGGGAAATCTATCATAATTGCGCGCGTTAGCCGTATTTATGGCTTTTTTTTCTATTTTTTATAATATCCGAAGAATTTTTAGGAAAATAATTTTATGGAAGATTTTTTTTCGCCGGAGGAAATCCGAGCAATGATGGTGAGGTGTGAGTCTGATCGCCAGCGTATTATTTTATTTTTACTGTACAACTATGGATTAACGATCGACGAAGCGCTCGATTTAAAAGCCAGCCAATTTGTGGTACTTCCTGACTTTATCCGCTTTAGTTTTGCCCGGAAACTAAATGGAAAAGCCCACACCTATAAAATTAAGTACGAGAATTACCGGCTTTTTTATAGGGTTTTGAATAAGTTGCAAGCCCATGAGCCGCTCTTGCACAAGGATAAAAATCTACCCATTTCTGATGCAATGGTGAAGAAGGACCTGTTTGATCTTGCAATCACTATGAACCGAAAGATCACTCCTGGTCAACTATTTGATAGTCATTTGTTCTGGTTGTTCCGCAAAGGAGTAAGTTTCGCACAGGCAGTCGAAGAATATGGGATTTCGCTTTCCGGAAAACCATTTAAAGTATGGGAACAAGCTATGGTATCCGGAAGATTATGGCCATTTCTATTAGAGTAACCATTTATTTCC
>JBBRGI010000022.1:0-22877 GCA_038240855.1 Bacteroidales bacterium | reverse complement strand
AAAAGGAAGCACTAATCAAAGGTGAAACAAATTTATTACACAACCTTTCGGAGTGTAAAAATGGCTCTTCGGCTTCGCTCAGAGACCGAAGTCGAAGAGACTGCAGTTGAGGATACTGAAGATGTTAATTGATAGTCCCCGAACGTTGAGCAGAGTGTTAATTGATAGTCCCCGGACGTTGAGCAGAGTGTTAATTGATAGTCCCCGGACGTTGAGCGGAGTCTTGTCCTGAAATAGGTTTACACAAAATCTGTAAACAAAAATCAGGACGAGTCATATCAATGACTCTCGTCTTCCGGAAATCTGCCCGAGATTTGCCTCACGGGAAACCATGCCGCCACAAAGCCGATCAATATAACAGAACAGAAGATGAGCAGGATATCCAAAGGGATAATTTTCATGGGGTAGGCATCGATAATAAACGAACCGCCACCCCCCTGAAGTTTTACCAATCCGAAAGTAATCTGTGCCTGGCAAATTGCAATCCCAGCTATGGTTCCGATTATTGCCCCGAAAACAGAGACCGACCATCCCTCGAAAAGAAAAATATTACGGATAAGTTTTTTATCGGCGCCCATACTCCGCAATATCGCGATATCCTCTTTCTTGTCGATAATTAACATGGTCAGCGAACCTATGATATTAAAGGAGGCAATGATCAGGATCAGAATCAGGATCAGGTAAACGGCGTATTTTTCACCCTGCATGGTTTTATAGAGATAGTCGTGTTGCTGGTAACGGTTTTTCACCACAAAGGCATTGCCAAGTTGTGCCGCAATCGCATTCTGAAGGTTCTTTACCGATGATCCTTCCTTTAATTTAAGTTCCACCGAATTTACCTCGCCCTCCATTTCAAAAAGTTCGCGCGCAAATTCGACAGGCACAATTACATATTTTGAGTCAAGCTCCTGTTGTACGGAAAAAACGCCTGACGGGTAGATGAAACCCTGGTTAAAACTCCCTTCCATTGAAAGCCCCGAACTCCTCCCCTTCTGTGGCACATAGATGCTGATCGGGTTGATCAGGTTTATACCGACTGAGAGGAAAAAGGCTATTCCCTGCCCGATAACTGCAAACTGGTGAGTGCCTTCCTTCAGTTTAAACTCACCGTCTACAATCATTGTGTCGAGACCTGTCATTTGGATATAATCATCACTTACACCTTTTATCGTTGCAAGAACCTGCCGCTCTTCGTATCGTAACAGCGCATTGTCCTCGACAACTTCGGTAAAATAAAGTACGTCGCTCATCCGGCGAATATCGTTAAACACCTTATTGTCGGTATCAAAACGCTTGCCTTCAACGAGGGTGATCTTCAGATCGGGATCAAAACTTGAGAAAAGTGATTTAATCAGGCTGTCGAAACCGTTAAAGCCCGACAAACCGATAATCAGACCCATTGTCCCGATCGCCATGCCGACCACCGAAATTGCCGAGATGATGTTGATCAGGTTAGTCCGCTTCTTCGAGAAGAGGTATCTTTTTGCTATGTAAAATGACAGATTCAATTTACAAGTTGTTTATTAATCACTGTTTGTATGCTTTAACCAGCAAACCGGTTCCTGATTTATGCCTGAAGATTACATCAAGGTAATTGAGCACGATACAAAACGGGAAGGTTACCAGGTAATAAAATGGCAGGAATATGAAAAACAACCTCGATTTACCCAGCATTAAAATGGGGTATTTCATCGAAAATTTCCAGGAAAGTGATCCCGGAAAACCATAGGAGTAACGCGCTTCAATATTTGAAAATCCGGCACGCTGAAGTTTTTGCATAATATCATTGATGCCATATCCGTCGCGCACATGCTCTTCAATAAAGCCATGAACGTTATCCTGGTCATGTTCATGGGTATCGGAACCTCCCTGGTCAGAAGGAGTTGAAATCAGCAGCACTCCATTTTTCCGTAGCGATTTGTAAAAATTATTAAAAACAAGTTCATCCTCTTCGATATGTTCCATCACATCTACCGAAAGGATAAGGTCATAACTGTATGGTTCACTAAAAATTGTGAGGTCGCTGTATTCAAACTGCACCCTGTCCTGTAATCCGGCTGAGGCAAAAAAACGGTTGCAGTCCTCAATCTGTTCCAACTTTACATCGACCCCCTTAATGACAGAATCTGCGAAAATACGGCTCATCCGGTAAGTGTACTGACCGAAACCTGAACCGGCATCAAGAATCCTGATTTTCCCTGAAAATGATCTTTTTTTCAGTGCTCTTAGTTCCCTGTTGACATACCATGCCCTAAGCAATAAAAGATCGAGTAATGAGTAAAAAAGTTTTCGTAAAAACGGGGTGCGGTTGAACACATTTCCAAGTCGTCTCTTAATAGGGTCATACTCCATATCCAGCTTTTCTTATTGAATGAATATTTGGGATTCGCGTTTAAAAATTATTTTAAAAGCTTATCAATATTTTCAATATAATCGAGACTATCATCGAGAAAAAATTCGAGCTCGGGCACATGACGTAACTGGAAGCGAACAATGTTTCCCAGTTCACCGCGTAATTTACTCTTGTGTAACTTAATATTTGCCAATACCTCATCAGCCCCGGCGGAAGGAAAAATGCTCAGATAGCACTTTGCCAGCGAAATATCGCGTGTAACCCTGACGATTGTCAAAGAAAGAATGCGCCCCTTTGCCAAAACCTGGGTCTCACGGCGTAAAAGTTCACTCAATTCCTTTTGAATCAACCTTCCTATTTTATTTTGTCTTGTTGAATATTGTTCCATCTTTGATCGTATTTGACGCAAAAATAGCTAAAATCAGCGGGTTTTGAAGGCTTTAATCATTATCTTTTCCCACCAAATCCTATCTTTGCAAGGCCTCAAAGCCGAAAAATCATCAAAACAGATATACGATGAGCAGCATTAAGGAAAAAGATTCAGTAATCCATTCATTTGCACCCATAGTCGACTCCCGAAGTAAGTTATTGATTCTGGGCACGATGCCCGGGAAAGAATCGCTCAGGATGAACGCCTATTATGCCCACCCGCAAAACGCTTTCTGGAAAATTATTTTTAACCTGCTCGACCTTCCTTTCTCTACTGATCACTACGAAAGAAGAGCCATTCTGCTCCAACATGAGATGGCAGTGTGGGACGTACTAAGTAGTTGCGAAAGGAGTTCAAGTCTCGACAATGACATCAGGTTGGAACAACCCAATGATTTGCGTTCACTGCTCTTAAGTTATCCTGATATTTCCCGGATTTTTTTCAATGGACAAGTTGCAGCCAGGTACTTCGGTAAATATTTCCCGGATATACGGCACATGAATCATGTTTTACCATCATCGAGCCCGGCGCATGCAATTAAATTGGAACAGAAACAACTGGCATGGCACGTTATAAAAACTTTTTAATACCTTTGACTGAAAGAAAACTTAAAATTCAACATAATGAAGAAACCAGGTCTTAAACTCAAAACCGCTCAATTAAAAGAAATCGCTCACGATCTTGAAGATAAAATTCAGATCGGACTCAAAAATGACAACACGGAGATCAAAACGATTCCGACATTTATTCATCCGCTCTCATGTAGCGCTGAAGGTCAGGCAATAGTAGTCGATTGGGGTGGAACAAACTACCGGGCAGGGGTAATTAATTTTGCCGGTGGTGTAGCTAAAATTACTCCCAAAAAATTAGGTTCCCAGGATCTCTCTGCCACTTCGACAAGGGGTTTTTCTCAGAATGATCTGTTAGCCAAACAGGCTGCTTTCGTAGATGAAATTGAACTTCCCATGAAAGCCCCTGTCGGGTATTGCTTTTCATACCCGGCAAACTGTTTGCCAAACGGCGATGCAGAACTTATCAAATGGACCAAGGGTATCGACATTAAGGAAATGATCGGTAATCCTGTAGGAAAACCTTTACTCGATTATCTGAACAACACCGGGAAGGCAGAATTTACCGGGATTAAAGTGATCAACGACACTGTGGCCTCGCTTTTTGCGGGATTAACCAATCCCAATTTTGATGCCTACATCGGTTTAATCGTGGGTACAGGGACCAACATGGCTGCTTTCATGAATGCTGATAAAATTACAAAAATTGACAGCAATCTGAACTGGCAAGGCCTTACACCTGTAAACCTCGAATCGGGTAATTTTAATCCGCCTCATCTTACAAAATATGATGAACTCGTGGACGAGAAATCAGATAATAAAGGATCGCAGCGTTTTGAAAAGGCTGTTTCGGGATTGTACATCGGGCAGATCCTCAGGGAAGCATTTCCTGAAGATGGATTTGACGAACATACAGATGGGAAAGCGCTGACGGATATCATCAATGCAGCCGAAAAGCACAAGAAAAAACACGTAAAAGCGGCAAAACAAATCTATAAAAGATCTGCAAAATTGGTTGCGGCCTCGCTTGCCGGACTAATCGACATGCTGATCACGCATGACAAATCAATCAGAAAAATAAGAATTACGGCTGAAGGGAGCTTGTTCTGGAGTAAGGTAACCGATTGCAAAAACTATAATAAGGTTGTAAAAAGCACGTTAAAAGAGCTACTCGCTGAAATGGGGCATAAAAAAGTCAAGGTGAATATTGCAGAAATTGAAAATGCAAATATGATTGGCTCAGGAATTGCAGCCTTATCCTAAACAATTACCAAAAGGAGACAGTCAATTGGCTGTCTCCTTTTTGTATTAAACCATTCCCTGGGTTATGAATTGTCCGAATTGTCAAACCGAAATTGAGCCGGGATACGAAATCTGTTGGAAATGCCAGTACAGTATTGCTAAGCGAAAGGTTATAAAATCAGAAGAAACCATTGAAACATTGAATCATTCTTATGCAAGCATCAAATGCTTAAGATGTTCAGTAACGATGTTATATGCCGGACAGCGAAAGTTTCATGAAGGATTTCATTTTGGCACGATAGGAATATTGTATGAGTTTTTATCGGAAAAAGACACCTACGACTTATTTCTCTGTCCGAGGTGTGGCAAAGTAGAATTTTTCGTGCCTGTTCCGTCCGGATTTGAAGACAAAATGACCCGGAGTTAATTAATTCAATAGTCCACCTGTGCGGGCAAGCTGATTAATTCACAAATTTTTCAGTTCATTGCATTATCTTTGAAGCCTGATGGTCGATTTCTTTTATCAATACGGTTTATTCGGACTATTTATTGCGGGCTTTCTTTCAGGTTCAATCTTCCCGTTTAATTCAGAGTCAGTCCTGCTCCTGCTGATTTATTCGGGGTTCGATGTGATTAGTTCACTTGCGGCAGCCACAGCAGGCAACACCCTGGGCGGAATCTCGATTTACTACCTGGGTTATTTGGGGAAAATGGAATGGATTGAGAAATACGCCAAAGTAAAGAGTGAAAAAATCCATGCAATTCTCCCGCGTTTGAAACGATACGGAGCGTATGCAGCAATACTTTCGTTTGTTCCCTTTGTCGGTGACCTGGTCATCCTCGCATTGGGTTTTTTCCGGATATCACCTAAACTTACAGTTTTTTTCATGCTGATCGGCAAAGTAGCCCGATACCTTGCGGTGATCGGCCTTTTAAAGATGGTGATGTAAATTTAATACCAGATAAGTTTCATGAGAGTTGTTATCCAGCGTGTATCAGAAGCCTCAGTAACCATTGGCACATCCTTGAAATCGTCAATTACCCTGGGTCTGCTCGTACTTGCAAGTTTCGAAACCGGCGATACACCAGAAGATATCGGGTGGATGAGTTCTAAAATCACCCAATTACGTGTCTTCGGCGATCATAACGGGGTGATGAACCTGTCTGTGAAGGATATCGGTGGGGACATTCTGGCCGTGAGTCAGTTCACCCTTCATGCCAAAACAAAAAAAGGAAACCGCCCCTCCTATATAAATGCGGCTCCACCCGATATTTCAATTCCTCTTTATGATCAGTTTACGGAAACTTTATCCGCGGATATGGGTAAAAAGATTAAAACAGGCGAATTTGGTGCCCATATGGTTGTGCAACTGATCAACGACGGACCGGTTACCATCATCATTGATTCGAAAAATAAAGACTTATGATGACAAATGAAGATATCACCTTACGAAAAGCACAGTCTACTGTCCATGAATGGATTACAAAATATGGCGTCCGGTATTTCAGTGAACTCACCAATATGGCAATCCTTACGGAAGAAGTCGGCGAAGTAGCCAGTATCATTGCCCGCAAATACGGTGAGCAATCTCCGAAAAACAATGAACAAAATAACGATCTCGCCGATGAACTGGCCGACGTACTCTGGGTAATTATTTGCCTGGCCAATCAGACCGGCGTTGATCTGAATGAAGCCTTCAGAAAGAATCTGGAGAAAAAAACAGATCGCGACCAATTCCGCCATCTGAACAATGATAAATTATTTGCTTAGAATTTAATAACATATGACCATGAAATGGCTTTTGGAAAATGATAACAGGGAGTTCACTGAAGGAGAAGCAGAAAAAGCGGTCGCGGAGATTGTCGAAAAGTCGGCACAACTAAACAGCCGTGAGTGGTATGAACTGGCCCTGTCGTGTATTGATCTGACTACGCTTAATTCAACCGATAATTATGTCCAGGGAGAAAGGCTCGCCCAAAAGGTGACAGGGTTTGGCAGTGCATTTCCCGGAATACCGAATGTTGCGGCTATCTGCATCTATCCCACACTCATAAAGACGGTTAAGAAAAACCTTGAGGTTCGCGAGGTAAAGATCGCATCAGTAAGTGCAGGATTCCCGTCATCGCAGACATTCCTTGAAGTAAAAGTGCTGGAAACTCAAATGGCAGTTGCCAACGGGGCAAACGAAATTGATATCGTCCTGAATTTAGGAAATTTCCTTGCCGGAGATTACCCTGAAATTATACAGGAAATCGCACTTTTAAAGAAATCGTGCGGTAAAGCCCATCTGAAAGTAATTCTGGAAACCGGTGCGCTGAAAAATGAGGCAAAAATCTGGAAAGCTTCTCATCTGGCCATGCAGGCAGGAGCTGATTTTATAAAAACCTCCACCGGAAAGTCAGAGCCTGCCGCAACGCCCCAGGCAGCCTGGGTCATGTGCAGTGCAATTAAAAACTATTACGAAAAAACGAATAAAAAAGTTGGCTTTAAAGCAGCCGGTGGAATAGTTGAAACCGCCGATGCACTAAAATATATAGCCATCGTAAAAGAAGTTCTTGGCGATGAATGGCTCAATAATAAACTGTTGCGAATCGGAGCCAGCCGTCTGGCAAATAACCTGCTTACCTCGATTAAAGGAGAAGATGTGACGTATTTTTGAACTCAATAAGGAGGAGTCCACTCTGAAAAGTCATCCGATGAAGGATTTGCAATTACATATTCATCGGATGACTAAATTACAAAACCTTTCGTCGCGAAGGGGTATACGCAGCGCATAACCTTACTAAAAACATTAGAACATGTTCTAAAAAAAATCGGATAAAATAATTTTTTATGATTATTTCAACAGTGTAATTAAAAGATTAATTTTATGCTCTAATTCACTTAATAATTAGTTATGAAAAACCTTTACCTGTTCTTACTTAGCCTTGTATCAATCACCTTATCCGCTCAGGAAGTTCCGCTGAATCCGAAGGTGATGTATGGAAAACTCGACAATGGCTTAACTTATTATATTCAGAAAAACTCGTTGCCAAAGGAGCGTGCCATGTTTTACCTTGCGGTTAATGCCGGTGCCCTGGATGAGGATGACAACCAGAACGGGCTTGCCCATTTTTGTGAACACATGGGCTTTAACGGCACAAAAAATCTCCCCAACAAGGATTTGATGAATTATATGGAGAAAGTTGGAGTCGCTTTTGGAAGGGGACTTAATGCATCGACGAGTCAGAATATTACCATGTATACCTTAAACGATGTGCCCACAACGCGGGAATCGGTCATCGATTCATCGCTGATAATCCTTCACGAATGGGCTGCAAATGTGTCCTTTACAACCGATGAGATCAACAGGGAGCGGGGCGTAATTCACGAAGAGTGGCGTACCTATGGCGGGGCGAACCGGCGGATGAGCGATGCCACCAATAAAGTACTTTTCAACAATTCAAAATATGCCTACCGGAATGTGATCGGGACATTGGACGTGATCGATAATGCCGATCCCGATTTACTCCGGAAGTTTTATAAGGACTATTACAGACCCGATTTACAGGCTATTATAGTGGTTGGCGATATTGATGAAAAGGTAATCAAATCAAAAATAGAAAAACTGTTCGGCGGTGATCCGAAAAGAGATAATTCAACACCTCCGGCAAAAATTATTATCCCTGATAATAAAGAATTCATGATTGGTATTGCCAAAGACAAGGAGGCACAGAATGTTTCAATTGTTCAATACACAAAACATCCCGGTACAGAGAACAAAGACGTGGACTATCTGAAAAGCCGGATGGTTTACTCGCTTTATAACTCCATGTTGTCTGACAGATTCAGCGAATTACTTCAGAAAGAGAATCCGCCAATGCTCTCTGCCTTTTCGGGATACGGAGGCTTTACCAGGTTTCAGGATTCATATACCATCTCGGTTACTGCGCTCAATACCGATCCGCTCCGTTCATTAAAAGCAGCAATGATTGAAAATGAACGCGTAAAACGCCATGGTTTTACTGAACCTGAACTTGAACGAGTTAAAAAACGCATACTCGTATCTTACGAAAAATCAAATCTCGAGCGTGATAAAAAAATGTCATCAGCCTATGTTGGGGGATACGTTGCACACTTTAATTCCAACAATCCTACACCCGATACAGAATATTCACTCGCCCTGGCCAATTCTTATCTTCCCACTGTCACAATCAGTCAGGTCAACGAACTCGCTAAAAAATGGATGACGGACGAAAACAGGGTGATGATTATCAAGGCACCTGACAAGGAGGGAATATTAATACCCGGTGAACAGGAGATTAAAAATACGCTTGCCGAAGTACAGCAAATGACAATCGAGCCCTACACCGAGAAGGCCATTGCAACTGAACTTATTACAAACGAACTCAAAGGTTCGGCCATTGTAAAGGAGGAAGCAGTCAAAATGTTCGGCGGGACCAAACTGCTCCTTGCAAACGGAGCTACTGTTTATTTCAAATCAACAGATAATAAGGCTGACGAAGTATTATTCCAGGCCTACAGCAATGGCGGCCTCTCACTTGTTCCTGCAGAAGATCTCCCTTCGGCTTCACTTGCCTCTTCTGTTAACGGGTTATGCGGAATCGGGAATTTTTCGAACCAGGATCTCAGGAAATATATGGCGGGAAAAGTGGCATACGTGTCATCAGGACTTAATGAACTGGAAGAAATGTTGAACGGGGGATCGTCGGTATCAGATTTTGAAACGTTGTTGCAGTTGATCTACCTTAATTTTACAACACCCCGGCGTGATGATGCAGCCATGAAATCCGCTATCGAACGAAGTAAAATTTCCTATCAAAACCGCAAAGCAGATCCAAATTCAGTTTTCTCCGATACGCTTACCATGCTGATGAGTAATTACAATCCGCGTGTGACGCTGGTTACTCCTGAATATTTTGATAAAATGGAGCTCGAAAAAGCGTATGCCATATCGGCCAACCGGTTCCAGGATGCCAGTGATTTTACCTTTCTGTTCATTGGAAACGTTGATGCGCAAAAAATGAAGCCGTTAGTTGAAAAATATATTGGATCGATCCCCGATACCGACCGGAAAGAGTTTTGGAAGGATCACAAAGTTGAGCCAAAAAAAGGAATAACCGCCAGAGAGGTTGCTGTTGAGATGAAGGATCCGAAATCACTTGTATATATTCATTACTTTGGAAAGTATAAATGTTCCCCTGAAAATGTTGAATACTTAAATGCAATTCAATACATTCTGCGAATGCGTTTTACGGAGAGCATCCGTGAAAGAGAGGGGGGAACTTACGGTGTAGGTGTAAGTTCAACACTCTACAGCAGACCAGAAAATAACTACAAATTCTCCATGAATTTCACTTGCTCGCCCGACAAGGTTGATTTTCTGAAGAGCTTGCTTTATGATGAGATCAAAATATTCAAGAAGGATGGAGTAACCGAAGCCGAGCTCAACAAAACAAAGGAAAATTTCCTTAAAGAGGCCAGCGAAAAGTTAAAAAGTAATTCCTACATCCTCGACAGGGTAAAAAATTATTTGGTTAATGGTGATTACACTCCCCTTCCAAAATATACGACCGAATTGTTCAACAACCTGGATGGCAGGAAAATACAAAAACTGGCCAACGATATTTTTAAAGACGATGTTGTGGAACTTGTCATGAAACCTGCAAAAACCCTTAACGCAACTACGAACCTTAAAGCCCAGCCTGTAGGTGTACCACTCACCATAAACGATTCCAATTCGGATGAACCGGTATTTGTTATGGTTGAAAAAATGCCGGAATTCCCTGGTGGTGAGCCCGGATTAAAAACCTGGATCGGAAGTAACATTGTTTATCCTCCCGAGGCGAAGGCGGCCGGAATACAGGGAAAAGTCTATGTTAATTTTATTGTTAACAAGCAAGGGAAACCTGAACGGATTAAAATAGTGCGGGGAATCGATCCGTTATTGAATGATGCGGCAATGAAAGTTGTCAGTATAATGCCCGACTGGATTCCGGGAATTCAAAAAGGGGTAGCCGTAAATGTTTCGTATACGATCCCAATCAATTTTATTCTATAAAAAGTTCAACCACAATAAAGGCTGTCAATCAAACATTGGCAGCCTTTATTCAATTAGCTCACACGCGAGGTAATGTAGTTGATATATTCGGTAAGTGCCAATTTAATCTCCGAATCGGGATAAAAAGAGAGTTGTGCAATGGCCTTATCATTATAACTGTACATCACCTCTTCGGCATATTTGAATCCGCCATGAATCTCTACAAACTCAGCCACCTCGCGGATATCGGCTGTGGATTTTGATCGTTTGCGTACTATTTTAAGGATACGTGATTTATCACTATTCCCGGCCAGTTTCAGTGCATGGAGCAGCGGAAGGGTGATTTTCTTTTCACGCAAATCATTGCCGGTAGGTTTACCCATCAGGTTCGATTTCTGATAATCGAAAAGATCATCCTTTATCTGGAAAGCCATTCCCGCATATTCGCCAAAAAGTCTCATCCGCTCAATGGCTTCAGGATCAGTAGTAACCGAACACGTTCCCACCGCAGCACTCGTGGCGAGTAATGAAGCAGTTTTCTTACGGATGATCTCAAAATATATCGCTTCCGTAATATCCAGTTTCCGTGCTTTTTCGATTTGAAGAATTTCACCTTCGCTCATATCGCGCACAGCCGTACAAATATGATCCAGAATATCGTAATCGCGGTGCTCAATCGACCACAACAATCCTTTGGCAAGGATAAAATCACCAACCAGTACGGCTATCTTATTCTTCCATACGGCATTGACCGAAAAAAAGCCTCTGCGCTGGTACGAATCGTCAACAACATCATCATGAACCAGGGTGGCTGTGTGCAATAGCTCGATGGTTAGGGCGGCATGGTAGGTTCGTTCATTAAAAATGCCATTCAGTTTTGCCGACAGGAAAACCATTATCGGCCGCATCTGCTTTCCCTTACGTCGCAGGATATAATTAATAATGGTACTTAACAGTGGCAAGTCACTCCGGGTGGCTTTTTGAAAATATGGCTCAAATTTACTAAGCTCCTCTTTTATAGGCGAAATAATCCGTTCTTTTGATGACATTCCTTAAAAATTGCATTCTTCCATTTCATTGTCCTTCCTGCCAAAGGTAAGAATTATAATATATATTCATATCTTTGCCACCACAATTGAAAATCGGGTTTTTTACCCGCAAATCGTTATTAAATTTCACTACATAATGAATTACGCTGAGTTAAATATAGAGAGATTAACCTTGGCAACTGAGATGTTAAAGGCAATTGCTCATCCCATGCGCATTGCCATCGTCGGGTATCTTGAAGGCGGAATACAGCTTACAGTTACCGAAATTCACGAACGGCTCGGCATTGAACAGTCAACAACTTCACATCATCTTGGAATCCTCAAAAGTAAGGGAGTCTTAAATTCCAAACGTGACGGGAAAAACACCTACTATTTTCTAAAGCATCCGGCCCTGACGGGAATTCTGACCTGCATCGAAAAGTGCGGATGCAACGACTAAAATCCTGATAATGAGTGATTTCAGCATTTATTATTGATAAATCTTAAACATCACCCTTTTATTCAATTTAACCGATCTGCTTGCTGTCGAATATCCTGCCCATAAACCGATTCCATTGCTCATATTGCTGTATATCATTGGTTTCTCTGCATATAAATCACTTCTAATGACCTGAAAAAGAAATTGAGATTTTAACCCTTCAAACATCTCCTTCGAAATAGACATTAGAAAAACCTCAACTCGATCTACATAAATTTCCTGAGTGTCATAAGCCGGGTCAAATTCCAAAAAGAAATTTAGCCCGTATTGCTTACCTTGAAAAGTTTCATCACTGAAAATCCTTGGTTTAAAATTGCTGATATCAAATGGCTCTCTCACAAAACTCTGTTTATCTGGTAAAAAATCAAATACACGATCACCCAAAGGAAATTTGATATTTTCTATGGATTGTCCCCATTCTCCCTGTGAATTAAGTTTTTTTGACTGATAATAATTTGGAAAATAGGTTGCTATATAATATCGGGAAAAGCGATGCCTGTGTTGGTCTGCCGAATAAGTATCCTTTGTAATAAACGTTTTTTCGGTTGTAAGCATTATAGACTGAAAAAGAAAAATGGTGAATTTTGTCTTTATGTTTAACAGATAGTTTGTGGTAATTTAAGCTAAGATCTAATCTGTTATAGTCTGGTAATCGCATACTGTTTTTTGCCCCGTAAATCTCAAGATCAGGCATATAATGTCTTACCGGAAAATCAATTCCAACATATTTGGTAATATAAGTTTGGACAGTATAAGGAGTCCCCGTGTTAAATACCCAGTTTGATCCAATATCCCATTTCGAATTAAAATGATGCTGAAGCGCAATAACAAAGTCATGTCTTCTGTCCCAATTCGATGGAAAAGCTATTCCATTATTCAGATTTTTAAACTGATTATATGCCCAAGATAAGGTATAACCAATCCAGCCTGTCGTCTTTCCGTCTGCTTTTTGCAAAAGCAACTCACCTCCATATGCCCAACCATTACCTGTTTCAACATTTTCCTCCCAATCGTTTTTAATGGTAAATACACTTGATCCCTGTTGATATTCAACAAGATTATCCATCTCCTTATAATATCCTTCAAGAACCAGGTTTAGTCCTCTGCCTATTTCAAGTTCTGAACCAATGGACCATTGTTTCGATTTTTCGGGTAATAGTTTCTCTGATGCAGGCACCCAAAGATCGGTAGGAAGCTCAAGCACGGAAGAGCGCAATAAATGCAAATACTGGCTGTTTTCAGAATAGGCGCCTTTGATTAAAGAGACTTCGTCTTCCTGAAATACAAAAAGTTGTTTTATCATCAAAGATTGGTCCATCTAAGGCAAATTTTCCTCCAATTGTTCCGAGACCGAACTCTCCTTTTAATTTGTTATTGTCTTACAACAAGCGAAGAAAAACCGGATTTTGTACTTTGAATACCCGGATATAGTTGCAGAATCTTCATTATATCGGGCTCCCCGAAAAGCGCAGGCACTGTTTGAAGTTGTTTGATCGGTATTTCAATTCTTCCGATTTGTCCACTTGAGTAACCGTATTTACTTATTTTACCAACTACTTTGATCTCCTCAATCCGGTTATTTGAAATCAGTTTGACGACCAGGGTTGTATCTTTAAAGGGCGGGAGGGTCAGCAATAAATCTATATATCCCGTAAAGCGAATCTGTTAATAAAACAAATAAGATCAATTTCACTTTTATGGTAATCAGTAACCCATCCAGAATTAATTAAAAGCGGATAACTTGTATCGAAAGTTGGAAAAAAAAACCAAAACTAATAATCTTTTCATAATAGGTTATGTTTAAAAAATAAATGATTAGGAAACTTATGTTTTTTGTTTAAACATATATTAATAGGTTTTATCTGTATTTTGTCACCTCAGTTTATGATATTATTCAACAATAAAATCATTCATGCCTAAACCAAATTCCCGGATTTGCCGGTTTTTTTTGTTAGTTTTGATATTCAATTATATTCATTGTCATGAACCGATTATTCTTGTTGGATGCCTACGCATTAATTTATCGCTCCTATTTTGCCTTTATTAATGCTCCGCGGCTCAACTCAAAGGGACTCAATACCTCCACCATGTTTGGATTTGTAAATACGCTGGAACAACTTCTGAAAATTGAGAATCCTACACATATAGCTGTTGCCTTCGACGTCCACGGGCCAACTTTCCGTCACGAAATGTTTCCCGAATACAAAGGTCAGCGCGACGTGATGCCCGAAGATATCCGGAAGGCCATCCCTTATATCCGTGAGATTATCCAGGGGTATAATATTCCGATTCTCGAAAAAGAGGGCTTTGAAGCCGATGACGTAATCGGCACATTGGCCAAAACGGCAGAACGGGAGGGTTTCCAGGTTTTTATGGTCACCCCCGACAAGGACTATGCTCAGCTCGTATCCAAAAATATCTTCATGTATAAACCAAAGCGCCTGGGAAATGAAATGGAGATTCTGGGCGTTGAACAGGTGTGTGAAAATTTTCAGATCAAAAACCCCTTGCAGGTCATTGATGTTTTAGGTTTGATGGGCGATACCTCCGATAATATCCCGGGTTGTCCCGGCATCGGTCCCAAGACGGCCATGAAACTGGTGAGCGAATTCGGGAGTATCGATGGGGTTTACCAGAATATCAACACCTTAAAAGGGAAGCAAAAAGAGAGTCTTGAGCAATATGAACAGCAGGTCCGGATGTCGCGCAAGCTGGCCGAAATTATTCTGGATGTGCCGCTTGAATTTAATCAGGAACTGCTGTTGCGCAGAGACCCGGATTATAATCGCCTGCGCGGAATTTTCCTTGAACTTGAATTCAGAGCACTGGCAGAAAAAATGGTACCCTCAAGCTCCGGCATGGTTCAGCCAACGCCTGCTTTTGAACAGGGAACACTTTTCAGCCTGGGAGAACAAACTCAGACAGAGGAAGTAACTGGTGTACATACCGACATCCGTTCAACAACCCATAATTACCAGTTAGTTACCGGAGCCGAAGATATCAGGGCATTGATTTCGCGGTTACAGTTGCAACCTGAATTTTGTTTCGATACTGAAACAACCGGCCTGAACCCGCACAGCAGTCAACTGGTCGGATTGTCCTTCAGTTTCAAACCGGGCGAAGCGTATTTCGTCGCCATACCAGCCGACAGAGATACAGCAGCAGCAATTGTTGATGAGTTTAAACCTTTATTTGCCAATGAAACGATTGTGAAAATCGGTCAGAATATGAAATATGATATCCTGATCCTTTCGCAATACGGAATTGAAGTAAAAGGTGAATATTTTGATACCATGGTTGCCCATTACCTGATTCAACCCGAACTTCGTCACAACCTTGATTATCTCAGTGAAATCTATCTCGGCTATAAAAAGGTGGCAACAGAGGAGCTCATCGGCAAACGGGGCAAAAACCAATTGACGATGCGCCAGGTTGAACTAGAGCAGATCAAGGAATACGCGTGTGAGGATGCAGACATTACCTTTCAGCTCAAAAATCTGATCGACAGCGATCTGAAGAAATTCAATGTAAAGAACTTATTTACAGAGGTCGAAATGCCGCTGTTAAAGGTACTGATTCAAATGGAACAGGCCGGCCTCAAAATTGATCCGAAGGTGCTCGGCGATTACGCGGTGACTTTACGAGACCAGATTATTGCACTCGAAATGAGTATTATAGAACTGGCCGGCGAACACTTCAATATGTCGTCACCAAAGCAACTGGGGTATATCCTTTTCGAAAAACTGATGCTCGATCCCAAAGCAAAGAAAACCAAAACAAAACAATACTCCACAGGCGAAGAGATTTTAGTGAACCTGACCGACAAACATCCGATTATCAACAAGATACTGGAGCACCGCGGATTGAAGAAATTACTCTCAACCTATGTCGAATCACTTCCCAAACTGATCAATCCACTTACCGGAAAGATACATAGCTCATTCAATCAGACCATTGCTGCCACAGGGCGATTAAGTTCCACAAATCCCAATCTTCAGAATATCCCCATCAGGGATGAAAACGGGCGTGAAATACGTAAGGCGTTTATTCCGGGTGATGCGGATCACACATTTCTCTCCGCTGACTACTCGCAGATTGAACTCCGTATTATGGCAGCCGTTTCGGGCGATAAAGTAATGATTGAAGCTTTTCGTAACGGTGAGGATATCCATGCAGCAACAGCTTCAAAGATTTTTGGAGTTCCGATCAGTGAGGTTACCCCCGATTTGCGCCGGAAAGCCAAAACCGCCAATTTTGGTATCCTTTACGGAATATCTGCATTTGGTCTGGCTCAGCGACTCAATATTCCCAGAGGTGAAGCCAAACAGCTCATCGATGATTATTTTGCCAACTTTTCGATGATCAGGGATTATATGGACACACAACTTGAGCTCGCCCGTGAGAGAGGTTATGTGGAAACGATCATGGGAAGAAAGCGTTACCTGAGTGATATCAATTCTGCCAATGTCACAGTAAGGGCTTTTGCTGAACGAAACGCAATCAATGCCCCGATTCAGGGCTCGGCAGCCGATATTATCAAAGTGGCTATGATCAACATCAGCAAACGATTCGCCGAAAAAGGACTCCGGTCAAAAATGATCCTGCAGGTTCATGATGAATTAAACTTCGATGTCTTAAAGTCTGAACTTGAAGAGGTAAAAGCCGTTGTAAAGACCGAAATGGAAAATGCGGTAAATCTGCCCGTTCCGCTTGAAATCGAAATGGGAGCTGCAGAAAACTGGCTGCTGGCACACTGAGGGCGAGAGGGCGTGAGGGCGTGAAGGCAAATTGATGTTGTAAAACATGAAATTAATTGAATTCGGGTAACGAAAAACGAACTATGTTTGCAGAACGGATCAGAACAGATATTTCTTACCCTCTGCAATGAGCAATTAGACTGCAGAATTATTTTCATAGTTTAATAACGCTTTGCATTACTGCTTTTTACCGATGTATGAATGAATGATAGTAAACCGCTTCACCCTAACCCAACCACACAGACAGAGAAAAATTATTACTGACCGGGATAGATCAAATTTGATTTTTTACTAATAAAATTAAGTTACTTTTTGTATTGAACCATTTTAAAATATGAATATTAAACATTTGATTAATCGGGCTAAAAGAGGGTGGAAGTCCGGAAAAACATTAATGGTCGCCGGAGCCGTAATTTTCATGGCTATTCTCCTGGTTTTTAGCAAAGTATCCTCGTACACCTCCACTGACAAATATTGTATGTCGTGCCATATTCATCCCTGGGCTGAAGAAATGTGGAGGCTGTCATCGCATCATAACAACAAATCGGGTGTCACCGTTCATTGTGTGGAATGCCATTTGCCTCCCAAAGGCGAAGGTTTTCTTTTTGCAAAAGCGAAACATGGAGCCATCGATGTTTACGGCTTTCTGTTTAAAGATAGCGCCAAAATAAACTGGGAAGAAAAAAAGCTGCTTGAAAATGCAAAAAAGTTCACATACGAGGCCTCCTGTAAAAAGTGTCATCAAAATCTCTTCCCTGTTACACTCTCTGTAAACGGGAGCAATGCCCACCTGGCTTACCTTAATCCGAAAGAGGAACCAAAATCGATGTGTATCAATTGCCACCTCAATGTCGGGCACTTTGACAAAAATGCAAAACATGAGCACAATACCAGCTTTGGAGTTGATGCAACTGCTATACAGGAAATATTTACAGAAGCTACGAAGGTAGAAAAATTCGAAAATTTCACGGAAAAAATCCCGGGAACGGGAGTTACTTTCGAGATGGTGGCCATCCCTGAGGGTACGTTCAACATGGGAAGCCCCGAAGATGAATCATTACGCAAACCCGATGAAGGACCGGTACGAAAGGTGCAGTTGTCGAAATTCTGGATCGGGAAGATCGAAGTATCATGGAATGAATACCTTGCATTTTTTCAGGCTACCGGATCACAGGGAAGAACCGAAGGTCAGGTTATTGTAAATAAGGATGTTGATGCCATCACCGGACCAACTCCGCCATGGGGTGCTCCCGACCAGGGCTGGGGCAAAGGATCACGACCAGCTATCACCATGTCGTGGCACGCCGCGAATACTTATTGCCAGTGGTTGACAAAAGTGACCGGCAAAAAATACCGGCTCCCAACCGAAGCCGAATGGGAGTATGCCTGTCGTGGAAATACCGCAACCCCCTATTTCTTCGAAGGTGATGCAAAAGATTATACCTCGAAAGGGATATTCAGGAAAATTTTCGGTCGCGATACCACAACGATTGGTTCGTACATTGTTTACACCGAAAACAGTTCCGCACGAACCAAAGTTCCGGCTTCGGTAAAAGAAAACCCTTTCGGACTGAAGAATATGGCAGGCAACGTCATGGAGTTTTGTTCCGACTATTATGCACCTGATACTTACAGCACACGAAGAAGAGAGATAATTAATCCCAAAGGACCCTTGTCGGGACAGGAGCATGTAATCAGGGGAGGTTCATTTAAAAGCGACGCCAAAGATGTGCGAAGTGCTGCGCGGGATTTTACCAAAACAAAGGCATGGCTGGTTACCGATCCGCAAATGCCCAAGAGTGTATGGTGGTACTCCGATTGCATCGATAACGGATTCAGGGTTGTTTGTGAGGCAGACGACAACACGACTGGACGATAACACGAAAGAGAGACCGAGAGACAGGAAATGAAAAAATGAAGGAATTAAAAAATAACACGGGGGGACAAATGTATATGCAGCACACACAAATATTGTAAACAAATTTCAGGACGAGTCAAAAGTATGATGAAATTCAGAAACGCATGGAGCGCCTCATATTTAAAAATTCAAAAGTTAAAGTAAATATATCAATCTATAGCTTAAGGTTTACAAAAAGAACAGCATCATGGAAAACGATACAAAAAATATCAATAGAAGGAAATTCCTGGGAGTGGGAATGCTGGCAGGAATTACGGTTGCCGGTGCAGGAGCAATCCTTTCATCCTGTAAACAAGAACCTGACAATGAAGCGTTGGGACTTCCGCCGATTCTGAAAGGGGCTCCGAAAGGTAAAAAACTTCGTGCCGGTCTGGTCGGGGTGGGAAACAGGGGAACTGGTGCGGCCATTAATTTTATCAGTGCAGGACCTGATCTTGAAATTATCGCACTTGCCGACGTATTCCAGGATAAAATCGATAGCTGCAGAGAAAGGTTTGCCTCTTTCGATATGCCAATTCCGATTGAGAATTGTTTTGTGGGTTTTGATGCTTACAAAAAACTGATGGCAATTCCTGAGATTGATGTTGTATTGCTCGCTACACCACCGCAATTTCGTCCCGAGCATTTTCTGGAAGCAGTTGTCAATAAAAAACATGTCTTCCTTGAAAAACCTGTTTGCGTAGATCCGGTTGGTGCCCGTTTGATGATTGCCACGGCAAAAAAAGCAGAGGCTCTCGGTCTATGTGTGGTGACAGGCACACAACGGCGTCACCAGGAAGATTATATCGAAACCTACAAACAGGTGGCCAACGGTGCCATTGGCAAACTGACCTCGGCCAAAGCTTTCTGGAACCAGGAACATGTATGGTTTCGCACACGTGAGGAGGGATGGTCGGATATGGAATATATGATCCGCAACTGGAATAATTTCTGTTGGCTCTGCGGCGATCATATTCTTGATACACATGTTCATAACATTGATGTAATCAATTGGTTTATGGGCAAATATCCCGAAAGGGCTGTCGGATACGGCGGCCGCGCCCGAAGGGTTACAGGTGACCAGTACGACTTTTTCAGTATTGACTTCGATTATGGAAATGGCGTGAGTTCGCACAGTATGTGTCGTCAGATCGATAGCTGTGCCAACGGAACCGGCGAAATCATCAATGGTACAGAAGGTTATACCAATTGTGTAAATACGATCTGGAACCTTGACGGGAGTGTAAAATGGAAGTTCGAATATCCTACCGACGAAAATGGCAATCCGATGAACCAGGTGAAAATTCCACCTTATGTCCAGGAACACATGCACCTTGTATATGCCATCAGAACGGGAAAGTATGTCAATGAAGCGGAAAGGACTGCACTGTCAACGCTCACTGCAATTATGGGACGAACAGCCGCTTATACGGGCCAGTTGGTCACCTGGGATGCCATCATGAAATCGGACATGGACCTGGGACCAACAAAAATTGAATTTGGTCCGGTTGATATGGTTTTTGAAACCCCTGTACCCGGAACACCCGTAAACATATAATTATCACATTATCATAATACTAAAACTACTAAATTTAATTACAATGAGTGACAAATCTAACAGAAGAGATTTTCTGAAACGGTCAGTTGCAGTTGCCGCAGGCGCTGTTATACTTCCGCAGATAATTCCTTCAACTGCTTTGGGTATGGGAGGCAAATTGCCACCCAGCGACAGAATCGTAATGGGGGCGATCGGCACAGGTTCGCAAGGAATGAGTAATCTCCGGGAATTTTTAAAACGGGTGAAAGAAGTACAATTTGTGGCTGTTTGTGATGTCGACTCAAAACATGCAGACAATGCGAAAAGGCTTATAGACGAGACCAACAAAAGCGCCGATTGCCGCACCTATGGCGATTACCGTGAATTACTTGAAAAAGAAAAGCTTGACGCTGTATCTATAGCGCTGCCCGATCATTGGCATGGTCTGATCTATTCGGCGGCAGCAAACAAAAAACTGGATGTTTACGGCGAAAAACCATTGGCACGTACAATTTACGACAGCAAAGCCATTGTAAGCGCAGTTAAGAAAAACAATATTGTGTGGCAAACCGGGAGCTGGCAACGTTCGCAGGGTCATTTCCGTCGTGGAGCAGAGTTGGCAATTAATGGCCGCGTCGGAAAAATAAACCGGGTTGAAGTGGGATTACCCGACGGGGGCAGAGGAATAGGAACTCCTCCGGTCACCGAAGTACCGGCAGAACTCAACTGGGAGATGTGGCTCGGACCTGCCCCTAAAGTCCCGTTCAGGGGAGTGAGTCACTGGAACTGGCGCTGGATTCTCGATTACTCCGGGGGCCAGCTTACCGACTGGACTGGTCACCATATTGATATAGCCCAGTGGGGATTGGGTATGGAACGTTCAGGACCCGCAGAGATATCAGGTGTCGGTGTTTATCCGGTTGAAGGTATCTATAATGCCCCGGTCGAATATGACTTTCTCTGTAAATATGCCAACGGGGTCGAGATGAGGGTGGCAAATGCATCCCGGTTGCCCAAGGGAATGGGCGCTACCTGGTATGGAGAAAAAGGATGGATTCATGTTGATCGTGGCAATGTGCTAACGGCTTCGGATCCGAAAATCCTGGAAGAAGTAATCGGTGATAACGAGATCCACCTTTACAAAAGTGATGACCATTTCGGTAACTTCATTGAGTGCGTTAAATCGAGAGGTGAAACCGTTGCCCCTATCGAAATTGCCCATCGTTCAATCTCAGTTGGTTTACTGGGCGAGATTGCCATGACTTCAGGACAAAAAATTCAGTGGGATCCAATCACTGAGGAGATAATCGGAAATCCAATCGCGAGTCGGTTGTTAATCCGCCCCTATCGTCAACCCTGGATTTTACCTACAATTTAACCCTTTTATCAAATGAAAAAACAATATCTATTCGTATTCATTTTTGCCGGACTTTTGGCCATATTCAGTTCATGCCAGAAAAAATCAGATTATAATGCACTGATAATAACCGGACAAAACAATCATAACTGGAAAGCCAGTTCGCCAATCTTAAAGCAACTGCTCGAACAAACAGGCCTTTTCACGGCCGAAATTATGAAAACTCCCGAAAAAGGGGGAGATATGAAATCGTTCAACCCCGATTTCTCAAAATATGAAGTTGTTGTTATCGACTACAACGGAGAATCGTGGACGGATAAAACGAAAACTGACTTTGTTGACTACGTTAATAACGGAGGTGGAGTTGTGATTTATCATGGCGGAAATAATCCTTTCCCCGAATGGAAAGAATTCAACCTGATGACCGGGCTTGGAGGATGGGGAAAACGATCAGAAAAAGACGGACCCTATGTTTATTACAAAAGAAATGAACTGGTCATCGACACAACGGCCGGCCGGGGTGGATCGCACGCCAAACGACATGAGTTTGAGGTAAAAACACGAAATGCTGAACATCCGATCACCAACGGATTACCAGTACGCTGGAGGCATGGTAATGATGAATTATACAGCCAGTTACGTGGTCCCGGTCAAAATATGGATATTCTGGCTACCGCTTATGCCGATACAACGGGTGGTGGAACCGGACGGGATGAACCCATTCTGATGACGATCAGTTACGGCAAAGGGCGGATATTCCATACCGTACTCGGACATGCCGATGATGGTGGTGGTCCGGCTATGGAATGTGTGGGTTTTATTGCCACTTTCCAGCGTGGTGCAGAATGGGCCGCTTCGGGAAAAGTTACCCAAAAAATTCCATACGATTTCCCCAATGCGGCAGGAGTATCCCTGAGAAAAGGTTTCGTTGAACTCACCCTGGAAGATGACCTCGCAAAAATTGGTCAATACGATATCGCCCAAAGCACAAAATATTTCATCAATCTGCAAAGCAGGATCCGTAATGAAGCAAAAATTCCTGCAGATTATCAGAAATTTGAAAAGCAGATGATTAAAATTCTCGAAAACAAGGATGCAAACGTTGATGGAAAGAAGCTGCTTCTTCATGAACTTAGTTGGATGGGTTCCGATTTGTGCATTCCGGTA
>JBBRGI010000021.1:0-22951 GCA_038240855.1 Bacteroidales bacterium | reverse complement strand
TTTGACTGGCCGTGCGTTGCATAAGACCGATTATAAATTCAGGAATGTCGTAAATGCTGATAATCTCATCAAATTCCGAAAGAAGTTGCTGATCAAAAAATGAATAAACAATGCCGATAAACTTTGCCTGCGGGAGACTACTCCTGATTGAATTGTATGTTTTGAGGTTATTCCTGATCAGCCCGGGATTAATAATAAGAATATCAACATTTTTACGGATCAGGTAATTGGGAATTTCCCCGATACTTTCGAACCGGGCGATCTTAAATTGATTATCCGAATACCCTAGAATGGCGCACAATCCCTCATAAACAATCGACGATGGTTCAATAAGTACGATATGAAGATTGTTAGTTGTCATGGTGGGTTTTAACGTACTGCTCCATTTTTTCGACCAATGGAATCAAAATATCATTTTCAATCTGTGTATGAATATTCAGATCATATTCAAGTTCAAATAGGCTGAAAAGCAGTTTACGCCTGATTTTCTGATCGTTTTTTAAGGGAAGATAATTAAGCAGCAGGCTCTTCAGATCCTCAAGCTTCTCTTCAATATCGTCATGGTGTTCCTGGTAATTGCTCACCGAATAATCGACTGGTAAATTTGCTTCATGACCCGGCTCCATACAATCGAACAGGTTATTCACATAATTAAAAACCACCTGGTCTTCGTAATGAAGATGCTCGGTAACTTCTGCAAAATATTGATCGAAGAACTTCTCAACCATAAGTATAGACGATTGTTCGTTAAGTTCAAACATCCTGGCAATATAATTGCGGATCTGTGGGTATTTTTCTTCGAGATAATAAGCGTGACTGTTTTTCAGAAATAATATGATGGTTTTTAAATCGGTAAAAGCATATTGCGTCGTTGTGGAAGGCTGGAACCCATTAAAAAGATTTGCAAATGATAGGAACAGCGCTTCGCTCACCCCATTTTCGTTACATAGCTGCCTGATTGTTTTGTCATGAACTACCAGGGTAATCCCAAAATGTTCAAGCATTAACATCAGGTACGGATTTTCGGCAATTAATTCCGACATTCTAACATCGGGCAAAACATTCATTTTTTTGACCTGGACCATAACAGTCTTCGTGTTATTTATTGATGTGCAATATTAAGAATTAATCTCTTTAATAATTTCAAGAATGGCAACTCCGAATTAGTGCAAAGGTTGTTCATTAAATTAAAAATAATATTTTTGCTTCCTGTAAATACTTCAACTTTTGTAAATACTTAAAATCATGCTTAATAAATCGCTTTTAATTTCAATATCGTTGTGTACCATGATAACAGGAACTTTTATAGGCTGCACTGAGAATGCGCCGGAAAAACAAACAGAACCAGCAATCAGTTTGCTGGATATGGACACTTCGGTTGATCCGGGTCACGATTTCGATGCCTATGCCAATAACGGGTGGAAAAAACTCAATCAGTTACCAGCCGACCGCGCACGCTTTGGTTCGTTTGACAAATTAGCCGAGGTAGCGGAGAAACAATTAAATGAACTTGTCAAAGAAACAGCCTCAACAACCAATGAAAAGGGTTCGATTGCCGATAAAACGGCTACGCTTTTCAACCTGGGAATGGATTCGGCGAAGATCAGTCAACAAGGAATCTCACCGTTAAAATCATATTTTGATGAGATTGAAAAGGTGGCAACATTGGATGATGTTGAAATCCAGATCTCTAAATTTCACAGTTGCGGATTTGCACCTTTATTCGGATTTTACGGATCGACGGATGCCAAAAACAGTTCCATGGTAATCGCCCAGCTCACGCAGGCGGGTATCGGGATGCCAGACCGTGATTATTACATCAATGACGATGCCCGTTCGCTGGATTTGCGGACAAAGTATGTGATTTATGTCGGGAAAATGTTCCGGCTTTTAGGTGATGATGAGGCTACTGCCACAAAAAATTCAGAAACCGTAATGAACATGGAGACCCGCCTGGCAAAAGCTTCAATGACACGCCTGGAACAACGCGATCCAAACAAAACCTACAATAAAACGACCACCAAAGGTTTAATTGAACATTCTCCCGCTTTCAACTGGAACCGTTACTTCATTTCCCAGGGAGTGGGTGATCCCGGAGAGATTAATCTGAATCAGCCGCTGTTTATTGTGGAAGTGAGCAACATGCTTAAAGAAGTTCCGGTTGAAGACTGGAAGGTTTACCTTCGCTGGAACCTGATTAATGGCACCGCGCCTTATCTTTCGGATGATTTCATCAACACACGCTTTGACTTTTACGGAAGAGCAATGTCAGGAACCGAACAGATGCGTCCACGCTGGAAACGGGTATTGGGTGTGACCAGTGACGCGTTAAGCGAAGCAATTGGTCAGCTTTATGTGGCCAAATATTTCCCTGCCGAGGCAAAGGACCGGATGCTAAAACTGGTTGAAAATCTGCGCATCTCGCTTGGAGAAAGAATTCAAAATCTTGAATGGATGGGTGACGATACCAAAGTCAAAGCAATGGAGAAACTAAATGCGATCAATGTTAAAATCGGTTACCCCGACAAATGGCGCGACTACTCCGGACTTGATATCCCGGATGATTCGTATGTTGAAAACGTTATCCGATCCAACAAATTCGAAACCGCCTATAATTATTCAAAAATCAATAAGCCGGTTGATAAAATGCAATGGTTTATGTCGCCACAGACGGTGAATGCCTATTATTCACCTGATATGAATGAAATAGTATTCCCGGCCGCCATTCTTCAACCGCCTTTCTTTTTCCTTAAAGGTGATGATGCCGTCAACTACGGGGCTATCGGCGTCGTGATTGGTCACGAAATGACCCACGGTTTCGATGATGAGGGTCGGAAATTTGATAAATCCGGTAATCTTACCGACTGGTGGACTGCCGAAGATTCAAAAAAATTCGATGAAAGGACAAAGGTATTGGTCGACCAGTTTAATAATTACGTTGTACTAGATTCAATTCACGCCGACGGTAAACTGTGCCTTGGTGAAAATATTGCAGATCTTGGCGGGTTAAATATCTCCTACCAGGCATTCAAAAAGGCGAATAAAGACACCGAACCAATCGATGGGTTCACCCCCGATCAACGGTTTTATCTTGCCTATGCACATGTGTGGGCTCAGAATATCCGGGATAAGGAGATCCTGCGCAGAACCAAGGAAGATCCGCATTCATTGGGGAATTTGCGCGTGATCGGGCCGCTAAAAAACGTCCCCGAATTTTATACTGCCTTCAACATAAAACCAGGACAGCCGATGTACCTCGACGAGGAGCAACGTGTAAAAATCTGGTAATAATTGTATGCACAGACGAGGCATGCCTTAGACGAGGCATGCCTCGTCTCTACCGGAACAATCTATTTTCGTTTATTTGTAATATTTCCACCCCTATTTCCGCCTGTTGGAAATATTTTTGGCTGATTTATTAATAAAATGAAATAAAATTACGATCTTTAGGTTCTGAATTAATTATCAACCAATATCGTGTACATCTATGCTTGAAAACCTCAAACACCAGGTTTACAAGGCAAGTTTAAAGCTTGTCGAACAAGGCCTGGTAATCTATACCTGGGGTAATGTAAGCGCCATCGACAGGGCAAGCGGTCTCGTGGTAATCAAACCATCTGGTGTATCGTACGACGAGATGATTCCCGCCGATATGGTTGTGATCGATCTCGATGGCAATATCGTTGAAGGGGCATTAAAACCCTCGTCAGATACCAACACCCATCTTGTCCTGTATAAAAACTTCCCTCACATTGGGGCAATACTCCATTCACATTCCGAATATGCCACTTGCTGGGCCCAGGCCGGCAGAGGAATTCCGCCTCTGGGCATCACACACGCCAATTTTTTCAATGGCGAAATCCCCTGCACTCCTCCCATGAGCATAGAACAGGCAGAGAATGATCTTGAATATGAAACCGGTAAAATGATTGTTAACACCTTCCATTCCGGAGGTATCGATCCTATGCGGATCCCCGGAGTACTGGTCTACGGACATGGACCATTCTGCTGGGGCAAAGATGTGAGCAGTGCTTTCGACCATACTGTTGTGATTGAAAAAGTAGCCAGGATGGCTTACCGCACGTTAGTGCTGAACAATGTTAAGCCTGTTGAGCAACCATTCCTCGATCACCATTTTTTCAATTAATCATCACATATCTACTATTTATGACCAGAATAACCAAAATCCTGTATGCATCTGCATTTATTGCCGGCGCATTTTTGTTATCCATTTCATGTTCTGAGCAAAAAAATAAGGACGATCAAAAAAAGCTATTCGAAAAAATGGTCGATGGCAAACAAACCTCTCTCTATACGCTTGAGAACAGTAACGGAGTGAAGGTTACGTTGACCAACTACGGGGGTAAAATCGTAAATATATGGCTGCCTGACCGCAACGGTAAAAAGGCTGATATTATCCTGGGATTCAACACAATTGACGAATACATTACAGGATCAAAGAGCTTTGGCGCAACAGTGGGACGCTACGCCAACCGTATTGCAAAGGCAGCATTTACGCTCGATAGTGTAGAATATCATCTTCCGGTGAATAACGGTCCCAATAGCATTCATGGCGGACCCGACGGATTTTATTCCAAAGTTTTCGATGCCAACGAAATTGAAACGCCCAGGGGGAAAATGGTAGAAATGCATTACCTGAGCCCTGAAGGTGAAAATGGTTTCCCGGGAACGCTTGACTTCTACGTTACTTTTAAACTGACCGAAAAAAACGAACTTGAAATCAATTATCGGGCTACCACAGACAAACCAACCGTTTTGAACGTTACAAATCATTCGTATTTTAACCTTCGTGGTGAAGGACAGGGAGAAATAACAGGGTTGGAAGTTGTAATCAATGCAGACAGCGTCGCCGAAGTGGCCAATAATGAAATGATCCCCACGGGAATTTATCGCAATATCGTGGGAACTCCAATGGATTTTACAACAACCCGGCTTGTAAGCAAAGATATTGATGCCGATTACGATCAGTTGAAATATGGCGGAGGATACGACCATGCATGGATACTGAATAAAAAAGAAGCAGGTGAACTCTCCTTTGCGGCAAGCGCCTATGAACCTGAGAGCGGAAGATTTATGGAGGTATTTACAACAGAGCCGTCCATCCAGTTTTTCACCGGAAACTCATTAAACGGAAGTCAGATTGGAAAAAGCGGGGTCGGATATGCACGCAGAACAGGATTCTGTTTCGAAACACAACATGTGCCCGATTCACCCAATCATCCTAATTTTCCCTCCACTGTACTTCGTCCCGGAGAGATTTTTAACTCTGCAACCATCTATAAATTTGCAGTCAGGGATTGAGTTAGGAAACAAGTAAGTCAAGCGCTCACTAAAATCTACCATCCCAGGTATTTATCATCACTCCACAAGGATTTAGGATCAAGATGGTCTTTCTCAATATCCTTAAAATAACGATAAGTCCCGACTTTAAGATCAATTGTTGACGCTTCGTCACATACAATTATTCCGTTGGGATGGAGTTGAAGTGCCGATATGGTCCACATGTGATTCACGCCTCCTTCGACCGCTTTATGCAACGCGCGTGATTTGTTATGCCCCGTGACCAGGATAAGAACTTCGCGCGCATCCATTACTGTTCCAACCCCGACTGTGAGGGCAAACTTTGGAACCTTATTCACATCATTGTCAAAGAACCGACTGTTAACCAATATTGTATCCTGGTTTAGGGCTTTGTCTCTCGATCGTGACGAAAGGCTTGAACCAGGTTCATTAAATGCAATATGACCATCGGCTCCAACACCTCCCAGGAACAGATCGATACCACCTACCAATTTAATATTTGCCTCATAATCTGCACACTCAACCTTTAGATCATGGGCATTGCCATCAAGAATATGAATATTTTCAGGGGAAATATCAATATGACTAAAAAAATTATCCCACATAAACGAGTGATAACTTTGCGGATGCTCCCGGGGTATTCCCACATATTCATCCATATTAAACGTGACCACATTTTTGAATGATACTTTTCCATCCTTGTAAATCTGAATCAGCTCATTATACGTACCAAGCGGCGTACTACCCGTTGGAAGTCCAAGTACAAAAGGTTTTGAGGAGTTGGCACACTCACTTATTCTCCGGGCAATATAGACAGCCGACCATTTGGCAACGCTAACGGCCTCTGATTGAATAATTAGTCTCATATTCTTTAAGATTGATTTAGAATCACCAAAATTGGTGATTTTTTTTAAATATTTCATTTATTTAATTCACCCAACGCGATCCTGCCTGCTTCGGATACCCACCAAAAAGATCAGAATCAAGATTTCCATGGAATCATCCTCGTGAAAAATTGCTTATATTTAACAATTCTTAAACAGTTAAACCAACAAAGTATGAATTTGCTCACCCGCATCATTATCAGCACCATATCGGTTATGGTGGTTGGATATGTCCTTCCCGGAGTTGAGGTTTCATCTCCATATACAGCATTCGTAGTTGCCATAATACTCGCACTACTCAATGTAATCGTGAAACCAATACTTATTATCCTCACACTTCCGGTAACCATCCTGACATTGGGCTTGTTTCTGCTTGTGATCAATGGCATCATTGTGTTGATTGCCAATCATTTCATCAATGGTTTTTCAGTTTCAGGTTTATTCATTGCCATAATCTTCAGCCTTTTGGTATCCCTGATTAACGGGTTGCTGGGCATTGATCGTTTGAATGAAAGAAGAGACTGAAGACGACCGGTTCCAAAAATCCATTTAATTTTTTTTTGATCCGATAATTTTTAATTTCGTATCGTTACTTTTGCGGCAAATTTAAAAATTGCATGCAAACAGGTCATTTGGGTGAAATCGCAGGCATACTTACTGCAATATGCTGGACAGCATCAGCGTTGGCTTTTTCGGTAGCGACACGCCGTGCAGGTTCTCTTGCTGTCAATATCACCCGATTGGTTTTTGCGATGGGAATGTTTATGATCTGGTCGAAAGTCATGCGCGGTCTCTGGACCCCATCCGATGCATCGCCTGAAGCGTGGAAATGGCTCTCAATATCCGGATTAATAGGTTTTGTTGCCGGCGATTACTGTCTTTTTAAATCCTATTCCTACCAGTCAGCCAAACTGTCCATGCTGATCATGTCGCTTGCGCCACCTGTTGCAACACTTGCGGGGGCAGTCATTCTGCATGAAAGACTCACCTGGTTAAACGGATTGGGAATGTTATTGGTACTTTCGGGTATTGCCATCGTTATCCTTAAAAAATCTATTTCCGAAACAAACAAATCACGGTTGAATTACCCCGTTAAAGGACTTTTGCTGGCCTTGGGAGGGGCGGTAGGTCAGGGTGTCGGAGCTGTTTTTTCAAAACTGGGAATGGGTGGTTACGATCCGTTTGCATCATCTCAGATCAGGACGATCACAGGAATTCTGGGTTTTATTGTCATCATCACGTTGGCAGGAGAATGGCGTCAGATCAATTTTTCGCTCAGAAATAATAAAGCGATGACACCACTTTTAATTGGTTCATTCTTCGGTCCATTTCTGGGGGTATCACTCAGCCTTTTAGCCTTTCAGCATACCTCTGTCGCGATTGCTTCGACGCTTATCGCGACAGTTCCCGTGTTTATTTTAATTCCTTCAGTGATAATTTTTCACGAAAAGCTGCATTGGAAAGAGATTACGGGTGCCTTTCTGGCTGTGGCCGGCATGGTTATCTTTTTTCTGTAAACGGTTTGAAACTTTTATTAAAAATTGAACATCTTATGAGATGAATAAGTTCCTGATTGAAAATGACTATTCCCTTGATGTAATGTTTGTATCTGCAGTGTTTAATTATACGATATCGCAGGTTTTATTCCCAAAATTAAGTGTAATTTTACGGGTTTTAAAGAAACAGGAGAAAGTCATATAGAAATAATATAAATTTTCCTGTAGGAAATTTTAGCCCAAAACTGGCAAGAAATTTTTGTATTCTTTTTAACTAATTGATTTTAAAATAATTACTATGGCAGGGACCGAACTTTTCGGTGACGAAGAACGAAAAGAAGTAATGGATGTGCTCGAAACAGGGATATTGTTTCGATATAATCATGATGCACAACGTAATGGAATTTGGAAAGCCAGGACATTTGAACAGGAATTCAGCGCCTACCTTGGTGCCCGACATACCCATTTCTGCGCAAGTGGAACTGCGGCAGATTCTTTATCACTGGCCTGTTGCGGGATAGGTTATGGCGACGAAGTGATCGTACCCCCTTATACTTTTATAGCACCTGTTGAAGCAATATTGGTTGCCGGAGCAGTACCTGTATTTGCAGAAATTGATGAAACTTTATGCCTGAGTCCTGAAGGAATAGAAAAAGCGATTACCCCCCGCACCAGGGCTGTCATGCTTATTCAGGTTTTCGGATCGATGGGCAGAATGGATGAAATAATGGCTGTGTGCAAAAAACACAACCTTATTCTGATTGAAGATGCTGCTCCTGCTTTAGGTGGAAGTTACAAAGGGAAAATGTTGGGAAATTTCGGAAAAATGTCTGCCTTCTCCTTCGACTACTATAAAATTATTACTGCTGGTGAAGGGGGTGCTGTGGCAACAAATGATGACGAATTGTACGAAAAGGCGCACAAATACTCCGATCATGGTCACGACCATATTGGGAATGTCCGCGGAGCGGAACAACACCCTATCCTTGGATACAATTTCAGGGGATCCGAACTTGGGGCTGCTGTCGTTCTGGCGCAACTGCGTAAGTTGCCTTACATGATCGAAAAACAAAAGGCGCATCAGAATGTGCTTAAACAAGTTATACTCGAATTCCCCGAAATCAGGCTAAGGCATGTACCCGATGAATACGGTGATTCAGCAACCTTCCTCTCTTTCTTTTTACCCGACTCCGAAAAAGCTGTAAAAGTTTTTGACGAATTCCAGAAAGAGGGACTTACTGCGTCATACTGGTACAGGAACAATTTTCATTTTCACCGTCAGTGGGGTCATTTAAAAGAGATGAAATCCATCTACAATCTGCCGGTAATGAAGATGAACAATGCACCCGACTACCGGAATATGGAAGTTCCTCAATCTGATGCCATTATGCAAAAGTTGATGATGACACAAATCATGGTAAACTGGAGCGCTGAGGAGTTAAATACACTGGCTGACAAAATGAGATCAGCACTCAAAATTGCACTTAAATAAATAGCATATGTTCAGAAATTTAAAAGCAGTCGGACGGATACTTTACGGTCGGAACAGTTTCGATCAATTGGATGATGTACTTGCAGAGTTACGTATTGAAAAAGATTCATTTGTTCTTTTTCTGGTTGATGAATATTTTGATGGCAAGGATTTCTTAAAACGGATACCCCTACATCCCCAGGATATCATGAAAATCATTGATATAACTGACGAACCTAAAACGAAAACGGTTGATGCTCTCGTTGCCGAGGTTAAAAGCCTTCGGACCGGGTTACCCGTTTCAGTAGTTGGAATCGGTGGTGGCAGTGTAATGGATTATGCCAAGGCCATTAGCCTGATGTTTACCAATGAGGGCTCTTCTGCCCTTTACCAGGGACTCGACCTGATCAAAAATAAAGGCGTACATTGTACCGTAATCCCAACAATTTCCGGAACCGGTGCTGAGGTTTCGATGACTACAGTGCTAACAGGGCCTGTTAAAAAACTGGGTATCAAGGGAAATTTCACACCTGCCGATCAGCTGGTGATCGATCCGGAACTGATAACAACGGTTCCTGAACCGCAAAGATTTTATACGGCAATGGACTGCTATATTCATAATATTGAAGCAGCGAATGGCCATCGCAAAACAGTAATGGGCGATTCACTTGGAGCCGAATCGTTGCGTCTTTGCAGGGATATTTACCTGAGCAACGACAGCCGATCGCCCGAAAACGAAGAGAAGCTGATGATTGCCTCCTATCTGGGAGGATTATCCCTTACCTATTCGGAAGTCGGGGCCTGTCACGCGATTTCATATGGACTGGCTACAGTAACAGGTATCCACCATGGCATCGGCAATTGTGTGGTATTCAATCAGCTTGAAGAATTTTATCCTGAAGGAGTGAAAGAATTCAAAGAAATGATGCGGGTCAACAATATTGAACTTCCTCAAGGGATAACTTCGAAATGTACCCCCGAGGAAATTGATAAAATGATAGACGTAACCCTTACCCTTATTTTTATGTGGCAACATGTCAGCGGGCCGGACTGGGAGAAAATTATAACGCGTGATAAACTTCGTGGCCTGCTATTAAAAATGTAAAACACTCATAATGAAGAAAATAATTAAGGTCGGAAATGTTGAATGTGGTGCAGAAAAACTCTTTCTGATTGCAGGACCATGTGTGGTTGAGGATGAGAAAACGATGATGGACACCGCCGAATTTCTGGTTGGTTTATCACAAAAACTTGATCTTCCGTTGATTTTCAAGTCTTCATTTCAGAAAGACAACCGAAGTTCTGTCGATTTCTATCCGGGACCCGGACTTGAGAAAGGGCTTTTAATGCTGCAAAAGATCAAAGAACAGTTTAACATTCCGATTCTTACCGATATTCATTATCCTGAACAGATTGCCGCTACTGCAGAGGTAGTTGACATCATTCAGATACCGGCTTACCTGGTGATGCAGACCACTCTCGTTGTGGAAGCTGCTAAAACGGGAAAGGTGATCAATCTCAAACATGGGCAGTTCCTGGCTCCCGAGAACATGATTAAACCAGTTCGAAAAGTTGAGCAGACAGGAAATCACAATATACTTGTTACAGAAAGGGGTTATACCTTTGGTTACAACGACCTGATTGTTGATCCGCGAAGTTTCTATCATTTGCGTACCACGGGTTATCCTGTTATCTTCGACGTTACGCATTCGATCCGCAAATATGGAATTCCAAGTTCAGATCCAGCAGGCGGCTCAAGAGAATTCATCCCAACACTGGCACGCGCCGGAGTTGCTGCCGGAATCGACGGATTGTTTATAGAGGTACATCCCGACCCGTCACGTGCATTATGCGATGCGGCGAGTCAAATGTGCATTAGTGATGTCGCCGAGTTCCTTAAGCCGTTAATCGACATTCATAACATTGAAGTAAAATACAGATCATAAATTTAAACTAATAATTGATATGGAATTTTTTCTTGACTCAGCCAATCTGGCTGAAATTGAAGAAGCCCTGAAAATGGGGATCATAGATGGTGTTACCACCACACCTACATTTATGCATAAAAACGGCATTACCGATATCGATGGTGCCATCATTAAGTTATCAAAAATGGTCCCTGTGTTGATGATTGAAGCATTGGGTGAAACGTCAGAACAAATTGTAAACGAAGCACATCGTTTGCTTAATCTTGGACTTGACAAAAAGAAAACAGTATTTAAAATTCCAGTCAATTTAGAAGGGGTGAAAGCATGCAAGAAACTTCATGATGAAGGATTTTTAATTAATCTTCACCTTGTTTACAACATTCAGCAAGCCTATATGGCATTAACTGCCGGGGCAAATTACGTTTGTGTGTTGGTAGGACGGATGCAGGATCAGGGTCATGATGCCCTCGGGCTGGTTAAACAAATTGTTGAAGTAATCAAAGAATACAAATACGATTGCAAGGTGATGTTTTCGTCGGTGAGATACCCCGAACATGTAAAGGATGCACTTACACTTGGCGCTCATAATATTACACTTCCTTGGAGTATCATGAAAAAACTGGCTGACAACCACCTTACGAAGTTGGGCACCGATCAGTTCTTTCAACATACCCGACTGATGACTATCCAGGTTAAGAGTGTCATTTCTGATGCCAATCCGGTAGTTGATATCGACTGTAAAGTTCTGGAAGCACTGCTTAAAATGACCGACTCCGGCATGGGCGCTGTGTCGGTTGTGTCGAAATCAGGAAAGCTGGCCGGCATCTTCACCGATGGTGACCTTCGCCGCCAGATGCGAAAATTGGGAGAACTGATTCATACCGCATCTGTAGGAGAATGCATGACTGCCCACCCTATTTCGATCGAAAGTGACGCGTTGTTGCAGGCAGCAGCCGATATTTTCAATGCTAACCAGGTCGACAATATTATTGTGACTGAAAACGGTATTCCTATCGGGATGCTCGATATTCAGGATATGGTAAAACTTGACTTAATGAATTAGATATTATGTAGAGTAGTTGCATGCTGTACAGACGTTGCATGGTGTACAGACGTTGCATGGTGTTCAGACGTTGCATGGTGTAAGGCCGTTGCATGCAACGGCCCTACACATAAATAAATACCATGGATTTTAAATCATTAGTTCTAACCCGCCAAAGCGACAGGAATTACATTGACCGCCCTGTAGAAAACGATAAACTCGCCCGGATACTCGAATGTGCCCGTATGGCTCCATCGGCCTGTAATGCCCAGCCGTGGCACGTCATCGTGGTGAATGATCCGGAAATCCGGAATACAATTGCAGATGCTACTTCTGAAAAAATACTGGGGATGAATCACTTCACAAAACAAGCCCCTGTCCATCTGGTACTTGTTGAGGAAGTGGCAAATCTGTCATCGGGCTTTGGCAGTTGGGTAAAAAGAAGGCACTTCCCGCTGATTGATATCGGCATTATTGCTGCACATCTTAGCCTTGCCGCTGCTGATGAAGGTCTCGGGAGTTGCATGATTGGCTGGTTTGACGAGAAAAAGGTAAAAAAAGCACTTGGAGTTCCATCTTCAAAACGTGTTCAACTCATTATTACACTGGGGTATCCGTCGAAAGAAACCAGGATTAAAATCCGCAAACCGCTTGACAAGATTGTATCTTTCAACAAATACGGGGAAAAATCAGAAGGTTAATATTTTGGCGGATTCTCCATATTAATTCTTTCATTTTTACATCGTCAAATTGCCACCAACTCACTCATTTACCCAACTCTCATCTTCTCCCTCTCTCGGTCTGCCCATTGCCTTCGCTATAGTACTCCCAACCAGCAACTGGAGGGCATGGTAAAGCATCAAAGGGAGCAAGACCACTCCAAGTATCGCCTGGTCAGGGAATAAAACTTTCCCCATTACTGCTCCCTGGATCAGTGATTTTTTTGATCCGCAGAAAATTACAGTAATCCTGTCTTCACGTTTAAATCGCATCCAGACCGATAGCTGGTTCATCAAGGCAAAAACAATCAAAAAGAGCATCAGCATCATCACCCCGAGGAGAAAAATTTCGGAAATTGAAAATCCGCTGAACATGTTTCCCGAAAATGATTCACAGAATGACGTGTAAACAATAAGCAGAATGATCAGTTGATCAAAATTTCCAAGCGTTTTTTTGTATTGTGAAACCCATCCTCCTATTTTGTGGTGAAGCAGAAGGCCAAGGATAACAGGAAGTAATACCTGCAGACAGAGCATGAGAATTGTATGGCCGATATCGAAACCAGGTTGTGTTTTTCCAAGGATACCGCTCATCAGCAGCGGAGTTATAAATATTCCCAGGACGCTCGAAATACTCGCGTTAAAAATAGCAGCAGCGATATTTCCGCGTGCAATAGAAACCATAACCACAGACGATGAAACGGTGGATGGCAATGCAGCGAGATAAAAAATGCCCAATCCGATATTTGTTGAAAAGTAGTCTTTAAATATAAGTCGCACAACCAGAATTGTCAAAGGAAAAAGGACAAACGTCGAGAGTTGTACCATAAGATGGAGGCGCCATTTGCTTAATCCGTGGAGGAGACTTTCGGGACTAAGCTTTGCGCCATAAAAAAAGAAAATTACCGAAACACCATAACCGGCAATCGCAGGGAGGTGCAATATACTATCTGAAATCCCCGCTTTGGGATAAAGCCAGGCTAAAAAAATAGCGCCAATCATCAACACGAAAAATGGGCTCAGGCCAACTTTTGAAAGCGTATTTTCGAAACGTTTGATCATTTACTTCGGGATATTTTTCTTCGTTTTTATGGCTTCCCTTCGAAATTTTTACCCGATTAAGTGAGGAATTTTTTCCTGAGGGCATCAATTTCCTTTTCACCGATTGGTTTAAGTTCGCCGACAGGAACCCCCATTGTAAGCGATTTTGCACTGAATTCGGCGACCTCAAGCCGGTCGAATGTTTGAAGCAGTTTATCTCCGGTGATCAGTATTGAGTCATTTTCGATAATTACGGCAGGAATATCCTTCGAAATCAGGTTAAGGATCGTATCGACACCCTGGAAATGGCTTCCGAACGGAACATTAAAGACATCCTGCAGGAAGATCCAGCTTTCGGGAATTGTACGGACATCAAACTTGCTTCCTGTCACGCCAAATGCCATCAGGTAGGGTGACTGGGTTAGGATTATTGAATTGATGTGCGGATTCCGGCGGTAAATTTCCTGGTGTAACCATGTAGCCCTGCTTGGTATTTTGCCGGGCTCCCGTTTCCCGTCCTTTATCTGAACTATATCGTCGAGCTTAATATTCCACCTCAGAACATTGGTAGGGGTGATCAGGAAATCGTTGCCACGCCACCGCATTGAAACGGTTCCATACGAACTGATCATCAGCCCCTGGTCGCATGCACGACGTACAATTCGCATAATTTCTTCGCGGCGCTCGCGTTCGTCTGAAGGATGCATCACCTGGGTCATTTCCGGTAAAAGTCTCGGAATCTGGGCTTCGAAAGAATCAATTTGTTCGTTGGTAAGTGATTTCACCTTCCCGATGGTCTTGGCATTGATAATGGTGCGGGCACAAAATTCCAGCGTTTCAAAGCGTTGATAGGCATCTTTCATATCGATACCTCCCACAACAGTTCCGTGATTTTCCATGATTACTGCATTGTAATCCCGGGAAAAAACATCCGCTATTTTTTCGCCCAGTTCTTCACTTCCTGGTATTGCATAACCCGCATAGCCTATTGGTCCGCAAACATATTTAGCCTGAGGAATAACATTGGTATCAGGTATAACATGCGCTATGCTGAAAGATACCAACGCGGGCGGATGCGCGTGAATAATTGCCCTGAGGTCGGGACGGATTTTGTAAATCGCCCGGTGGAAGGGAAATTCCGAAGAAGGTTTGTGTTTGCCGGTTATACTTCCGTCTGCTTTGATGCAATTGATATCGTCAGGTCCGAGTGAACCTTTGTCGACCCCTGACGGAGTCACCCAGATATCGCCTTGGTCGTCGATAACAGAAACATTTCCACCTGAGGTGGTAGTCATTCCGTTGCGATAGATTCTGCTGATGATCAGTACAATCTGATCACGCGGATGCATGAACTCAATATCAAGTGTGTTCATAATACTCCTGTTTATGATTTGGCCATTTGCCGGCGGTAATTTTCTACTTCCCAGTTGTCAATAAACTCAATTTGTGTTTTAGTCATAAATTTTTGACCGCCGAAATTTTCAGAAAGGAAGCTTATTTTTAGAATATTGTTAAATACTTCAAGAACATTTAAAACCGATTTAATACTGTCTTCGACGGCGATAACCCCTTTCCCTTCCAATGCCAATACCTTGGGAAGATATCCATAAGTATCCAGATATCCTGCAATTAGTTCTTTTGCTGATTCCTGTTGTAGCTTTTCATCGCGGTTAGCCGGGAGAAGCAGGTAATGGGCCTTACAATAAACAATATCGTCGGGGGTGAATGCGGTCGCTGCTTTTGAAAAACTGGCTATGTCTTTTGTAAACCGACGAATTAAAGTACTTTCTAATCCCTTTGCCGTATACGTTTTAAATCCGGCATTGAGTTCGCGGATATTATCAATAACGGGCGAATCAAACGGTTCCGGCTCATCGGCAGGTAAAGGCTCCCGGATATTTTCATTAATTTTTTCGATGATCGCTGAATACATTTCATTGATCTCCGGAACAGAATTTGCTGCGACAAAAACACCATGATTTTCGAGGAAAATGATTTGGGGAGCTTTCCCGAATTTGGTGGTAAAATGAGCGATTTCATTTTCAACTTTTTTGAAAAGAATGTATCCCGGATCGGTGTAAGGAATGAAAAGTGACTGATCGCCAAATAATTTCCTGCAAGTGACTTCTGCATTATTTGAACACATAACCGCATTGACTAATGTAGGATGTGTGTGAACTACAAATTTAAAATCAATGATTTCGTGCATTGAAGTTTCGACCGAGGGACGATTGGTTCCGCCGGGAACAATGGCGTTTGCAAGATCCGCTTTTACTTCAGCTTCACGTTGAGCAGCATCGCTACTGTATGTTTTTGTGGAAATGATCTTAAGCCTGTCACGCGTCAGGCATACGAAACCATCCTCATCAATTGTTTCCAGCGAAACCCCGCTTGCTTTGATCCAGATATGATTTTTGTCTTTAAATGAGGTGTTTCCGCCACCGGCAATTACAAAGGTTTTGTCTTTTCCATAAGCCCTTGATACTTCGATTAATTCTGCAATGTTCTGATTCATTCTATAGTTGTTGTTAATTCTTTATCAATCTTGTTTGCTTTTTTCTTAATATTTCATGCTGCAAAATGCACCTTCAAAAGTAATTGAAAATAGGAGTCCGGTTGTTATCGATAGTGATAATTGATTTGCACTTTTTGTTATTATCTTTGCGACTCAAATGAGAATTTAGCTCCGTGTGCTTGAACACCACGTAAAAAACAAGTAAAATGAAAAAGACAGTATCTGTATTGTTTATGTTTGCAGGCATCCTGTTTGCAATTTGTTTATTGGTTTCCAATATTTTAGCCACCAAAATTATTTTAATTGGATCCTTTGTCGCGCCGGCCGGTGTTTTGATTTTTCCCATTGCCTATATTATTAATGATGTGATTGTGGAGGTATGGGGTTACCAGAAAGCACGGCTGATTATCTGGTCGGGATTTGTGGTCAACATTTTGGCCGTACTATTCTTTACATTAGGAATTGTTGTTCCTGCAGCTCCTTTCTGGCAAAACCAGGATGCCTTTGCCACAATTCTGGGTAGTACACCCCGCATTATTATCGCGAGCCTGCTGGCGTATCTTATTGGTTCCTTCCTGAACGCTTTTGTGATGAGCAAGGTGAAAGTCCTGATGAAAGGGAAGGATTTTTCGGTAAGGGCGATCCTTTCCACTTTAATAGGAGAATCTGCCGATTCCATGATTTTTATAACCATCGCGTTTGCGGGAACCATGCCTCTAAACGTGCTGATTATAATGATCTTCACCCAGGCTTTTATCAAGACGATTTACGAAATCGTTATTCTTCCTTTTACCATCCTTGTCGTTAAATGGGTTAAAAAGGTTGAAGGCGTTGACTCATTCGATGAATCAATTTCTTACAATCCGTTTACAATCACACAAATCTGATAAAATGGCAAATGCATTGGTTGTTTATTCAGGCGGACAGGATTCGACGACCTGTCTTTTCTGGGGTAAAAAACATTTTGATCAGGTTTATGCTGTTGCTTTTAATTACGGACAGCGACATATATCGGAGCTGAATGCAGCGAGGCAGATTGCAGAGGAGGCTAATGTCAACCTGAAAATAGTTGAAATCAACCTTCTTAGCGATGTCTCTCATAATTCACTTACAGATTCAAATCTGGAAGTTGAGACCGATCAGCCCGATCATCGCCCGCCTAATACGTTGGTTGAAGGGAGAAATATGTTGTTTCTCACCTACGCCGCCATTTATGCCAAAGCAAATAATATCTGCGATATAATTACAGGTGTCGGTCAGGCCGATTACAGCGGTTATCCCGATTGCCGGAATGATTTTATAAAGTCGCTAAACCTGACACTTAATCTGTCAATGGATTATGAATACCGTATTCATACCCCGATGATGTGGCTCGATAAATCTGAAATCTGGCAGATGGCCGACGATCTCGGCGTTTTTGAAATTGTGAGGGATAAAACGATAACATGTTATCACGGGATTCCGGGATACGGATGCGGAGCATGTCCATCGTGCCGGCTGCGAAACAGGGGATTGATTAAATATTTAAAAAAACAGGGGATATGAATGATTTAAAAAATCTTGGGAAACCTACCGCATATGAATTCAGTTATACTCCGGCGGTGTTGGAAACATTTGACAACAGGCATCAGGGAAATGATTACCGGGTGAAATTCAATTGTCCTGAATTTACCTCGCTGTGCCCGATCACCGGGCAGCCCGATTTTGCGGCTATCTACATCAGTTATATTCCGGATGTAAAAATGGTGGAAAGCAAGAGTCTCAAACTTTATCTGTTTAGTTTCAGAAATCATGGCGGATTTCACGAAGATTGTGTCAATATTATCATGAAAGACCTGATTGCACTTATGGAACCACGATATATTGAAGTTTGGGGAAAATTTACCCCACGCGGGGGTATCAGCATCGATCCGTATTGCAATTACGGAAAACCGGGAACAAAATTTGAAACCATGGCCGAATTCAGGTTAATGAACCACGACCTTTATCCGGAAAAAGTTGACAACCGGTAGAGGAAATTTGGTGTTACATGTAAGTTTAAATTAACTTTATAAAATGATAATTTTTGAGTTATTATTAATTTTTCATTGTTATATCCTAAGAATTTACTGAATATATTCCAAAATGGAATACTAAATCATTCTTCATAATATTGCGAAATAGGACATTGAATATTATGAACAAAAATGATTATAGTAAAAAAAGACGTTTCCTTTCAATTAAATTGATCGAGGCACGTGAACTTGCAGGATTATCACAAAAACAAGTTTCTGATAGCAAAGTTGTTTCACAAAGTACGCTATCTAAAATTGAAAACGGAGCACGGCGTGTTGATTTTTTAATTTTACTTGAATTAGCAAAGTTCTATAATCAGCCCATAACATTCTTTATTTCTGACTAAGAACCAGATAATTAAATATTTATGGACAAATCATTTAAAATTCCTCCAAAATCACCATCCTATTTGACGAAATCAAATAAATTACCTGAAATCTTAATTGGATTAATTGGGAAAGATTTTAAACTTACTGGCAAAACAAGAACCGATGGTTCTACCGTACGAAAACTCATTGCCAGGGAGTTTTTTAAGAATGAACTACCTGAAGGAGCAATGGATAATGAATTTGAAATTGTTCCACCAAGAAAAAAAGGTGTTCCTAAAATGCTACGTGAACTGATAGATACCTATGTTGTTACTAGCGGAACATCTTACAATTTACAAGTTTGGAACAGGATTCCAAATTGTAAAACTGTTTTAGTCAAGTATGATTCAGGTGCATCTTTGAAATGCAATGAGGTGAGATATGTATTTGTCAAAATTGATAGGGGAAAAGACAAAATTGCATCAATTGTCATATTAACAGCAGATTACATTGAAGCTCATTTTGGAAAATTTGGGAAGCCAACTATCAAACATCAGTTGATGATTTCAAAAAAAGCAAGAAACCAGATTTATTCAAGTGAAAGTAAAGTACTGTCATTCCCAGATAGCAAAAAATTATCATATTATATTACATACACATACGATAAGCATTCTAATTCAATTGCAAACGAACCAAATTTACAAAATTTATATTCAATCGGCCTTTTAGTAGATATGGTTGCGAAAAAGTTGATTGGCAAAATATTAAAAAATAATGCGACTAAAAATCGGGGACAAGCTTTAGAACGTTTGACTTTAGAGTTGTTAGGTTATGAAATGGTTGGTAATAATTATCTAGTGGGTGGGTTCCCTGATATTCCAAATCAATTATTAGAAGTAAAAGTACAAGATGCCCAAACTGTTGATTTAGGTAAGTTTAGCCCTGAAAAAGAAGAGGTTGTATTTGAAGACAATCATTTGACAACGTTTGATGTGCGCTACTTGATTGCACTTACAGATCCGAAAACAGGTGTTATTGAAGGTATTATTCTTGCTCCGGGTGAAAAACTGGGCGAAATATTTACCTATGTAAGTGATATGAGTTATAAGTGCCAAAGATCAATACCAATGAGATTTTTCGATTTGTACAATGGTCAATGTGTTTTTAATCCTTAAAACCCAAACGCTTTCTCAACAAAATTATTAAGTTCCTTCTCTAATTCAGACACATCTCTGTTCAGAGCTGATAATTTATTGAGTTGTTTAACTATTTCAATTAATTGTTTTGAACTTTCTGAATTTGGGTTCGGGATTGGGTATTTTTCAATATATTGACTAAAATAACGTCTTCTACCCGAATACAGCCTATTATTAAAGCATAAATCGTGGTAACGAGACATTAGATATGAGTTGGCAACTGCTTGTATTAAATATAATAGTTCTTTCTGTTGTTCAGTTTGTGCCACTATCCAATAACAGTTTCCATTTACAACTGATCCATTTTCATCATAATAAAAACGTGCATCGACACTTATATCCGGGAAAACTAATTTTGGCAAGACCCAAAAAGCTGGATTCTGAGGAACCCACATTTCATACCAATTACGTCCGGCATCCATTAAATATTTTCGTCCAGACAATTGTTCTTTATGAGTTTCAAAATATGCTTTCGCATTGGGATAATCGTTAAGTTTTATGACTAAACGTTTTCCGTTTTCCGAGTAATGCGGATACAAAATCTTCAAATCATTTTCCGATGAAAAACACCATCGTTGAATATTTTCTTGTGAGATTAAGTTTTTAAACAAAGCCTCTTCAGGCCGAATCATTTCTTTATCCCAACTTTCTTTGATAAATACTTTATCCGCACATGATTTTACCCCAATCCGCACATTGAATCGGTCACCTATTAGAAATGACGTATTTGATTTTATCTTTTCAATCCAGTCATTTTCATTATTATTGGTCATTTGCCAGAAGTCAGCTTTGTTCGATGTGTGCTTTAGCAACCCAATATTTAAATTGTATTTTCTTTCATTAACTAAATAAGTGCCAGACTCTTGTGAATTTAAAACATCAAAAAGGGAATTAGATTGGATGGTTTTTTTTCCTAACCCATTAAGTTCTTCATAAATTTTAGCAAATCGGCAGGGTTCTGAAAGTTGTTTTTTATTCGTTTTTTTCCGACCAATAAAGATAGCTGGCAATACGGCAGCATCAAAAATCTTTGTATCGCCTAAATCAATTACCTCTAATAGTTCGTAATTATCAAGTAGAAACTTACGAATAGATTCACCACTTTTGGTAAATAAATATCGGTTTGAGGTAATTACACCCAGTAATCCTCCTTTCTTTAACACATTCGTCATTGCGATTAAGAAAGGATAATATAAGTCAACGCGACCCTTCAAATTAAAGCGTTTTGCTATTTGCTGAGCTTTTTCTGATCCAAGTATTTGAGTACGAACATAAGGAGGATTTGCAATAACAATGTCGGCGTATTCTGATTCAATTTTAGTACTAAATAAATCCAATGGTTCTTCACATGCTCCGGTGGTTTCGAGAAAATCCTGATTTTGTATATCTACAGAAAATCTTTTAAACTCTTTAAGATTAGATTTGGCAGAAACAATATAATCAATATTAGTATCGAAACCTTTAATATCAATGTTTAAAGGTGCATCTTGTGATTGGAATTTTTTTGCGATGGAAGTCAATAATTCACCTTCACCACAAGCTGGGTCAAGGATGGTATAAGAGGAAGTATTTGTAGTATTAAGCTCAGCAAATATTTTACTGGCCAAAAAATTAGCTAATTCTTTTGGGGTAAAAGTTGAACCTGAATTTTTTATCGTAACTTCTTTCATCGTGACTATTTTTGCAAAGATAAGAAAATTGATTATTCCAAAAAGGAATATCAATAAGGCAGGTTTCAAATATATAAAAAAGGTGCCCTTTTGGAGCACCTTTTTAAATGAGGGAGTTACCCTTTTATTAATTTTTTCAAACCGTAAATGGCACTTTCGCCCAATTCCTCTTCGATGCGCAGCAACTGGTTGTATTTGGCCATTCTGTCTGAGCGGCTTAACGATCCGGTTTTGATCTGCCCGCTATTGGTTGCAACTGCGATGTCAGCTATTGTAGAGTCTTCAGTCTCACCTGAACGGTGTGATGTAACGCTCGTATAACCAGCACGGTGTGCCATTTCGATCGCATCGAGTGTTTCAGTCAGCGTTCCGATCTGGTTTACTTTTATCAGGATCGAGTTGGCAGCACCTAATTCGATTCCTTTTTTGAGGTACTCAACATTGGTTACAAATAAGTCATCTCCTACGAGCTGGCATTTGGAACCGATCTTTTTATTCAGCATAATCCAGCCTTCCCAGTCGTTCTGGTCGAATCCATCCTCGATTGAGTCAATCGGATAGTTGGCAACCAGGTCGGCAAGATAATCAACCTGCTGCTCACGGGTTCTTTTTGCACCGTTTGCGCCTTCGAATTTAGCATAGTTGTAAATGCCGTTTTCGTAAAATTCCGACGCAGCACAGTCGAGTCCGATCGAAATATCTGCACCGTCTTCAGCGCGACCACTTTTGTAACCGGCTTTTCTGATCGCTTCGAGGATGCTGTTCAGTGCATCTTCTGTTCCTTCAAGTTTTGGAGCAAAACCACCCTCATCACCAACAGCGGTGCTCAGGTGGCGGTCGTGCAGTACTTTTTTGAGGCTGTGGAACACTTCAGCACCCATTCGAAGTGCTTCGCGGAATGAGCTTGCTCCGACTGGGCGGATCATAAACTCCTGGAAAGCAATCGGTGCATCAGAGTGGGAGCCCCCGTTAATAATATTCATCATTGGTACAGGAAGTGTCCGCGCATTCGTTCCGCCGATGTAACGGTACAGCGGTATATCAAGATAACCGGCAGCCGCTTTGGCAACAGCCAGTGATACACCCAAAATTGCATTCGCACCCAGGTTTGATTTGGTTTTTGTTCCATCAAGTTCGATAAGTTTGCGATCAAGAGCAACCTGGTTTAACGCACTCATTCCAACAATCTCCTCAGCAATTGTTGTATTGATATTTTCGACGGCTTTAAGTACACCTTTTCCGAGATAACGTTTCTTATCTCCATCGCGAAGTTCAAGTGCTTCGTTTTCACCGGTTGATGCACC
>JBBRGI010000020.1:0-23219 GCA_038240855.1 Bacteroidales bacterium | reverse complement strand
CTGATCTTTGATAAAAGCTTCTTCCGGAGTATCGGAATCTGTACGTGAATTGTAATTGTATTCGCCTCCACCGCTCCTGTTGATATTAATCAAAGGCTCGAGAGGAACGGTAGCGATTCTTTTTTTTCGCAGATGATCGATCGCGTTGTTGGACGCAATACGAAAAAGCCAGGTACTGAAGGCAAACTGAGGTTCGTATTGATGGATATTAGCAAAGGCTTTGCCAAATGCCTCAATACTAAGATCTTCTGCATCCGTCCTATTGTTTACAATTTTAAGGAGCATAAAATAAATGGCATCTTTGTAACGTTTCATCAAGTGGGTAAAAGCTTTTTCATCGCCAAGACGCGCAGCTTTTACATACTCGATATCACGCCTGGCATCTTCAGAAAGCAAAGGGTTTATTTCCATTTTCGTTTATGACCAGCAAATAGCTGATTTAAAGAAATTATGCCGTTTACAAGAGGAATTAAAGATCGGAATAAAACCAATCCCGGGAAAAGTTTTCTTTCTCCCAGGCGTTTCATAGCTATAATCCCCCATATCAATTCATGAATAATTTTGAACATCCATATCGCTGCCACCCAAATTCGCCACGGCGAAAGAATAAGCAGTGTAATCATAGTAAGATCGAAAACGATCCGGCTAATCGTGTTAATCCATAAATAAACACTTTGTCCGAAAGTGAATTTTCTCTTTAGTAACAATTGTTTCTTCTTAAAGTTCATTCCATCATACCAGTCTGTTTCTCCGGTATAGGTAACTGCTGCAGACTGGTTAAGGAGATATACTGAATTTCGGCGTCCGGAGATTTTGTTCAGGTATAACTCATTCTCACTGAACGGAGAATCAAGTACAGCGGCAAAACCTCTGCGGTGAAGGAATTGTTCACGCTTATACCCAATATTCATATCGGAAACAGGCATTGGCAAACCCAGGTAACGGGCGGATCCGTAAAGGATGAAGGAATCAAAATTTTCATACCTGACGAATTTCTGCATCGAACCGTTTCTATTGCTGTATTTCACAAAACCAAAAGCCGCCTCTGTTCCCGGATGCAGCTCATCAGCAAAAGCTTTCAGCCACTCCTTGCCGGGTAGTCTGCACAATGGATTTAGAAATATGACCCAATCTTTGGTGGCCGCCCTTATACCAATTGTTATAGCCAGGGCATTCGGAAAGTCGGTTTCCTGAATAATACGGCTCGTTTTAAGCCTGCCGGATTGAAATTTGAGTTCGGAAAGATACCACTCGGTTCCGTCGAGTGAACAATCATCCACAACTACAACCTCGAAATCAGGATAATCCTGTTCCAGCAGTGCAGGGATCAGTTCTCTTAGATTTTCTTCATAATTTCTTGAGGGAACTATGACGGAGATTGACGGATTTTCATCGTGTCCCCCCTTTTTTTTAGCACTGAGGATGAAAATGGCCATCAGCCATTGGTAAAAGAGCTGGATGAAAAACATCAATACAAATGCGCACAGTAATACCAGTTCAACAATGCTAAATGAAAACCCGCTTATTTCAATCATAATAATATCAACGAAAGTGCTCAAAATTACACATTGGCAGGTGAATTATCGTTGATTTTCCAGCTTATTTCACGATTTATTAACCTTTCGCAATATTCTTCTATAATGACTATCTTTACGCCGCCAAAATTGGAAAATGAAATTTGAACTGCAGGAGACGGCTCCGTTGTCAAAAGCGAGGGCAGGTAAAATAGAAACAGCTCATGGGCTGATAGATACCCCGATATTTATGCCCGTGGGCACAATTGGTTCGGTGAAGGGTATTCATTTTCAGGACGTGAAAGAAGACATTAAGGCTCAGATCATTCTTGGTAATACCTACCATTTGTATCTCAGACCGGGGACCGAAATCATCGAAAGTGCCGGAGGACTTCATAAGTTTATTGGCTGGGATAAGCCAATTCTAACGGATAGCGGGGGTTTTCAGGTCTTTTCGCTTGGTGATATCCGCAAATTATCTGAAGAAGGTGCGCGCTTTCAATCGCACATTGATGGCTCTCGTCATCTCTTCACTCCTGAAAATGTGATTGATGTTCAACGCTCTATCGGCGCCGACATTATAATGGCATTTGATGAATGCACTCCAGGTGATGCAGATTATGATTATGCGCGTAAGTCACTTGAAATGACACAACGGTGGTTAGGCAGATGTGTCAGCAGATTTAATGAGACCCAGCCAAAATATGGTTATTCCCAGTCTTTCTTTCCAATTGTCCAGGGTTGTGTCTATAGCGACCTGCGTATAAAAGCAGCTGAACATGTAACCACTTTTGATAGCGACGGATATGCAATAGGCGGACTTTCAGTGGGTGAGAAGGAAGAAGACATGTACAAAATGATCGAAGTGGTTAATTCAGTTCTGCCTGAAAATAAACCACGTTATCTCATGGGAGTAGGTACGCCCGTCAATATTCTTGAAGGAATAGACCGGGGAATTGATATGTTCGATTGTGTGATGCCTACCAGAAACGGCAGAAACGGAATGCTCTTTACGCGTAATGGAATCATCAATATTAAAAATAATAAATGGCGCGACGACTTCTCTCCTCTCGATCCTGATGGAACCTCCTTTGTAGACCATCAATATTCCAAAGCCTACCTGCGCCATCTTTTTCAGGCAAAAGAGATGCTTGGACCCCAAATCGGGAGTATTCACAACCTTGCCTTCTATCTTTGGCTGGTCGGTGAAGCCAGGCAACAAATTTTGTCGGGCACCTTCAAATCATGGAAGGAAAAGATGGTTAAACAAATTGGGAAACGCCTGTAATTAAGCTGATTATCATTTTATATAAATAAAGACCAATGGTCACTAAATACATTAAAAGACTCGACCAGTATATCATGAAAAAATACCTGGGAACATTCTTCCTGGCTATAACCCTTATTATCAGCATTTCCATTATTTTTGATATCTCAGAGAATATCGATGATTTCATCACCAAAAAAGCACCCCTACGGGCAATAGCCATCGACTATTACCTGAACTTTATACCCTATTTTGCAAATCTGTTCAGTGCCCTTTTTACTTTTATTGCGGTAATTTATTTCACCAGCAAGATGGCCTACAACTCCGAAATTATTGCAATTCTTGCAAGCGGAGTTCCCTACAGACGATTGATGCGCCCTTACATGATCGCATCGGGAATCATTGCAGTGATGTCGTGGATATTGGGAAATTTCATTATCCCGGCCTCGACCGAATCGCGTGTGAATTTCAGAAACACCTATATTAAAAACGAATATATTAATCTTGACCGCAATATCCATCGTCAGCTTGAACCAGGTCTGTTTGTTTACATGCAGAATTATAATAATAAACTGGATGTAGGTTACAAATTTTCAATCGAACAGTTTGAAGACCGGAGGCTGGTATCGAAACTGATCGCGGAAAGTATTAAATGGGACAGGGATAAAAAGAAATGGATTATAAATAACTATTATGTCCGTGATTTACGGGGACCTCAGGAGATAATTACTACCGGCACAGCAATAGATACAACCCTGCGGATGCTGCCTTCCGATTTTGGACAGCAGAGCAGCAGGGAAGAGACCATGGATTACTGGCAAATCAACGATTATATCAAAGACCTTAAGCTACGTGGTGTCGATAATATCGCCCGTTACGAACAAGAGAAATACAGGAGGACAGCTGGTCCGATCAGTACATTTATTTTATCGGTGATCGGGGTTTCGCTCGCTTCACGCCGTGTGCGGGGCGGAATGGGTCTTCACCTGGGAATAGGCTTGTTGCTTAGCTTTTCATACATCATGTTTATGCAAGTTTCCACAATCTTTGCGGTAAAGGTCGGTTTTAACACCCTGCTTGCCGTTTGGCTCCCCAATATTGTTTATTCACTAATTGCAATCGGTCTGTATTTACGGGCATCGAAATAGTTAGAATATTTTACCGGAATAGTCTATTCTTTGATTCATAAAGAATTAGTAAAGTTTAATTTCAAAAAGCAGGTACATTAGAGTATAAAATATAGTATTTTTACAACCGGATTTTTTAAACCAAACTGTGTTTGGATCTGGTAAAAAACGATGAATTAGAAATTTAAAAAACACTTATGTCATTTAAAAGAAACATCCTTGACCTTCGGAAAAGAAAAAAGGAGGCACAGCAAGGAGGTGGCGAAAAGGCCATTGAGAAGCAGGTGGCTATGGGTAAGAAGACTGCCCGCGAAAGGATCAAAGCCATTCTGGACGAAAATTCTTTCCATGAGTACGACCTTTTTGTAGAACACACTGGTCGTGATTTTGATATGGAGAAGAAGGTATTACATGGTGATGGCGTTATTATAGGAACAGGAACCATGTATAATCAACCGGTTGCAATTTACGCACAGGATTTTACGGTTGCAGGCGGATCTCTTGGACTGATGCATGCACGTAAGATTACAAAAATCATGGATCATGCGTTGAAAATGCGGGTTCCTCTGATTGGAATCAATGATTCAGGTGGCGCCCGGATTCAGGAAGGTGTAAATTCACTTGCAGGATATGGAGAAATATTTTACCGTAATACAAATGCCTCCGGAGTAATTCCTCAGATATCTGTCATCCTCGGCCCCTGTGCCGGAGGTGCTGTATATTCACCGGCATTGACTGACTTCGTTTTTGTAGTTGAGAATATTTCTAAAATGTTTATTACCGGACCCGGCGTTATTAAAAGTGTTCTTGGCGAAGAAATTTCGATGGAAGAACTTGGAGGCGCAATGGTTCACAGTGAAATAACAGGAAATGCACATTTCTTCGCGAAAAGTGAAGACGAATGTTTTGAGCAAATTAAAAAGCTGATTACATTCATCCCCTGGAATAACGCTCAAAAAGCACATAAATTCCCTATACAGGAACCTATCCCTGGAAAAAGTATCGAGGAGATTGTTCCTGTCGATCCACATAATCCTTATGATATCCGGGATATTATCAAAGCGGTATCCGATGGTTCTGACTTCTTCGAAATCATGGAATACTTCGCAAGGAATATTGTAATCGGATTTGGACGTATTGAAGGAAATACCGTAGGTTTTGTTGCCAATCAACCTATGTATCTTGCCGGGGTTCTCGATTGTGACAGCTCAGATAAGGCAGCCCGTTTCATTCGCTATTGTGATGCATTCAATATTCCGATTGTAACACTTGAGGATATGCCGGGCTATTTACCGGGTGTCGATCAGGAACATGCCGGAGTAATCAGACACGGAGCTAAATTATTGTATGCCTATAGTGAAGCCACCGTACCTAAAGTGACGGTCATCATTCGCAAAGCATATGGTGGTGGTTACATCGCGATGAATTCACGTCACCTGGGAGCCGATTTTGTTTTCGCATGGCCGACAGCCGAAATTGCGGTTATGGGTCCCGAAGGAGCAGCAAATATCGTGTTCAAAAAAGAGATCGATGAAGCGGAAAATCCGGCAGAAATGCGTCAGCAAAAAATCCAGGAGTACAAGGACAAATTTGCGAATCCGTTTGTAGCAGCTTCAAAGGGATATATCGATGAGGTGATCGAACCATCCGAAACCAGGGCACGACTTATTCATTCACTCGAAGTTTCAGGGAGCAAGGTTGATCCCCGTCCCGCCAGGAAACATGGTATTCCACCATTCTGATCCAATTTTGAGTAAAACAGTTAATTATGGAAGAAAGCAATTCAAAATACCAGGTTTTCATTGTGAACAGTGCCAAATATCTGACATTGACCACTCCGAAATTCAACAAACGCAAAAAATGGCAGAAACTTGATCCGAAAGAGGTTCGTTCTTTTATCCCGGGTTCAATAATCGAAGTTTTTGCCAAACCGGGCCAGCGATTAAAAGCGGGTGAAGTGATATTAACACTCGAAGCGATGAAGATGTATACCAAGGTGACAATGCCTTTTGATGGGGTTATCAAAAGTATTGAGGTTTCAAAAGGAAACCGGATCCCCAAAGATACACTGTTGGCCACTATAGAATAAAAACAAAACGGGCTGCTAAATAGTAGCAGCCCGTTTTTTTATCCGAATGATTGTTGTATCCCTGCGGTCCCTATTTTAAAACCGTGACATCTTTAAATCTGTTCTTTAATTCCATTTTAGCCTGTTCCATCCGATCCATTGTTTTAACACAGACAATACCTTTCTTTTTCATGGCCAAATTTCTGCTGACATGAGTTTCGGGGAATTTTCCACCTTTTACCAGAACAATCCTGATAGACAATGCAAGAACTGCAGTCGAAATTAATGCTATAGCGATCAAGACAATTTTTAATGTAATCATTTCAATTATTTATTAAGCGGCAAAGGTAACCAACAATTTCAAATACGCTTGTCTAAATTTCTGAAAATTTCCAGAATATTTTCGAGCGACAATTCGTCTTCCGTTTGAATACCAATATTTTGTAATAATCGGACTGGTTCCGTATCAAGACTGGCGCGCGAAATGAAGTTGCCATGAGCAAAATTCAGGTACTTTAATATCCAGAATGCATTCAGTATATGGAAGAACCTTTTTTCGAAGACTTTTGCATTCGAGCAGTTTGCCCTGAGCCCGAGAATTTCTTCAATCGTTTTGGCTTCTGAACAGAATGATTGTAATGACGGCTGCAGATTTCCGAAAGAGGAAGATATTTCGGAAGGTTTCATTTGCCAGAATCCGGAAGCCAGCGAAAACAATGGTTTTAAATGACCAAAAACTTCGAGCGAATAGGTAAAATTCAATTCAGGACTCCCTTCATTCCATTTTTTTATGGCAGCTCCTGTGCCGAAAGGCACTCTGTCTGATTGACGTGCTGAAGGGAAAACTGTTGTCGTGCTTATATTCCCATATTGGCCCAGCAATACCAGTTTGTGCAGGAAATAAAAATCCTCACCTGCCTTCCGCCGGTTCATACCGCCCTGCCGGACATATGCCGATGCTTTCATGGCAAAACTCGATCCCACTGTATGAATGGCATGCGGATAGCCGCACCACTGCATTGCATTTCTGTAGTAACGCATATGAAGTTCATACCGGATAATCCCTTCACGAAGACTTGCACTCAATCCCGGCCCATCATAAGGGTGTTCGAAATGAATGGTAAAAAAATTACTGGAAGGATGTTCATAAAAAGCGGATTCAACCGATTGGAAATAGTTGGGTAAAACTGTACTGTCAGCATCGAATGAGACAATTATTCCGTCTGAATAATTGTTCTTAATGATTTGTTCTACTGCGTGGTCCATACCAATTTTACGAGCCCAGCCAACACCCGCCCATTTCCGGGGCAGGCTTTGCACGATAATACGTTGAACTTCAAAAAATAAATGTCGGTGCTGACGCTGCCATTGACCGATACTTTTAGCTGTTGCGAAATTTTGTATTATCGCCCCGGTTGGGGAATCTTCTGAATCGTTAATAACAATGATCACCAAAACTTCTGCCTTCGGAGGATAACAGGCAGCGAGCGAATCAAGTGTTGTGAGGATGTCAGGTTCGTTGTAACTTGGAATCACTACAAATAGTGATGCACATTGTGATGTCGGATCAAGGCTTCGGCCAAACTGGTCATTTTGACGCTCAATATATCTTTGAAGAATTTCCATAGCAAAAAAAAGCCCCGAAAAATTCAGGGCTTTGAAATTTTATTTGGCCAGAGATCTGTACCGGTCATTCAATCCTTTTGTTACTTCCTGGGTTATATTGTGTTTTTGAGAACCTTCGAGCATGGAGGCGCTATTGAGGATGATATCGTATTTTTTTACTTCATTATAACTCTTCAGAAACGATGAGATACTGTCAACAATCTGCTGATTGATCAATCCCTGCATTTCGGACAATTTCTGAGTCAGGTCGTAGTCGAGTTTCTGAATTTCCTGTTGAACACTAACCAGTCTCTCCTGTTCCTGCCTCGCACGATCTTCTGTTAAAAAACCTCCGCGTTGTACCTTTTCCTGGAACGCTGCGGCATCGCGCTCGAATCTGATCCGTTTGTCGGTGTACTCTTTTCTGAAAGCTGCCTGCTTCTCTGAAAAATCGGAGTTGAGCTTCACAGCCAGTTCATAGGTAAAAAGCATGGAATCCATTTTTACATACGCGAAAGTCAATGGTTTGTTGGACCCTTCCGTCACATCGGGCTGGTCAGAACTGCCATTTTTGGTTCCCGTAAAATAGATAACATAAAGAGCTACAATAGCCAGTGCCAAAAAGATATTCACAATAATCGAGTTCTTCATAAAAATCATTTATGTTTTAATCTCTGTAAAATTTTTGATGGACAAATATAATCGAATATAATCGAAAAGCCGAAGCATAAAACGAACAGATTTACTTTTTGTTTTATCCTGTAATTTGTCATGTAAAAATAACTAAAATGAGCTTGTGCATTGATAAACATCATAGATCATCCCATATGTGACCGCTATTTTTACAAAGTTTAACAATAATTGAATTCTAAAGCATATATACTAAAAAAATGGTCAATAAATTAATTGCCTGGATGCTGCCTTATATACCACAAAGAATTGTTTGGATTTTTTCAAAACGGTATATTTCAGGTCAGGATATCAGTGACGCACTCACCGAATCACGAAAACTAAATCAAAGCGGAATGATGGTGACCGTAGATTTACTTGGTGAATACATTAGGGACCTTTCAGAAGCTGACCACTACAAAATACAGTATATCGACCTGATTAAACGGTTTGCCGCAGAGAAAATTGATGGCAATTTTTCAGTTAAGCCATCTATGTTCGGACTTTTACTTGACCGGGAGGCCTGCTATATTAATATACGCGATATTGTTGAAACTGCCGGTCAATGTAATTCATTTATTAAGATTGATATGGAGGATTCAGAATGTACCTCGAACGAACTGGAGATTTTCAGAAGGTTAAAAACTGAATACCCTCACCGTGTAGGAATCGTCGTTCAGGCTTATATGCGTCGCACACTCAACGATATCAAAAATCTTCTCGATTTGCAAAAACCTGAATCACCCCTAAATTTCAGACTTTGTAAAGGAATTTATATTGAGGATGAGTCGATTGCATACAAAGGTTATCAGGAAATCAGGGACCATTACGTTGAAGATATGCGTTTTATGCTTCAAAATGGCATATACGTCGGTATTGCTACCCACGATCAGTATCTAATCGAAAAAGCTTATGAAATAATTGAGGAATTGAAAATCCCAAAAGACAAGTATGAATTCCAGATGCTTTTTGGTGTTGCTCCAAAACTAAGGAAATCTATCGTGGATCGCGGACATCGGATGAGGGTTTACGTTCCTTACGGCAAACAGTGGTTTAATTACTCCACCCGCAGACTGAAAGAGAATCCTAACATGGTCTGGCATATCCTCAAAGCGATGTTTGTAAGACAATAATCCGTCAACGGACAGCATACCGCTGGTTAACCACAAACAGTTACTTTTGGGTTTTTACATGGCCTGTATTGTATTCTCTCCTTTCTTCGCCTTGAAGTGTTGCACGATCCAGGGCAGTATAAATCTCCGTCAGAAATTTAGTTCAGAGATATTCCCCCTTTTTGCCCCCGTAACAGGTCCAATTAAAAGTCATTTCACATGTTTAATAACATTCGCAAAATAAATCTTTCACTTAAATAAAAGAAGTATGTTTGCAGAACGGATCAGAACGGTTGTAAAGCTGGTTTTTTAGAAGATGAAACCGGTCAAACCAATATTTTTCGTCGCTTGAAAGTTATTATAGGTGTATTCATCCCGAAATAGATCTGCTTTAACCAATGACGTGGCAACATGCAGTACTTCTGAGAGAAAAAATTAAGAAATGAAATTCAGTTTTAAACCTAATATAGACTCGGGAATATCAAAGGTTCAGCAACTTGTTGATGCACTGATCCGTTCCATAAATTTAAAGATGTTGCGTCAGGGTGATGCGTTGCCTTCGGTGAATGAATTGATGAAGGAATCGGGACTCTCACGCGATACTGTCTTCAAAAGTTATGCAGAGCTGAAGCGCCGTGGTATTGTGGAGGCAATACCTAACAGGGGCTACTTTGTAACCCGCTCGCAAAAGCAGGTCTTTCTGTTTCTCGATACATTCAAATCGTATAAAGAGGTGCTTTATACCACCTTTAAACAAAATTTATCACGGAATGTAATGGTGGACATTAATTTCCATCATTACAATTTCGATCTTTTTGAATCCATAATCCACAATAGCATCGGAAAGTTCAATTCCTATATCATCATGAATTTCAATCACCCGGATATACCCCAGGTTGTCAATGAAATTGATCCTGATAAATTACTACTGATTGACTGGGCAATACATTCCCGAAATGGTCAGTCAAAAGTATACCAGGACTTTGGGGAATCGGTTTACCGCTGCTTAGCTTCCGGCTGGCACTTGCTGCGCAAATATGATGAAATGGTTTGTGTTTATCCCGAATATACGTTTCATCCCATTGAATCGGTGGAAAACGTCAACAGGTTCTGCGATAATAACAACTTGAGATTCAGTGTCATATATGATATCGACGATCTTGATATCCAGATCGGGAAAGTCTACCTGGTTTTTGAAGATATTGATCTTGCAGCGATACTAGAACAGGCAAACAAGAAGAAATTCAAGCTGCGCGACGATTTCGGACTGCTTTCCTACAACGATACCCCCATGAAGCGGTTTATCGCAGATGGAATAACCGTTATTTCGACCGATTTCAAACTGATGGGCCAGAAAGCAGCCGAATTTGCATTAACCAATTCAAAGTCCGATTTTCTCGTCCCTACAGAACTAATTATCCGTGAATCACTTTGACGATCATGACACAACAGAACAGATTTATATATAAATTTTGAATTACAAACTGACATGTATCTATTAGGAATCGACATTGGAAGTTCTTCGGTGAAGGCTTCCATTCTGAACGGTGAAACAGGAGTGATCGCCGGTTCGTCATTTTATCCGAAAAATGAAATGACTATTATCGCCAAACAATCCGGTTGGGCGGAGCAGCATCCCGAAACATGGTGGGAAAACCTTAAGCTTGCTATTGCCGAAGCAATTTCACTGGCAAGGATTCCAGGGCATGCAATTACTGCAGTCGGTATCTCTTATCAGATGCATGGGCTGGTTGTAACCGATAAACATCAGCAGGTATTACGACCATCCATAATCTGGTGCGACAGCCGTGCAACAGAAATTGGTAACAAGGCATTTAACGAAATTGGTAACGAAAAGTGTCTGAAAGCGTTATTAAACTCCCCCGGAAATTTTACCGCTTCAAAACTAAAATGGGTGAAAGACAACGAACCATCTCTTTACGAAAAAATCGATAAAATAATGTTGCCTGGCGATTATATCGCCATGTGCCTGACCGGTGAAATCCGAACCACCGCCTCAGGATTATCTGAGGGAATGTTCTGGGATTTCAGGAAAAATAAAGTTTCCGATCTGGTTTTGGACTATTATGGTTTTCGCAGTGAACTGATCCCTGAACTTGTTGATACGTTGGGAATCCAGGGATATGTTTTAACGGACATTGCTCATGAACTGGGTTTAAAACCTGGTATCCCTGTTGCCTACCGTGCCGGCGATCAGCCAAACAATGCACTATCTCTAAATGTCTTACATCCCGGTGAGATTGCTGCAACCGCCGGAACTTCAGGCGTTGTTTACGGAGTAAGCGGGGAGGTAAAATACGATCCGCAGTCCAGGGTGAATACGTTTGCTCATGTTAATCACACAGCCGATGCTAACCGCTTGGGGGTATTACTCTGTATTAACGGTACCGGCATACTAAATTCGTGGATGAACAGGAATATTGGAAATAAAAATCACTCTTACGAACAGATGAATGATCTGGCAAAAAGTATTCCGGCCGGATCTGATGGCCTTTCAATTCTTCCTTTCGGGAATGGTTCCGAACGAGTTTTGGGGAACCGGAATATTGGCGCCCAGATATGCGGGCTTGATTTCAACAGGCATACACAGGGCCATCTTTTCAGAGCAGCCCAGGAAGGAATTGTTTTCTCGTTTAAATATGGGATGGATATACTAAAAGGGATCGGAATAGATGCAAAAGTAATCAGGGCAGGCAAAGCAAATATGTTTCTCAGCCCTGTCTTCCGTGAAACTTTAGCCAATATAACCGGGGTTTCAATTGAGTTGTACAACACTGACGGAGCGGCCGGAGCGGCTCGTGGAGCGGGTATAGGTTCGGGGTATTACGACTCATTTTCGTCAGCATTCGCAGGTTTGAATAAACTCGAAACCGTAGAACCGGATACAAGTGAACAGGATAAAATAAACGAGGCTTACCTTATCTGGGAAGAAAATCTAAAGAAATTTATCTGAAGAATTACATATCGGAACCGGAGCTTCTGGTAGGAAGTAATTTATATCAAAAATAATCGGCATTCAGTATCAATAGTATAATTCATTAAAAAAAGAAAGAGTTATGGACGCATTTATTGGCAAAAAAGAGTATTTTCCGGGTATAGGAAAAATTAAGTTTGAAGGAATTGAATCCAGAAATCCATTGGCATTTAAATGGTACGATGAAACCAGAATGATCAACGGCAAGACCATGAAAGATCACCTTCGTTTCGCGATCGCTTACTGGCATACATTCTGTGGTGATGGCGGCGATCCTTTTGGCCCAGGCACAAAAAGTTTTCCATGGACAGGTGCTGCAGATCCAATGGAAGCAGCCTACAACAAACTGGATGCGGCTTTTGAATTCATCACAAAAATAGGAGCTCCATTTTATTGTTTTCACGATACAGATATCGTAGGTGACGGATCGGTATTTGAAATCGAAAAGAGGATGAGCCAGGCTGTTCCAGTAATGAAACAGATGCAGAAAGACTCCGGTGTTCAGCTTCTCTGGGGTACAGCCAACGTATTTTCGCATCGCAGGTACATGAACGGAGCATCCACAAATCCCGATTTCAGTGTTCTGGCAAATGCAGCCGTCCAGGTTAAAAATGCAATTGATGCAACAATTGCTCTTGGTGGAACAAATTATGTGTTCTGGGGCGGCCGCGAAGGCTATATGTCGCTTCACAACACTAATACAAAAAGAGAACTGGAACATCTTGGTCGGTTTCTGCAGATGGCACGTGATTATGCCCGCAAAAACGGGTTCAATGGATCTTTCCTCATTGAGCCTAAACCAATGGAACCAACCAAACATCAATATGATTTTGATACCCAGACTGTAATTGGATTCCTACGTCAGTACGGACTTGAAAATGATTTCAGGATGAATATCGAAGTCAATCACGCTACGCTGGCTGGCCATACATTTTCACATGAGTTACGTATGGCTGCCGATGCAGGAGTTTTTGGATCGATTGATGCCAATAAGGGAGATTATCAGAATGGCTGGGATACGGATGAATTTCCTACAAATATTTACGAAGTTACCGAGGCAATGATTGAGATCATTCAGGCCGGAGGTTTCGAAACCGGTGGCATCAACTTCGATGCTAAAACACGCCGTAATTCTTCTGACCTTGAAGACATATTTATAGCCCATGTTTCAGGAATTGACGTTTTTGCAAGAGCTTTTATCATTGCCGATAAATTACTCAAAGAGTCCGATTACCTTAAATTCAGAAAAGACCGTTACAGCTCCTATGATAGTAATAAGGGTGCCGCGTTTGAAGCTGGAAAACTGACTTTCGAAGATCTGCGTGACGTGGCTGCTGAAATTGGCGAACCAAAACAGATCAGCGGCAAACAGGAAATGCTTGAACAACTGATTAACAGCTATATTTAAGCCCATGAAGGAACGCAATCTGGGTTATGTGATGGGGATTACACTGGTGGCAACACTGGGTGGACTCTTATTCGGATATGATACAGCAGTAATTTCAGGCGCAGAAAAATCGGTGCAGGCTTACCTTATTACAAGCCTCGGACTCGGATCGCTGGCACACGGCGCGACAATTTCAAGTGCGTTGATAGGTTGTATCATCGGAGGTATGCTTTCAGGCATCCTGGCTTCAAAACTGGGGCGAAAAAAAACACTGATGTTCGCGGCAGTATTGTTCTTCCTTTCAGCACTGGGCTCAGGATTTCCTGAAGCTTTATTTTTCAAACGGGGCGAGCCTACCCTGGGATTATTATACATGTTTAATTTTTACCGCATCATTGGGGGAATAGGTGTCGGCCTGGCATCTGCTGTCGTCCCTATGTACATCGGGGAAGTTGCTCCTGCCGATATTCGCGGCCGGTTGGTTTCGATCAACCAGTTTGCTATTATTTTTGGAATGCTGGTTGTTTATTTCGTCAACTGGGGAATTGCCCAAGGGAAAACAATAGAGTTTATCAATGAAACAGGGTGGCGTTGGATGTTTTTATCCGAAGCAATACCAGCCGGAATTTTTGGAATATTGTTGTTTTTTGTTCCCGAAACGCCGCGATTCCTTGCCTTAACCCATCAGGACGGCAAAGCTTTGGAAATTCTGACTAAAATTAACGGGGTTCAGCAGGCCAAACTCATTATGAACGATATCAAAAAATCAGTTGAGGCAGCTTCTGAAAAATTATTCGCCTTCGGAAAGGTGGTCATCATCATCGGAATTCTGCTATCTGTTTTTCAGCAATTTGTTGGGATCAACGTTGCGCTTTATTATGCCCCGCGTATTTTCGAAAGTATGGGAGCTGCTAAAGATGCTTCAATGCTTCAAACGGTAGTGATGGGATTAGTCAATGTGATTTTCACTGTGCTGGCGATCGTAACAGTCGATAAATATGGCCGAAAACCACTTCTCATGATCGGATCCATCGGAATGGCTGTAGGTATGTTTGCCATTGGAGCACTGGCCTTTATGAAGATTATTGGAATTAGCACGCTGGTATTTATTGTTATTTATACCGCCTCATTTATGATGTCATGGGGACCTATCTGCTGGGTTCTTATCAGTGAAATATTTCCCAATAAAATAAGGGGAAGAGCGATTGCAATTGCTGTTGCTGCACAGTGGGCCGCAAATTATTTTATTTCGTCGACCTATCCGGCGATGATGGAATTCAGTGGCGCAATGACTTACTGGTTCTATGGGGTAATGAGTCTTCTCTCCTTTATTTTTGTCTGGAAGATGGTTCCGGAAACCAAGGGAAAGACCCTCGAAGAGATGGAAGGCTTATGGCTTAAGACAAAATAAGTCGGATTGGTTATTGGTTCTTATCCGGAATTATTAGATCAATCCGATTAATTACAGCATCGGATCCCCCAAAGATTTAAAATCCAAGGGGGATTCTTATTTCCATCCTCTTACCAACCGAAGCTGAAAATCTCTCAAATCGAAAAATCCGGATGTAAATTAATTTTGTGCTTCATTAACTTATCCGGAACCAAATGATAGATGAAAATTACTAATTTTGTACCAAAACCTGTTAGAATTGCCTGATATATCAATCATAATCGTAAATTACAAAGGGTGGAAAAGATTAAAACAATGTCTTGACTCACTTAAATTAATTAAAGATAATCGTTTTTCGCACGAGGGGATTATTATTGATAATTTATCAAATGACGGACAAATTGAAGTTTTCATTAAGCTGTACCCGGCTTTTACCTTTATAGTCAACTCGGGCAACCTGGGTTTCGCAAGTGGTTGCAACCTGGGCGCAGCCAATAGTCAGGGCTCCTTTCTTTTGTTTTTAAATCCCGATACCATAATTTCAGCCGACGCATTATTTAATCTTCTTAAAGAAGTCCGTAACAGGAAAGAATTCTCAGTAATTTCATGCGGCCAGGTGAATGAGGATGGATCAATGGAGCGGTTGCACAGAGTATTTTTATCGGTTTTCACCGCAACCGGGTGGTTACGTGCCTTAAACCGGTTAATTCACAGACATAAGGAAAAATTATTCTACCAGACTGGTGATTATTTATATCCCGACTGGGTATCAGGCTCTGTAATCATGATCAGCAGGGAAAGTTTTAATGGATTATGTGGTTGGGACGAGGATTTCTGGATGTATTACGAGGACGTTGACTTATGTCGACGGGCGAAACAACGAAACGGGGAAATTGTCATTCTGAAAAATACGACCATTGAACACAATCATGGCGGGTCATCGCGGATTAACCTCCAAACCAGCGCTTTAACTAAAACTGAGGTGAACATTTCCCGTCATATTTATGTCTCGAAACATGAAAGAGGATGGCGAGCCGTTTTCATACATTCAATTTTAATTCTGGATAATATGGTGCTTGGCCTTCCTGTTGCAATCGCGGGAACCCTCTTTTTTTTCATCAGACGACTGAATCTAAAATCACGGGTTTATTTCAAATTAGCCAGTTACTACCTCGAAAGCATTCATTCTCAAACATGGCTAAGCAAAAGATCAGTAAATTATAATCGGAAAATCATCCTGACTCACTAAACCATCCTCTCATTATGGTTTTCCGGTTCCTGGAAATCGGGAAAATTCCCTTATACTCAAACCCTGCATTCAATTTTTATAAGTAAAAATGTCATTTTATTGAATAATTTTGCACAATGATCTGTTCGGTTTATCCACTCTTCGAAACGAAATCGAAAACAGAAGGAAACTAAAAACTAAATATGAACATTATTCAATCGCCGCTATTCAGAATTATTGTACCGAAATTTATCCGGAAAAAACTAGTAGCCAAGGTGTTACGGGCGAATGTTCTTAAATATTATGCCGGCATGTCCAAACCTCTTGCCGATGATATTACCCCTGTGCTTGATTATCTGAGTAAAAACCCGGTGGCTATTTTTCCGTATGATTTCCAGGATCAGTACCGCGAAGAGGATATTGAAGTCTTTGAAGATATCCGTAAAGGATTACGTTACGTAATTCTTTACGGAAAAAAACTCTATTTCAAAAAAAGATGGAGCAAAAAAAGAATCCGTAAAAGTTTTAATGAGTTGAGTAAGGAACAGTATCCACGCTGTCCGCACTGTTACATCAATGATAATTTTAGGGTGGACAAGGGCGATGTAATTGTTGATATCGGAGCAGCAGAAGGAAATTTTGCCTTAAGTCATATTGAAAGTGCATCACGGGTAATTCTGTTCGAAAGCGATAAAGAGTGGCTTGAACCATTGAATGCAACGTTTGAACCCTGGAAAGATAAAGTAGTGATTGTAAACAAATTCGTTGGAGATGTGTGCAATTCAAAATGCGCGACATTAGACAGTTTTTTTCAACCTGACGAAAAAATATCCGTCCTTAAAATTGATGTGGAGGGAGCAGAGTCAAAGCTGTTTGATGGCTGTAAAAGAATTCTTCAGGAGTCACGTTTCCTGAAAGTGGCTGTTTGCACCTATCATAAGCCACAGGATGAAAAGGAGTTTACGGAGCTACTTACTCAATATGGTTTCGAAACTTCGCATTCAGAAGGCTTTATGCTTCTTGTTACTGATAAAAAAATTAAGCCGCCGTATTTACGACGTGGATTAGTCCGCGCAATAAAAACCGGTCAAGCTTAATCTGATAAATTAACTGAAGGGGCAAGCAATCTTAATTACTTGCCTCTTTTAAGATCACGTCGTGGGCGCCGCCTTCGATGATACTGGTCGAAGAAACCAACGTTATTTTAGCTTTTTCGTGTAATTCAGGAATAGAAACTACTCCACAACTGCACATGGTTGATTTAATTTTTCCAAGGGTCACATCCAGGTTATCTTTCAATTTACCGGCATAGGGTACATAACTGTCGATACCCTCTTCAAATTTAAGCGATTCGTTGCCACCCATATCATAACGCTGCCAGTTCCGTGCCCGGTTCGATCCTTCGCCCCAGTACTCTTTCACATAGCTATTGCCAATCTTCATCTTTTTTGTCGGACTCTCATCAAACCGGGCAAAATAACGTCCCATCATCAGAAAATCGACACCCATTGCCAGGGCAAGAACCATGTGATAGTCGTGAACAATCCCACCATCACTGCATAGCGGAATGTAAATTCCCGTCTCCTCGAAATATTCTTTACGAGCCTGTGAGACTTCGATCAGTGCAGTTGCCTGTCCTCTTCCTATCCCCTTTTGTTCTCGGGTAATACATATTGAACCGCCGCCTATACCAACCTTGATGAAATCAGCGCCTGCTTTAACAAGATAATGAAATCCATCAGCGTCGACTATATTACCGGCACCTACTTTTGTCTGCTCTCCAAAATTCTCCTTAATATAACGGATTGTTTCAGCCTGCCATTCTGAAAATCCATCCGAAGAATCGATACACAAAACATCGGCTCCGGCATTTAAAAGCGCGGGAACACGTTCCTTGTAATCGCGCGAGTTAATTCCGGCACCCACGCAAAGTTTTTTGTTGCTGTCCGACAGCTCATTTAAATTATCCTGATGGTCATCGTAGTCCTTTCGGAAGACAAAGTACTGTAAATGTTGCTGATCATCAATAATGGGAAGGCAATTCAGTTTATTCTCCCATACGATGTCGTTTGCCGTGTTTAGAGAGATGCCCAGCTTGCCAACGATAAGTTTGGAGTATGGTGTCATAAACGATTTTACCGGCTTGTCAGGGCTATCTATTGAGACCCTGTAATCACGGCTGGTCACCAATCCCAATAATTTCCCGTTTGCACTGCCATCTTCGGTAATACCGATTGTCGAGTGACCTGTTCTGTTCACCATTTGAATGACATCGGACAAACAATTATTGGGGGTAAGATTTGAATCACTAACAACAAATCCGGCCTTAAATTTCTTAACACGCTGAACCATATCTACCTGGCTTTCAATAGACTGCGATCCAAAAATAAAAGACAAACCACCGTTTCGTGCAAGGGCAATAGCAAGGTTATGATCTGAAACAGACTGCATTATCGCCGATACCATTGGGATATTGAGCTCAATATCCGATTTCTCACCTTTCACAAATTTTACAAGGGGTACTTTTAACGAGACATTCGCAGGAAAACAATCTTTTGTTGTCAGCCCCGGAATAAGGAGATACTCACTAAATGTTCTGGATACATCATTAAAGTATTGTGCCATAAGATTATTTATAAAGATCAATGTACTTTATCGCAGAAAAACCTGCATTAAGAAAATTTTGCAAAAGTAACGAACTCCGCAAACTTATTCAAACGGAAGCGAAAGTATTATGGGGCATTCGCAATTTCTTAATACAACGGGTATTTGTTGACAGGCTGACCGCGGCTTGCTTTTTGTTGTTCAGCAGCATTTAAATCTTCATCATTTGGAAATCAGGAGTAGAAATCAGGGGACAAAAAAACGCCCTTTGTTTCTGAAGAGCGTTTTTTAAAGTATAGAATTGCTATCCTTATTGAAGGAACGAAATCAGTACACCGGCAGCAACTGCCGAACCAATCACACCTGAAATATTGCTCGACATGCAGTATTGTAATATGTGATTCGATGAATCGAGTTTCAATGCGATATCGTTGGCAACACGCGAAGCCATCGGAACTGCACTTAGCCCGGTAGCACCAATCAGAGGATTAATCTTCTTTTTGGAAAAAAGGTTAGCGATTTTAACAAACAAAATACCACCAAAAATAGAAATCGCAAATGCAAGAAATCCCCCCACAATGATCATGATAGTCTTAAAATCCAGGAAAACCTGTGCAGTCATGGTTGCACCAACAGTTAATCCAAGAAAAATAGTTGCAGTATTCAGTATTGAACCTGTCGCGGCTTCACTTAGTCGTGCAACATTGGATCCGATTTCCTTCAACAGGTTACCGAAGAGCAACATTCCCAGAAGTGGAACTGAAGAGGGAACAAATATTGAAATTACAATTCCAAGTACAATCGGGAAAGCAATTTTTACTGCCTTAAGATTTTTAATTTTCAGCGTAGATGGATACTGTTTATCCATGTTTTTCATGTTAATTAAAAGTTCTTTTCTGGAACAAGTGAGTCGTACCACCAATGGGATAATTACCGGAACCAAAGCCATGTATGAATAAGCAGCAATTGCAATCGGGCCCAATAAATGCGGAGCAAGTTTAATGGTCGTATAAATAGCTGTCGGGCCATCGGCACCACCGATAATTCCGAGCGAAGCTGCTTCTTTAGCAGTGAAACCCAAGGAAATGGCTACTATTAATACCGTAAATATCCCCAACTGAGCAGCTGCTCCAAAAAATGCCAGTTTCAGGTTACGTAACATCGGACCAAAATCGGTCAGTGCCCCAATTCCCATAAAGATGATCGGCGGTAAAAATCCGGTTTTAATCAGCGCGTAGTAAAGAAAATTCATGATTCCATGATCATGCGCGATGTCAAGCAGATTTTTTGACTGACCGCCGGGAAGTTTTATAAATTCTTCAGGCACAACGCCCATCATCCCCCCGGGAAGATTTGCCAATATGACACCAAAAGCAATCGGAACAAGCAACAATGGTTCGTATTTTTTATGAATTCCTAAATACAAAAGAAACGACCCGATTCCCAACATTAATAAATAACCAGGAGTGTTGAAGATATCCTGGAAAGCTGTCATTTTATACAGATTCTCTAATATACCCATGTCTTCAGTTTGGCTATTTGATTTTAACTAATACGTCGTCTTCTTCGGTATCAACTCCTGAAGTCTTATGGATTTCCACTATAACACCTGCCACATGAGAACGGATAGCATTGTAGGTTTTCATTGCTTCAATGTAACCTATCAGGTCTCCAACTTTGATTATATCACCAACTTTTATCGCAACTTCAGAGCTTTCCTTGGTCAGATAAAATTTACCTTCGAGAGGTGCCATAATTACTTTTAGTGGTCCCTTGGATTCCTGTGCTGAAGCAGCAGTATCTTCCACTGGCACAAGTTCGGAGGTATATCCGTTTTCTCCATATTCGACCGACACCTTGAACCGTTCACCTTCAACTTCAATAAACATCGTTGAAGGTTTCAAATCGGCTACAGAATTTACGGGTTCAGCAGTATTAATTACAGCAGTGCCGGCATTAAGACCACCACCTTCGATACGACGTTTTGCCAAATCCTCTTCAAATGCTTTTTTAGCTGCACCCGATTTATAGGCGCGGTATTCCTGAGGATGCATGGCCAGTTCCAATAATTCTTCATTATCCTTACCATATTCCCATCCTTTTTCATCCATTTCCTTGCGGAAAGTATCCAGATCATCCGGATAAAGATCCTGTGGAACACCGTGGTAAAATTCCTTACCGGCTTCTTCGGCCAGTTTTATGATAACAGGATCGAGTTCTCCGGGAAGTCTGCCACCCTTGCCCAGCAACATATCCCAGATATTGTCAGCTATCATGCTCCAGCGTTCTTCGCCTTTTTCAATCTGAATCACATTCATAAGTGCCAGATTTTTTACATACTGGCTGTATGGAGTTACCAGAGGAGGATATCCAAGCATTGGCCAGATGTGCTCAACTTCGTTGAATAGTTTAATCAGCAGGTCATCCTGGGTTAACAGGGGTTTATTGCGTTTTGCCATCCATTTGTTCAGGCTTGAGAGGTTATTTTCAAGATCAGACATCAGAGAACCCATCATACCCCCTGGTAATCCCGGACCTATAAGCATTGAATTCATGTATCTGTTCTTGGGATCGATATAATATCCAAGAAAATCATCCATAAATTCCTGAGTCAGCGAACGGACTTTCATGTAGGCATCCATATTAATGGCAGGCACATCAAATCCGTCATCTTCAAGCATAGCATGAACAGCCAACAGATCGACATGTCCGGTTCCCCATGAAAGTGGTTCCATTGCCACATCAATATAATCAACACCATCGCGGGCTACTTCAAGAATTGTAGCCATCGCAAATCCCGGACCTGAATGGGAATGATATTCAAGCGGAATATCAGGATGCATTGCCTTGATCCCTTTGACAATTTTGCCCAACCATGCCGGACGTGCTATACCAGCCATGTCTTTTAGGCATATTTCATCGGCGCCACCTTTAATCAGTACATCAGCCAAATGAATAAAACTTTTAGCGGTATGAACCTTTGAATAGGTTAAACTGAGAGTTGCCTGAGCGATCATTCCGGCTTCTTTGGCATATTTTACCGAATCCAGAATATTTCGCGGATCATTTAATCCGCAAAAAGAACGGGCAATATCTGTTCCTTGTTTTTTCTTTACCTCGAACATCAGTTTTCTTACATCAGCAGGTACCGGGTTCATCCTGATTCCGTTGAGTGCACGTTCCAGCATATGGGTCTGGATCCCGGCTTCATGGAACGGTTTTGTCCATTCGCGAACTGCTTTATTTGGATTTTCTCCAAAAAGCAAATTAATTTGCTCAAATCCACCACCATTGGTTTCTACACGTGCAAAACATCCCATGTCTACAATATGCGGAGCTACCTTAACTAATTGATCAACGCGTGGTACGTACTTACCCGAAGATTGCCACATATCACGATAAACCAATGAGAATTTAATCTTTCTTCCACTCATAAGTCAATATTCTATTTTACAATTATATACAATTTAGCCTAGCTATAGTGCAATTACACTACTACTGATTATAATTTTTCAATTTTGATTACACGGCCTGTATTATTTGTAACAACATTCACCGTAGAAACGATTGCCGCAACTTTCCGTGGATGAATCTCTGTTTGTACAGCATCCCCCATTTGAGCAGATACTTTTTTAATTTCCGGTATAAACTTATTTACAAACCTGATTATTAAGTTACCCAATAGGACAACCAACGATAAAATAAGAAATACTGTGACCATTCCGACCCCCAATAGTTCGAAAGCTACTCCCATATCATTCATGATTCTTTGATTTTAAGTTTGAACAAAAAAAACATTTCCCAATTTAATTAATTTGGTCGCAATGTTACGATTATATTAGCAAATTATAATCTAAAACTGTGAAATTCTTAACATTTATCAAAAATTAACATTTATACCAAGGAATTAGAACATATAACTTAAATGTTCTAATTTTTTATATTTTATACGAAAGCCTGCCTAATTTTTGATGCAGCTTTCCGGGTTAGGAATCATAGTGATAGTTTGACTTGTTCAGGTCCGGGTGGAATCATAGTGATAGTTTGACTTGTTCATGTCCTGGACAAGTCAAACTATCACTATAACTTGGGTTTACAACCGCTTGAAGGGCTCGTGTAATTCGCATAACAAAAACCCCGGACTCAATAAAGAATCCGGGGTTAATTTAAGGTTGGCGGCGGCCTACTCTCCCACTTTACGCAGTACCATCGGCGCTGTCGGGCTTAACTTCTCTGTTCGGAATGGGAAGAGG
>JBBRGI010000019.1:0-23298 GCA_038240855.1 Bacteroidales bacterium | reverse complement strand
TGCCATTTTACCTGGTCTCCTGCGGGATTATTCAGCAAACTGGCGTTATAGAGTAAAACGTCGGCTTTAAGCGCATAGGCAACAGCAAGGTTAAGCTTATCGTAATCGCCTGAAGTCTGCCACCTCAATGGCAATGAACCGCTCGCGATAACATCATCGCATTCTTTGGCAATGCGGGTTGAAATTTCATCAAAAGTAGGCCGTTTAAGCGTTGCCCAACCAGTATAATCAGGTTCAAATGGCTGATCAACAAAGGGGACAGGGCCAAAATTCCGTATGAGCATAAAATGATACCAGGCCCGTATAAGCTTCACTTCATCCATCCACTTTTTCAAATCGGTGTCACTGATTTGGGTTTTTTCCACCCGGGATTGGGGGAGATAAATCAAAGCCAGGTTACACTTTCTGATTCCTGTCCAATTTGCATTCCAGATGGAGCCTGCAAAAAGGCTGTTTTGAGGGGTCAGTAAGGCATTGTGCCAATCGTTGGTAGCTGTTCCTGCCATGAAACCATCATCGGTGTAGGCATCAAGTAACTGACCGGAATTCTGACCGGAAAATGTGGTATTTAGCTGGTCGTAACAATTATTTCTAAACTCCGTAACCGACCCTATTTTATTCAACAACCGATTGATATCTATCTTATCAGATGGAACCTGATCCAGTTCGCTTACGCAGGCATTAAATGCGAAAAGTAACAAGAGAACCCCTGATTTAAATTTGAAAATATTTCTTCTTTTCATTTTGTTTGAATTTATCGTTCTAAAATTTCACACTTATACCAAAGTTATAGGCTTTTAGCACTGGATAACCTGTATTTCCGGTACTAGCGGATTCAGGATCGAAATCATCCGTTGGCAACTTGTCCCATACAAGAAGATTTAATCCATTGGCATAAAAACGAATTGCACCGGCATTTATTATTTTTGAAAACTTTTGAGGCAGGGTAAAGCCGAGCTCAATATTTCTCAAACGAAGATAAGAACCATCGGTCAACCAGTAATCACTGGAGATAAAGTTGGTTGATGATTTGCCGAGACGTGGATAAATAACGTTCAGGCCGGAGGCCGCTTTTTCAGGTGTCCAGGCTTCCTTCATATATTCGGTAAAATTATCGCGGTTCGACCATCTTCCAAATCCAGAGAGATTCACATTCCTGCGGGCAGAACCATTAAAAAACAGGTTGAGGTCAAACCACTTATAATTAACCTGGGTTTTAAATCCGAAAGAAATTTCAGGCGCCTGTCCAATGCCTAACGGAGCCCTGTCTTTGGTATCGACTACACCATCCTTGTTGATATCCAGGTATTTTATATCTCCGGGAATCGGAACACCGCCAAGGGCCGACTGGTTTGGCCAATTGGAAATTTCAACTTGCGAATTGAAGATTCCGGCAGACCTGTACCCCCAATTATAATTGATCGGATACCCTTCGCTCTGGTAAGGATAGGCATAGGAGGAATCATAAGGCATTTCGGCCATATATCCTCTTTCGTTTCGGGAAAATGACATATTTCCGTTCAGGTTAAGCGAAAAGTCATTGCTGAACTTTTTATTGTATCCAAAAACTACTTCAAAACCTTTGTTGGTGACTTCGCCAAGGTTGGCGGGAGGAAGCGCCCCGGACGGAAGCCCCATCATGCCGTTTGGAATAATGGCAATGTCGCGGATGATAATACCTGTGTTTTTATTGTAGAACAGGTCTGCGGCAAAGGTCAACGATTTAAAGAACTCCGATTCGATTCCAACATTATATTTGGTAGAAGTTTCCCACCTGATGTTTTCGTTACCCAGTTGAACCTCATTCGCCCCCGAATTCCAGGTTGACAGATAGAGGTACTGATTGGCACCCCCGTAATTATAAATACTGTTCCCGTTTTGACCTGCCGATGCGCGTAACTTCATAAAAGTAAGGGTCTTCGAGTTTTTAAGGAAGTTCTCTTCAGAGAGTGTCCAGCCGAGAGAAACGGAAGGGAAAAATCCGAACCTTTTCCCTTTCATAAACTGTTCGTTTCCCTGGTACGAAAAATTGGCCTCAGCAAAATACCGGTTATCATAGGCATAAGTAAATCGCCCGGCAAGGTTCAGGTATTTTGAAGCCACAAAAACCTGCTGCTGCTGCATGTGCTTTTCGCCAACCAGCAATCCGGTAACGCTGTGTTTTAAACCAAAATCGTGGCTGTATTCAAGCATTGCCCTCATGTTGTACATATAATAGAAAAACGTCGACAGACCATCAGAAAGGGTGCTATTTGCAGAGCCTGTCACTTTCACATATCCGAGAGAGTCTAAGCCGCTTTTAGCCTTCAAAGTTGCAACTTCCCATTTCTCGTATGACCTGCTCCTGGTTTGAGTACCTACAGAATAGATATCGAAAGCGAACTGAGCTGTTGCAGATAAGCCGGGAAGAATCTGATCCAGTTTTTCACGCATCCCGAAGGTATTACTTAAACGTGTTGTTGTTTCAAGATTTGATCCGGTACGGTTCATATCACCGTAAATAGAACCAGCGTTCATTTTTCTCCGGTTAATGAGTACTTCCCCGGCAGGTGTCAGCTCGTTATAAGCGTTATTAGGTGTGTCGTATATTTCGCCAATGAGGGCGTTCATTCCAACCATAGGTGTATTGATTTTCTCGATATAGCCACCTATATTCACCCAGGCATCGAGTTTAGGATTCAGCGCTGCATCGATGTTGTTCCTGAAATTGAACCTGCTGCTTTTCACTTCGTTGTCGTAGCTGTACTTTGAAAATTTTTCACTGGCAAAAAGTCCGCCTTGCGTAGTGTATCCCAGGGAGGTGAAATAGCGCATCCCCTTTGTGCCACCCTGAAAGTTAACATTCACCCGCGCTACTTTTGAATAATCCTTCATAAAATCCTTGAGTATATTACGGACAGGATAAAATTCTTTCATATCTCCTGTACGGTAATGTTCCAGCTCAGCGGCGGTATAAAAATCTGATCCCGTCTGATCGATTGGTGCCCCTCCGGCGGCTATTGCCTGTGCATCAGCATAGAGCGTATCATTAGCCAGGCGCTGGTTATACATGTTTGAATTATCGTAAGCAGAAACAATGTTCGGACGCCGGGTTGGTGCCTGCATCGAATAATCGACCGAAACATTGATCTTTGATTTTCCCACAAACCCTTTTTTGGTTGTGATAAGTATGACGCCCGCTGAGCCGCGCATCCCATACATAGCGGTTGCGGCAGCATCTTTCAAAACTGTCACATTCTCTATTTCATTGGGTTCGATCCCTGTAATATAACGTTCAACACCATCGACAACATACATGGTCCCATTATAATTGGGTGAGTTGTATCCCCTGACGTGAGAGTCATAATTTTCGCGACCAGGTTCCCCATCGGTCTGGATCACACGTAAACCGGGAATCCTTCCCTGGAGTGCCATCAGCAAACTGGTTGTCCGGCTAGAAACCAATTCGTCACCCGAAATCGAATAAAGCGATGTAGTAACATTTTTTTTCTTTACTGATCCAAAAGCGACGGGTTGGAATTCGGTTTTGCCCAGGACAACGACAAGATCGCTTTGGGAATTGCTGTAACTGATTTTTGATCTTTCGTATCCGGGTAAAACATACGAAATGGTTGCAGGAAGCGCATCTACCTTGATTGAAAATTTTCCTGCCAGATCAGTTTCAGTCTGTAGTGTGTTTCCATCCTGTGTGATGATAACACCAGGCAATGCCGCCCCGTTTGAGTCGGTCACTTTTCCCGTTATCATCTGCTGAGCATGAGCATTTAACGAGCCTAGCAAGACACAACAGAGTATTAAAAAGTATCGTTTGATTATATTTTTCATATCTATTTTTTTAATAACTTAAAGATTTCTTCAGGAATAATTACTACCGCCATGCTTCAGGCTGATCAATCCCTGGAAGTAAGTTCTTATCAACTAAAGGAATAGGTAACACCTTGTATTTTTCATTATGGCATGCCCATAAAAATGGTATCTGATAGCGGGTATATTTGTATTTGTTTGTTCCATTCTGCTCAGGAAGCATTCCGCTTACCGCATTGTTGTTCACATCGCTGATCAGGTTCCAACGTCTGACATCATAAAACCGGCTATCCTCGAGAACAAGTTCGACACGGCGTTCATTGTAAATACGTTTCATGAGCCAGGCCAGATTACCTGACTGGAAACCGGGGACTGCTTTTATTGAAGGCTGACCGGCACGCAGGCGTGTTTTATCCAAAGCAAGGCAAGCCTCGTCAAACTTACCCGCTCCGCACAATGCTTCAGCGTAGTTCAGCCATATTTCAGCAATTCGCATATAGACACTGTATTGAGTACATCTTCCATTGCCCCCGGCCTTGCCATACCATAATGGATCACGGTCCTTGGCATAGTAATAGCCCGTACTGGTCTTTTTGTTGTCGCCGGTTGTACTTAATCCATTGGTGCCAGTTCCAGGGCAACCAAGATAGGTAAACACGGTTATCGATCCCATCTGGTACGATTCGCCAAAATAGTTCCCGTTGTAGAGAATATCTTTCGATAAGCGGGCATCCCTGTTTGCATAAGGGTTGTTTACATCATCATAACCGGCTGCAACCGCTTCGGGCGTAAATGTGGGTTTAGCGTGTGTCGCGTCATAATTCTGAATGATCATGGCGCCATTTTTCATCTCATAGCAGTCGACAATCTCCTGGGATGGTGTCTCCCCTGACTTGGCAGGAGCAACAACACAACGTACCGGAACCGTAGTAGAAAGGTTCATTCCGGCTACATTACTTAATTGCGCCACCGCATCACGTCCTTTCCAGATCACTTCAACTGCTTCCACATCAACATTATAATTGGAGATATACATTCTCTTCATATTAGCAAACGGCTCCAAAGTATAGGCATTGAGATCGAGCAACTGTTTGGCTGCGGCCGCAGCTGCATCGTATTTGGTTTTGTCACCGGTAGGATTATATAATGGGCTTGCATTAAATAAAAGGACCCGTGACTTCAACCCGTAAACAAAACTAAGTGGTATACGATATTTATCATTCACATTGGCAGGATCGCGCTTTAACGGAATTTTCCCGTTAGCAATGATAGCCTGCAGATCGGCAGCAATCTTATTAGCAGCAGCATCGAAAGACGGACGTTTCAAATCTTTCCATCCGGCATAATCCACTTCAAAAGAGGTCTCCAGAAAGGGCAATGGTCCGTACATACTGATCAGTTTAAACTGATAAAAAGCCCTTAATGCCTTTGCCTCATCCAACATAAGGTCTTTGTCTGACTGAGCCAGTTGTTCGAGCGGAACGGTGATATTATTGATATTTTCAATAAAAATATTACACTGGCGAAGGGCCCCCCAGTATCTCCCCCACCAGCTTTGCCCGGTATTTGTATAAGTATTTCCCGATTCGCCTGCCCACACGGCAGCAAAAGAGGGGGTTAGTAAACCGGAACGCCAGTTACCCATGCTCTGACCTTGACTATCAAAACAATTATCGGTCAGTTCTTCTTCGGTTGTCCAGAAGTAGAGATAGATACGGTTTTTTGGAATCCCGGCATAGCAGGCACTAAACATTCCCTTTACCTTGTTGACATCGCTTAACATACCCGTCAATGTTTCCCTCGAATCGGCGGCTCGGTCCAGGGCTTTTTGAAAAGCCTTTTCACAACCTGCCGACAATATCACTAAAAGGATAAGCAGTGGCAGGATGTTTATGATTTTAAAATTATTTTTCATAATATCAGATATTTCTATTATTATCTATGATTTATCCCGTATCTGTTAAAAAGTAATATTTACGCCTACATTATAGTTGGCAGAGATCGGATGGCTCAGGGAATTGGAAACTTCCGGATCAAGGTACTTGAATGGCATATTATCGATTGTCAACAGGTTTAATCCGTTGAAATAGATCCTGAAGTTTTGAAGTCCGACGGCTGAGCTCCATCTTTTTGGAATGGTATAACCCAATTCAAGGTTTTTGATGCGCATATACCATAAATCGATCAGCCAGTAGTTACTCGGTTGTTTACTTACGGTTATACCGTCGGTGTGCATTCTTGGGTACCTGATATCACCACCACTGGCAGCTTTTTCGGGTGTCCAGGCATATTTATGCAATTCGAAATAATTCTTTATCCCGCCATAGGCATTTCCATCCCAGTCATAAATTGCACGTCCTGAGAAATCATACGTATAATTTGTAACTCCCTGCAGTAAAACACTTAAATCGAATCCTTTATAAGCTGCCGTCAGGCTGAAGGAGAGATTTAATTCGGGAATGTTAGGATGATTCATCGGAATTTTGTCTTTCTCGTCAATCACTTTGTCGCCATTTGTATCGGCATATTTCAAATCGCCCGGAAGAGTAGTTGCGCCAAGACCCGTCTGACCTGGTGAGGAATCAATATCGGCCTGATCTTTAAAATAACCCAGGTAATTGAAACCCCATATGGTATTTCTTGGAAATCCTTCCACGCGGTTGCGGTAGACAAAAGTTGAGTCGTAACGCGTCTCGTTGGATTTCTCAATGTTGTTTCTGGCAAACGCGGCACTTACACGGCTCATTAAAAAGAGGTCTTTGTTGACTTGCTTTTTATACGAAAAGGAGGTTTCGAATCCGCGGTTGGTCATTATCCCATCGTTAACAGGCGGAAGGGCTGTCTGGCCAAACATATATTCAGGAATGGGTAAGGTGGAAATCAGAATCGAACTTCTCTTTTCATAAAAAACATCAAGATCCCATTCAAGACCGTGCAAAAAACGGCTTTCAAATCCGAGGTTTCCTTTATTACTGACTTCCCATGTCACATTCTCATTAGGAATGGTGTTCTGATAAACAGGGTTCGGTAGTCCGGGCAAAGTGCCTGTACCATTAAAATATCCGCCCACTCCCTGTGTCCAGTCATCAACATAGATAAACCGTTGGGACGATATCTGATCATTTCCTACCTGTCCGAAAGATCCCCTGATTTTCAAAAACTGGATAGTTTTTGATTGTTTCATGAAATTTTCCTCGCTGAGCACCCAACCTACTGATAAGGAGGGGAAAAATCCAAACCTTTTACCTGGGGCGAATTGTTCTGACCCGTTTACGCCAAAGTTGACTTCTGCAAGGTAACGATGTGCATAGTCATAAGTCATCCGGCCAACGACACCCACATAATTAAAGGGAACCGCTGCCCCTGTAACTCGTTGGTTTTGTTTATAGAGTAAAAGTCCGGTGACCGAATGAAGGCCAAATGTGCGGTTGTAGTTCATCGAAGCCTCGAGATCGAAACTATTACTTACACTTTGTGTCAGCTGCGAACTCAATTCAGAATCGGATCCTATGCCTGTTGCAAAAGTGACGGTATCCTTACCTGCAGCCGTTTTTGTAAGTGAAGGATTATAAGTCTGGTACGAACGTCTGAAACCGCGGATATGGTTAAAGTTCGGATCGTACGAAACAATGGCCCGGGCGGTCAGCCCTTTCGTAACCATTGCAAGATCCTGTTCAAATCCAATCGTTGTATTAATCGTATTGGCTGTTGTTTTCCGGTAACCTGTTCTGTTTAAGGCACCATAAGGCACACGGTCAGCTCCGGCTGTAGCGACAATCCCTCCGGTAGGGGTCAAATCGGTAAACGATACAGAAGGGATGTCGGTAAATTCGGCAAGCAACAAATAGTAATAGGAGGCCGTGGTGGCCGCATCGGCAATACCGCCATGAACGATCGGGTCATTTTTGTCCTGAAGGTATCCCGACAAATTCATCCAGCCTTTCAGCGTTTTGGTGATCTGCATATCGATATTTGCACGGTAGGTAAACCGGTCGAGCCGTTCGCTGTTGTCGTAATTATACTCAGCCCAACGTTCGGTTTTAAATGGTCCGCCCTGGCGCATATAGCCCCAGCTTGCAAAGTATTTTGTCTTCTCATTTCCACCTCTAAGGTTGACATCCGCCTTTACCATAGGGGTATACTTATTTGTAAATTCTTTATACCAATTCCGGTCGACATAATAGTTTGGCAGGTCATTGTCTTTGTAATGCTGAAAAACGGTGGCAGAATAGGGAGGAGTTGCCCCGGGAGTATTCATTTCGACGACCTGGTTGCGTGTGTTCATATAATCTACGGCATTCATAGGCTGAGGCAGCCGCGTAGGTGTCTGTAAAGAATAGTTGACAGTGGCCGTAACTTCCGGTTTTCCTACCTTACCTTTTTTTGTCGTAACAATGATTACACCGTTTGCCCCACGTACACCGAATACCGCAGTTGCAGAAGCATCCTTGAGGATTGAAACCGACTCAATATCATAAGGTGAGATTGTGGTAATCCCCCTTTCTACCCCATCAACCAATACCAGAGGATTGGATGAGTTCATGGTAGCCTGTCCACGAATAAAAGTTTGAAGATTCTCTTTTCCAAGTTCGCCATCTTTTAACATGATTGTCAAACCTGGCAACTTGCCGGCCATCCCAATGGTGAGGTTAGAAGAGGGCGACTGAACAATTTCGGCTGCACTGATTGTTGCAATAGCAGCCACGACACTTGCCTTTTTCTGAGTACCATAACCCACAACAACGACCTCGTCAAGGTCAACAGTAGATTCCTTTAACATTATATCAATGGTCGTTTTCCCACCAACTGAAACTTCCTGTGGCTCCATACCAATAAAAGTAAAGACAAGAACAGCTCCCTGTGCTTTTTGAATAGAGATTTGGTACATTCCATTAGAATCGGAAATAACACCATTACTGGTTCCTTTTTCCACAATAGTAACCCCGGGGATTGGCGCCCCGCCTGCATCCGACACTTTACCTTTGACCTGTGAAAATAGCTGCTGACTCACCAGCAGAAATACACAAAACAAAAGCAATTTTTGCCAGAACTTAACTTTAGATTTGTTCATGCTCAATTTAGTTTTAAATGTGTTGTTTTACAATAATTGATCTTTTTTGGATAATTTTAACAAGTACAATTTCAATGGCTTTTAGGGAAGAGTTGTTTTTTCATAAAAAAAATTGTTTGGTTAATATTTCCTCCAAAAATCGACTATAAAATGAACATGTGCAATCAATTTTGTCTCATACATTTTTAAATTCATCCCAGAATGATCCATTATAAACGAATGACCAGGTTTTTCAACACCATCCTCTCTTCCGTGGGCTTACACCCACGTTTTTCATCCGTCAATTGACGGATTGCTCTTTCATATCCATGCAATTCACACCGCTTAATTGTGTATAAAGAGCAGGACAGCCAAAGGGTTATCAGAGAAGGTCAATTTAAACAATTTACGAATCACCCCCGGGCAAATTCTTTGGGAGGTTTATGAATTCAGATGGAGTAACGTTTTGCTCGTGCCTGAAAGCAGTACTGAAATAGGATGGAGAGCTAAATCCGGCCATTTCGCTGACCTGATTCAGGGAATATTTTCCGGTTGCAATAAACTCAATTGATTTATTTATCCTAAACTTACGGATGTAAGCAATAGGAGAAAGACTGGTCAGGCTTAAAAACTTCCTGTAAAAACTGGATCTGCTCATGTTTAAACTTTTGGCAATAAATGGGATATCCAGTTCCGGGTTTGAAAACTCTTTTTCGATAATTCCGTTTAATTTGGAAAGAAAACCAAGATCCATCTGGTTAATTTCCAGGTTGTTCATATTTTGCATCATCCCATTGAAAAACATTTTCTGAATCCGTTTGCGGTTTTTCAACTGACTATCGATTGCTGCCATGAGAAAATTCAAATTAAATGGCTTGACAATGTATAAATCAGCGCCCGATTGCATTCCGTCAATCTGACTGGAAGGTTCACTCTTAGCCGTTAAAAGAATCACCGGAAGATGGCAAAGTTCCTTATTCTCTTTGATATTTTTTGTCAATTCATAACCATCCATTTTAGGCATCATTACATCGGAAATAATGATATCCGGAAGTTGTCGTTTGACCATTTTCAGTCCAGCCTCGCCATCATGAGCTGTGATTATTTTGTAGTGATCTTTTAAACTGTTCACCAAAAAATTATTTAACAGCGGGTCATCCTCCACCACGAGAACCGTTTTCTTAAAATCGGGTTGAATTGCCAATTGGTCGGAAATACCATTTTTATCCGTTGTAAAACCCAGCATAGCACTTACCTGGAGGTCATCAGCAACGGACGAATCTGCAAAATCTTTTGGTTCAAAAATGGAACAATCGCCTGGCAAAATAAACGCAAAAGTTGTGCCTTGTCCCACCTTGCTTTCCATCCTGATTTTTCCTTTATGAAGTTCAACCAGAGATTTGGTAAAGTTGAGCCCTATACCTGTTCCGGAATAATCAGGCCTTTGCCTGCCATGTGATTCAACTTGTTTATACCGGTCAAAAATAGTATTCCAATGTTTTTCATCAATTCCGGGACCCGTGTCTGTTACAATAATTTCTACATAATCTGCCACCTGACAATCCAGGCCCATGTTGTATGCTGACATAGCATGATCACAGGAAATCTTTTTTACAATGACCTCTATCCGCCCCCCTTTTTGGGAATGCTTAATGGCATTCGACAACAGGTTACTCAAAATTTTTTCCAGTTTATCGTAATCGAAAAACAGTGTAGAAGTGATATCTGCTGTAAAATCAATCCTGATCTCTTTTTCTTTGGCGTAAAGGCTAAAAAGCTCGAGTATTTTTCTGATCGCATCATTGATATTCCTTTTTTCAAGCCACAAGGTAAGTGATTCGCTTTCAATCATTTTATAGGTTAGTAATTGATTGATCAGTTTTAAAAGCCGGCTTACATTAAGGTCCAGACTTTGGGCAAATTCTTTTTTTTGCGGACTCAGCTTTTCCTGCTGTGAAAACTGTGTAACCAATCCATAAATTAAGGTGAGTGGAGTGCGAAGTTCATGTGAAATATTGGTGAAGAATTTTTGCTTCATCACATTAATCTCACGCTCACGCAAATGCTCTGAATACTCAATTTCGAGGTTCTTTTTATATACGAATGTTTTTATTCTAAGGCTGAAAACAAAATAGGCGATCGCCGCCATTATAGCTAGATAAACAGCCCATGCAGTGTACGAAAACCAGGGTGCAGGCTTAACGTTAATCATCAATTTTGCCTCGTTTTCTGATTTAATTCCTGCATGATTGACCGATTTTACCCGAAATACATAATCTCCCCTGCCCAGATTTGAATAGGAGACCCTGCGCTGTGTTCCGGCACTGTACCAATCTTTATCAAAACCCTCGAGCATATAAAAATACCGGACCTTCTCGGGTGATAAATAATCAAAGGAAACAAAATCGACACTAAATATCTGATCTTTATGAGTTAGCTCAACTTGCTTTGTAAAAGGGAGACTATTAATAAGTGCACTATTTTTTTCGGAAGGATTAACCAATAAATTCTGAACATACAGATTTTCGAGCACAACATGTGGAGCATCGCTGGGTTCAACCAATATCTCAACCGGATTAAAATAAGTCAAACCCGAATTACCCCCAAAATAAATAATTCCCCGATTATCCTTGTGCGCAGCTTTTCCATGAAACTGATAATTGTTTACACCTTCATTGGTCGAATATGTTTTGATGCTAAAATCATTTTTATTGAGCTTGACTAACCCATAGGATGTACTCACCCACAAATTTGAATTCTCATCTTCTTCAAAACCTATGGCATCAGTACTGGGTAAACCCTCTTTGATATTAATGTTACGTACCTTCGAGTTTTTCAAATCGAAAGCAAACATGCCATAATTGTAGGTGCCAACCCAAATAATTCCTTGTTTATCCATATAGGCCGTCATGGCGAAAAGTAATCCGGGATATTTTTTTTCATCTGCAAGTTCAATTTTCCGAACAGCATAGGTATTAAAATTCATAGCGAAAAGTCCAATGCCATAACTCCCGAAAAATAGTTCCGAGTCATTTAATTTTATTATCATCGGAATATTAATACCCTGCGCCTTAATTTGTTTCAGTAAATTACCGTCTAAGTCAAAAACCAATAATCCCTGACCGTCGGTACCTACAAAAATCCGATTTCCAAACTGCAAAAAAGATACAGATCCATTGTTCGGTTCAGGAATAGAAATCGTCTTAAACGAATTACTTGCAGGTTTGAAAATCTGTAACCCGAAATAAATCCCTAACCAGTATTTATTTTCGGAATCAACAAAAACAGTGCGAAGGTTGTTATGCTTCAGCTCACTGTTACTTGTTGTGAATAATTTATGCATTTTGCTATCAGGATCATAAATCCAGAAACCATTTTCACGCGTGGCAATTATCAGGTTATTATCCTGATCATTAGTAATGTAAGTGATAAACTTATTTCTTGTCAGGTTATTCAGTGAACCATCAAAATTAAAATTCCTGGCCTGATTGAACCAAACATCCAAGCCTGAATCGAAGGTTCCCAGCCATATATTCCCTGTTTTGTCAATAAAATAACTCATGTAGTTGTTCGAATGAATTTCAGAGAATTCATCATCATCAGTTAAAATCCGGGTGACCGTATTCCTTGCTTTATCGTAAATAAAAAAACCAGACTGCAATGTTCCAATCCAATAGATCGAAGGCTCTTTTTCCAGAATAAAACGAACATCGTAACCACCCAGAGATGATTTCAGTAGAGAGAAATCACTGTTTTCAATAAATTTTCGGCTCTTCAAATCAAAACAACTAATCCCGCCTTTCGTTCCAAGCAAAATAATATTCTCAGTAACCTGAAAAAATGTTCTGACGGTATTGCAATTGATTGCCGGAAGTTGCACCTCGTTCTGACAGATATCGAACCGGTCTGCACCTAAATCATAAACAGCCAAGCCTTTGCCATTATCAAGCGCACACCATAAATTTCCATTCTTGTCAAACATCAGATGGTTGATCACCGGTTTTGCTGTCAGGTTACTGCCAAGCTCTTCCAGTTTTTTTGTTTCCTGACTAAAACGATAAAGCCCGGTATTTGTGCCAAGATAAATAAAACCTTTGTATTCCAATATTTTCAATACAGTACATCTTAAGTCTGGAAACGGTTTTAGCATTTTATCGATTCGATTATCGTAGCAATCCAGCCCAATGGCAGTACCAATATAAATCAGCCCGTCGGAAGCACAAAAAATAGAAGAAACGTGATTGGAACTTAGTGATTCCGGATTGGTTGAATCGAAATAGAAACGTTTGAATTCGTAGCCGTTGTAACGGCTTACACCCCCCATTGTAGCCACCCAGATGTAACCAAGCTTATCCTGTGTAATGGCCGATATGTTCATGTTGTTCAGCCCTTCCTTAAACCCAATATTTCTGAATTGCAATCTGTTGGAAGCAAAAATTGTTGATGATATAATGAAAAATAAGATCGAAAACAGTATCCTTTTCATTTTAGTCTGGTTATGCGGAACATTATCTATTTTAAAGAAGTAAAGTTAATTTTTATCAGGAGAAAACTTAGTCCGGTTTTTAAAGTCATCTTCTGCTTCCATCTCCTTATGACTTTCCTGCCATTCTTGATCATTGGTTTTCAATATCAGAATATGACAATCCGGTAAAGGCGGAAAAAACAAATATCAATGAATTTATGTGCTTTTAGTTTATTTTGATACGATAAGCAGTGACCCTTCCGTCGGGATTCCGTGAGCGGAATGCTCTGCCAACGAGCTACTGGTGGAAAGTAAAAAATTAAACAAAAATTCCCTGCAAATTTTTCAATCTGCAGGGAAGAAGTAGTGACCCAGCTGGGGCTCGGACCCAGGACCCCATCCTTAAAAGGGATGTGCTCTACCAACTGAGCTACTGAGTCATCCTTTATAGTACCTCTGTTTTTCAAAGGCGGTGCAAAGGTAATCCCATTTATTAAACGTGCAAGCGTTTCGAAAAGAATTGTAACAATTAATCGGATGACTAAAAATTCAATCAATATGTCTTGGGAAGTAACAGCTTTACTTACAATCTATAATGCACTCTACAAGGCAAAATATGGCAAAATAGTATTTGTTTTTTATTCCCTGCGTTAATTTTTTATCAGAAAAAAAACATGAAATTATGGATCAACTCTTTCAATATTCTGTAATTTTACGTACTTTTTGATTTTCAAGTTCAAAAGTTAAAAAAACCACTGATAATGGAACTGCTTGACCAAATAAAAGATAAATCACGCCAACTTCAAAAGCGAATAGTATTGGCTGAAGGCACTGAAATCCGAACACTTAAAGCGGCTGAGATTGTGCTTAAGGAAAAACTTGCGCAAATTATTTTGCTTGGAAATCCTGATGAAATTGAAGTATTGACTCAAAAAGAGGGAATTGACATCTCGGGCGCTGTAATTATCGATCCTTTAACAAATACTAAAAGGCAACAATACGCCGAATTGATGGTTGAAATCCGAAAGAGCAAAGGATTAACCTTAAATGAGGCACTAATGTTATTGAATGACCCGCTTGTTTTCGCTCCGATGATGATTAAATCAGGTGATGCCGACGGTGAAATAGCGGGAGCGATCAATGCTACAGGTGATGTTCTTCGCCCTGCTTTGCAATTTGTGAAGACATTGCCCGGAGTTAGTGTGGTTTCAGGGGTGTTTTTTATGCTGTTCAAGGATAAATCAGTTGGCGACAACGGGATTCTTGTTTTTGCAGATTGTGCTGTTATGCCCGATCCTGATGAACGGCAGTTAGCTGAAATTGCTGTAACCACGGCCAAAACAGCCCGATCGATAGCCAATATGGAACCACGTGTTGCCATGCTTTCTTTCTCAACAAAAGGAAGTGCAAAACATCTGCTGGTAGACAAAATTGCCAATGCTACACGTTTGGCGCAGGAGATGGCTCCCGATTTGCTGATCGACGGCGAAATGCAGCTTGATGCTGCTTTGGTTGAAGAAGTAGGCCTGTTAAAATCCCCGGGAAGCAAAGTTGCCGGCAAGGCCAATATTCTCGTATTCCCGGGTCTGGAAGCAGCGAACATCGGTTATAAACTGGTGCAACGATTGGCAGGCGCTGAAGCCATCGGTCCCATTCTCCAGGGAATGGCTGCCCCTATTAATGATCTTTCAAGAGGTTGCTCAGTGAGCGATATTGTAAATATGGTTGCTATCACTGCAAACCAGGCCAGTAGCTTTTCATGAATACCTGATCGTCTAAATTGATTTAAAGTAAAAGAATAGATTAAAAGAACATAAGAATTCAAGGAAATGGAAAACATGATTATTGAACCTATAGAGGATTTTGGTTTAAGCAAAAAACAGCAGCAACGAACGCTTTTCTCAAAAATCGGAATTGTTGGTTGCGGGAAGGACGGACAAAATATTGCCCGGATAGCCAGTGCCAATGGCATCGAAGTAGTTTTTATTGAACTCTCCGACGAGAGGATTCAAAATGCGTTTAAAAGACTTGATATTGTTCTGGAACGACGTATCGAGAATTGGGGAATGACCCAAAGCGAGAAGAAGCTAATCATGTCGAGAATAAAAGGCAGCCTTGATTACAAAGACCTGAAAGATTGCGATTTTGTCATAGAAGCGATCAGGGCTGAATCGAGCGAGCGGAAAATTATTGAGCGCAAGGAAGTTTTCAGAAAGATAGAAGAGGTTGTCGCTCCGGAATGCATCATTGCCACCAATTCAACAACAATCATCATTACTGAACTCTCATCTGAACTTAAATATCGCGATCGATGCGTAAGTCTCCATTTCTTTGTCCAATCACCCGAAGCCAGGATATGTGAAGTCGTCAAGGGACTTTATACATCAGATGAAGTTTATAATAAAGTGCTGAAATTTGTAAAAATGGTCAACAGACAGGCAATACCGGTAGAGGAATCGGCCGGTTTAATCTCCATCCGACTTTATACCGCACTTTTAAACGAAGCTTGTGAAGTACTTCTCGAAGGAGTTGCAAAGATGGTTGATATTGATTCAGTTTGGAAGGTTGGATTCGGGATGCGTTTTGGCCCCTTTGAACTGGCTGATATTTTAGGCATTGATAAAATAAACCGTTGGATGGAAAACCTTTACTCCGAATTTGGTGATCCAAGGTACATGGCCTCTCCTGTAATCAAAAAACTTGTCCGGGCAAAAAGATTGGGAGTGCATACCTGCTGTGGCTTTTATAAATATGACGAAAATGGGAAGGTTATTGGAAATGGTCCCTTGTCAACGGAGAAAATATAAAAGATACAGCGAGTTTAGAACAACCTGAAATCGCAAAATTAAACCACAAATAATACGCTTAATGAAAATATTAGTAATCAACTGTGGAAGCTCATCCATAAAATACCAGTTTTATTCCCTGGGTGAAAACCGTATCCTGGCCAAAGGAATTGTCGAAAAAATTGGTATGAAAGGGTCATTTCTTAAACATGAAAAAGAATCGGGTCAAAAAGTACTGTTTGAAGGAGAGATCCTCGATCATAAGATTGGAATTGAATACATCCTGGGTATATTATCAAGTGTAAAACACGGTTGTATTGAAACACTAAATGAAATTAACGCTGTCGGTCACCGTGTCGTTCATGGAGGAGAAGAATTCAGTAAAAGCGTTCTGATCACCGATGAAGTAATTCTGGCACTTGAGAAGTTCAGTGAACTTGCCCCGCTTCATAATCCGCCAAACCTGAAGGGAGTCTTTGCCGTAAAATCTATACTTCCCGAAATTCCGCAGGTTGCCGTTTTCGACACCGCGTTTCATCATACAATGCCACCTCACGCTTTTATGTACGCCATTCCTCATGCGCTTTATAAAAAATACGCGATACGCCGGTATGGTTTCCACGGAACAAGCCACAGGTATGTATCGAACCGGGCGTGCGAGATTTTGGGTATTGATCCCGTAACAGTTAAGGTTATTACCTGCCACCTGGGTAATGGTGCATCTGCATGTGCTATTAAGTATGGTGAATCGATAGACACTTCTATGGGATTTACTCCCGTTGAGGGATTGATCATGGGAACACGTTCAGGAGATATTGATATGGGAGCGGTCACCTATATTATGGATAAGGAAAAAATCGGCACCAAGTCAGCCTCTGTTCTTTTCAATAAACACAGTGGTTTATTGGGAATTACGGGAATTTCGTCCGATTCGCGCGAAATCCGTGATGCAGCTGGAAAAGGTGATGAACGTTGTCTTTTGGCCATTAAGATGTTCGACTACCGGATTAAAAAATATATTGGAGCCTACGCCGCAGCGATGGGTGGCGTTGATGTGCTGATATTCACAGGAGGAATCGGCGAGAATTCAAGTACTACCCGTGCATCAATATGTGAAGACATGGAATTCTTAGGTATTGATATAGATCAGCAAATTAATATAGAATTAAGGGGCGAAGAACGGATTATCAGTAAAGAAGGTGCCAAAGTTAAGGTAATGGTAGTGCCGACCAACGAAGAGCTGATGATAGCTGTTGACACTCAGAGTATTGTTTACAATATTTAATTCTTTATCCCAAATAATCTACTTTTTTATAATTATGAAAAACTCATATTTATAAAAAAGTAGTTTTTACATTTCAATAACTAATCCGTCATAACCCGGCTCCACATTCGCAGGCAATTCCCTGGCCAGATCGCGATGTTTGCCTATTTCGTGACTCATGTGGGTTAGATACGCTTTACGCGGACCGATTCTTCCGATTAATTCCAGTGCCCCCTCAAGATTCAGGTGAGAAATATGAGGTGTCTTCCGTAAAGCACAAATCACAAGAACATCAACCCCTATTAACTTTTCAATTTCTTGATTTTCGATAACATTAAAATCAGTCATATATGCAAACCTGCCAAATCGAAATCCGTAAACAGCCAGTTTATAATGATAGGCTCTGATTGGGGTAATTGTAAACGGACCGATTTTGAATTCCCTGTTTTCAAGGTTGATCAGGTTCATTTGCGGTATTCCGGGGTATTTATTATCGTCAAAAACGTAACTAAAAATTGATTTGAGAGATTTTTGTACCCGTGCCTCACAATAAACATCCATGGGTGATTTGTGTACCCAGTTAAAACTGCGGATATCGTCTAAACCAAAAATATGATCGGCATGTTCGTGTGTCAGCAAAATAGCATCCAGATTTTCAACTTGATATCGTAACATCTGTTGTCTGAAATCCGGACCAACATCTACCACAATTCGCGATGTTCCCTCCTCGATCATTATTGCACATCTGAGCCGGTTGTCTTTAGCATCATCAGATCGGCAAACATCACATTTACAGGCAATAACAGGCACTCCTTGCGATGTACCCGTTCCCAGTAAGGTTACTATCATTGTCTTCCTTTTCTTCCTTTAATTATTGATCCAAACGTACTTCAAAAAATTTTTTTCACCAAAGCTTATCGGGTTATAATTACTTACCTTTGCCAAAATTTTGAATTATGGCCTCTCTTTACCTTATCCCTACAACTCTTGGCGAATCGGAAACGGCTCATGTAATTCCTTCCGATGTCTCCGCAATGGTTAAAAATATCAGCTATTTTATCGTCGAAAATATCCGTACTGCCCGCCGTTACCTGCGCAAGATGGATTCACATCTCAATATAGATGAACTGCACTTTTTTGAATTGAACCAACATACCGACAGTACCATAATTGAAAAGTATCTGAATCCGATCCTTGCAGGTTTTGATGTGGGAATAATTTCGGAAGCCGGATGTCCTGGCATTGCGGATCCGGGAGCAGAAGTTGTTAAATATGCGCATTTAAAGCAAATCCGTGTTATTCCATTGGTAGGACCCTCCTCTATCTTGCTGTCGCTGATGGCCTCAGGAATGAACGGACAAAACTTTGCATTCATCGGTTATATTCCGGTAAAATCTCCTGAAAGGATAAAAGCGATTAAAGAGATTGAAAGAAGGTCATCGCACGAAAAGCAGACTCAAATCTTTATCGAGGCGCCGTACCGCAATACACAATTAATCAACGATCTGATTAATACACTAAATGATCAGACGCATCTCTGTATCGCCTGCGACCTCACATTGGATACCGAATACATTATAACACAAACTGTTTTGCAATGGAAAAAAGGAGTTCCCGATCTGAACAAACGACCGGCAATTTTCCTGGTTCAGGGATAACTTTACAGACTAAAAATGTTTCCGGTTAACATGCCATTGCGGGAAAAATTAATCCTCTTCGGAGCGCAACTTCAAACATCCGTTAGGAAGCTGATTTATTGGGTATCATCCGGTGCACGTCGGGTGAAGCTGCTCCGGCCAACCTGGCCGAAGAGGGCTACGCTGCACCGGGAGCCTTCACAGGCAATACAGTTATGGCTGTCCATGGCGCTTGTATCGACTGGGTACAGTTGGCATTCAGGGAAGCTAAGTCCATAGTTGGCAGCAGCGGAGGAACAGGCTTTACCATTTACAGGACCTACGGCATTCACCAATTTTTGATAAACGACAAAGCCCTTCGAAAACCGGTTGACATGTTCGGTAATCCGGGGCAGGATATTGTGACGCCACTCACTGTAAACCTGGAAGAAGCGGATCTGCCTGAAGGTGTATGCAAACTTGGGAAAGGTTTAACTTTTCTTAATACCATATTCACTGTCAATTTTCAGAAATGGAATTAGAGCAAGCGTTGGAATCGCGCAAATCATCACCCAAATAAAAAAATGATTGTAACCCAATAGTTCTTGTAACCAGCCGGCCACCATCCCCGGAAGCATCATACCCAGCGCCATAAAACCGGTACAAATGGCGTAATGGGCTGTTTTATGTTCTCCATCAGCAAAATAAATCATGAAGAGCATGTAAGCCGTGAAGCCGAAGCCGTAACCGAATAATTCAAGGGCTACCGCGATATTAATGAGCAGTAAATTTTCAGGTGTGAACCACGATAAATATAAGTAGGACAAATGGGGTAAGGTGATACACAAAGCCATTGGCCAGATCCAATATTTCAAACCCTTCCGTGAAGCAGCTATACCACCAATTATCCCACCCAATGTCAACGAAATTACACCTACTGTACCGTAGACCAAGCCAACCTGACCGGTTGTAAGTCCCAGCCCGCCCAAATCGCGCGCATCGAGAAGAAAAGGAGCTGACATTTTTACGAGCATAGCTTCGCCCAAACGGTAGATTAACATAAATGCTATGGCCAAGCCAACGTTTTTCTTTTGGAAGAAAGTAGAAAAAGTGCGTCCGAATTCGTGAAAAATGTCACTTGCCGAATGAGTTTCGGTAGCATGATCTGAAACCGGGTGAGGCAATGCAAAACGGTGATATACAAAAAACAATATAAAAAATCCCGCTAAGATAAAGAAGGTTATACTCCATGCCAATCGTATATTTCCCGAAATTCCCTTGAATTCGGATCTTACCCGGTCTTTGAGTTTATAGTCAAGTTGTACAACAACATAAGCGGGTTGCTCCCAGTTTTCCGGGGTGAATACAAAACGTTCACCTGAAATCACTGATATACTTTTATCGCCTTTGGCAAAACTGGAGTTCAGCACAACGGTTTCACCCTCTTTTGGTTGCCTGGTAAGACGCACAGCGACAAATCCGGCATTGCCAACTTTTCCGTTGCCGCCTTTCATTTCAGCCCTTTTTTGACCGAAATTATCCTTAATAAAACTACCCAGCGGGGCTGAAACGTGTTTAGTCCACCAGGAATCTGCTTTTTTCGCTTTTTGCTGTGCATTATTTTCATCAATTGCCACGAAACCGTTTTTCCTGTTTTCGCCCAACGCAAAAGCTTTAATTTTGCTTAGCGAGTCTGGACTTATGTTGTTGATATTTAACACTAAATCAGATGGAAATGTCACAAATGTCATATCGTCGGTTTGTGGTACGGGATAATTCTGTGATTGCAGAATCATTTTGGTTTGAGCGGTGTCAGATGATTGAGCGGTAAATTTCATCGGTTCCAATCCGGTAAAACTCTCCAAAGAACCAGCAATAATAATCAGAAGTCCTTGTCCGGTAATCATCGCCAATCGATAGAAGGTACTCCGAATTCCCACAAAGAAAGATTGTTGTGAACTATCTAATGCCAGCATGTAGAAACCGTCGGCTGCAATATCATGAGTAGCTGAACTGAAGGCAAGCAGCCAAAGTACCGCAAGGGTGGATTGAAAGAAAAACGGCAACGGAATAAGAAAAGCAACTCCTGCCAATCCGGCACCAATCAGCAACTGCATCATAACAATCCACCACCTTTTGGTTTTCAGCATATCAACAAACGGACTCCAGAAAGGCTTAATCACCCAAGGCAAATAGAGCCAACTCGTGTATAAGGCAATATCCGCATTCGAGATACCAAGGCGCTTGTACATGATAACCGTCACCGTCATTGCTACTACATAAGGAATACCCTGGGCAAAATATAATGTTGGAATCCAGGTCCATGGATTAAGGGTATTTTTCGACTTGTTCTCTTCGGTCATAATTATCTGTTGTTTAGTTTTTTATTACATTAGACTTTTAAATCCTCTCAGGAGAATGCCTTAAACGTGTATCCTTTTTTTAATAACTTTTCAACTATCTGATTCAATGAATCATAAAATTTGTCTTTCCGGTCCGGATGAGTGCCCGGGTGAATTAAAATGATCGCACCATTCAAACCATCGGCATTCATCATTTCGAATTTCATTAATTGGTCGGACAATTGTTCTGATGATTTGTAATTCGGCATTGCGGGAGTTGTGTAATCGGCGTTCGTTCCGATTCCGGGAGTAAAATTGATTAATTGCATACTTCGGGAGGCACTCCATTCGCTTATCGGGCGGTTATACCATTCGTAGGGTGCAAGAAAATACTTCACAACTTCAGGTGCTATATCAAACTTATAAAGTTCTGCAAGATTACCCGTGATATCTTCATCGAACTCCTGGCGTGTAATAAGCAGTGAATCCCTTCTTTCCCATGGAGCATACAAAAGATGCCGGTCAGAATGTGGTCCTACATAATGATGATCGGCTATCATCCGCCTAATGCTGGTTTTATACGTTGGATTTCTCAGGAAGTTACCGGTAAGGAAAAAGGATGCTTTTATTTTTTTCCGGGATAAGCTGTTCAGGGTTTTATCTATTCCTTCACCATATTCATCAGCAGAAAAGACCAGGTAAACTGTTTTTTGATCGGTATCCATACGGGTTAACGCGCCATACCGGTCTGTAGTGCTGTTTTTGAACCTGAGCTGTTTTGTTCCTTCCTTTTCGAGTGAGGAGAGGTAAAAACTAAGACTTGCCGTGCCATCCATAGTCGGTTCGTTCGTGCTATAATCACCCATATCATCATGATAAACCGCTACTCCATTTTGAAATGGAAGATAGATATCCTCTTTCATTAATTTAATTCCGATCAGTCCGGCATACACCTGACGTGAAACAGGACCGTCGACCAGTCCGCCCCAGGTTGGTTCACCGTGGATGAAGGTGATGGATGAGTGAGGAATTTGGGGGTAATCGCCATCTGACGGTAAACCGCAGATCATACTGGTTCCCCATGGATTGCAGCCGAAGAGCCAGTCACGTAATGCGGCTTCCATCTCCATAAAAGTAGAATCGAAAGTCGCTTCGAAATAAACTCGTGCCTGAGTGATTGCAGCCACATTCAGATTATTTGAACACCAGATATAGGGAATTCCATTCAGAAACGGATCAGATTTGCCCTTTTCGTAAATGAGCTTCAGGCCGCTACTCAATAAGCCTGAAAAGATACTGGCCGATGGACCGGCTAATTTTGCCTGGTTCGCATGACCCATATTCACAAAAGGATAATACTGGTAATGCCGGGCAGTGCCTCTTTCCATCCAGGGTGTAATCGGTTCGAGCTGGCCCCAGTAATTAGCCTGGTTCAGAAAATATGGGTCTCTGTTTAACTGGTAAAGCTCGATGGCTGCGAGTTCAAGATCATCGATGTAATTGTCCTCTTCGTAAAAATAGGGTGACACGACGCTGGTGGTCTGAGATACGCCGAGATCAGATAGTCCGAAGGTAAAAGCGGCTTTGGCCTTAACCGCCAGCAATTTGCTAAATGCAGGATCACTCTTTTGAAAAATACGTGCTCCCAATGCGAAAGCGGAACTATACTTGCCGGCTGTAGATGATACACCTGTGGAACGATTCTTATATTTTGAAAGACCCTGAACCTTTCCGGTCACAAAGTATACCGGGCGGTATAAACCGTTTCCATACGATGCAACATCTTTGTTGGGTAATCTTAATCCCGTATGATCACGATCGTCCGCAATCTGATTGTACATTTCCGCACTGTCGGGGTTCATTTTGACCATCCAATCCAATCCCCATCTGATTTCATTCAGTATATCGGCGATACCGTCGGCACCTGGAAGCCCTGCAGCATCGTATTTGTCACCAAAAACTTCAGGGTTT
>JBBRGI010000018.1:0-23397 GCA_038240855.1 Bacteroidales bacterium | reverse complement strand
TAAGATGAACTCAATTTATGATGACATCTGTGAATTGTTCAAACGTGCAGGTATTCAGAATTTTGAGAAGTTACCGAAAGATCTTTCGGAACGTGGAAGATTCGCTAAACTTTTCAAAGAGTTCAATAACTATTTAGAAGCTGCCAAAATCCAAGGCTTTAAATGGAACCAATTAAAATATGAGTTTGGTAAAGGGAATCAAAAATCGGTGATAGAAATTAAATTTGATGAAAATACTTACCTGATTTTGGCTCTTCGCTACAAAGAATTGTTTAATGGCGGCGGTGGCGGCGGCGGTTTGGATGATGTTCCTTTTGAAATTGATGGTTATTTAACTGAAATAGATACAGGTGTGATTGATGCAAATTACATGAATTCCCGTTTTGAAAAATTCCTTAAAACGCTTAAAAAAGAAGAGGCTGATAGCGACCAAATTCAGCAGACGAAGGATGAGTTGCATAAATCTTTTGCTTCTCTTACACAGGAAGAGCAAAAGTATGCCAATATTTTTTTGAATGATGTTCAAAGAGGCGACTTAGTTATGGAAAGCGACAAAACCTTTAGGGAATACATAACCAAATACCAATCCAGAGCTAAAAATGCAGAAATCTATCACATTTCACAACTTCTCGGATTAGACGAGACCAAGCTTAGAAATATGATGAATTCCAGTATAAGCGATTCAAATATAAATGACTATGGACGCTTTGATGATTTAAAGAACTCGGTTGATAAAAACAAGGCAAAGGAGTATTTTGAAAAATTGGAGGGTGCAACTATTCCGCTATTCAAAATAAATATACGAGTACATAACTTGCTTCAAAAATTTATCATTAACGGTGGTTTTGAAATATAAATTTCGATGGATTTGTGTCTGCTTGTTGTATATAATTGCAAAATCACTATATTTGGTGAGTATGCGAATTAGTTCCTGATGGGCTAATTTCATGCGATAACATATTCAAACTAACTTTATTAAATTATGGAAAACACGCATAACAGACGTATGTTTTTGACAAAAACTTCGGTTGCTTCGGCCGGAGTAGTGGTCGGGTTGAATGCTTTCGGGTCGGCTGAAACATCACGAATTTTTGGGGCCAACGACAGGATCAGAACAGGATTTATCGGGATTGGTAATCGTGGTTCACAGCTTCTCGGTTTATTTATGAAACAGGCAGATTGTGAAATTGCTGCACTTTGCGATGTTTATGAACCCTATCTGTTGCGCGACAGGAAACTTGTCGATCCGCGCTTCCTTAAAGATATTGGCGGCCAGGTTCCTAAGATGGGGGAGTCTTTTCAAAAAAAACCAGATACGTACAGCGATTACCGCAGGCTGTTGGACGATAAAAGTATTGATGCTGTTTGTATTGCTACCCCTGACCATTGGCATGCCTTGCAAATGACTGATGCAATAAAAGCCGGCAAGGATGTTTACGTCGAAAAACCACTGACCAATACTTTGTGGGAAGGCCGTCAGATGGTTAAGGCAATGGAAAGTGGCAATCGTGTGGTTGCGGTGGGACTTAACCGACGTGGGAATCCTGTTTATCAGAAGCTGGCAAAAGATATTCAGTCCGGTAAAATTGGTAAAATTACAATTGCACGGTCGGGCAGAATCAATAATATGTACCCTTACGGCATTGGTAAAATGGGACCGGAGCAACCACCCAAAGGATTCGATTGGGACCAATGGCTGGGGCCACGGGCCAGCCGGCCTTACCAATATAATATTGCTCCTTATAAATTCAGGTGGTGGAGTGATTTTTCGAGCCAGATGGGTAACTGGGGAGTACATTATATGGATGTAACCCGCTGGATGATGGGTGAAAATGCACCTGTTGCGATAACTGCCAGCGGAGGTAAATATGTACTCGATCATGATGGCGATATTCCCGACACGATGCAGGTCACTTTCGAATTTGCTTCCGGCACGATTATTTCATTTTGTATCTACGAAGCCAGTAGCGGTAGCCTGTTCCCGTATGGCGAAGTTGAATTGCGGGGCACAAAAGGTACACTCTATTCGGATGAAGGGGGATACCGGATTATACCGGCTAAGAGCGGACAATTTCAAAATTGGGATAAGACGATCGATCCTGAGGAATTTGATGTAAAGAATAATGCACTGAATGACGGTAGCAGTGCAGACAGCACGGCTAACCTTGTGCGCAATTTCCTCGATTGTATTAAAAGCCGCCGGCAACCTTTTTGTCCGCTCGAAGAGGGTCACCGGTCAACCTCTTTTGCACACCTCGCTAATATCGCGCTTAAAGTAAAACAACGACTCACTTGGGATGCCGTGAATGAAAAATTTACAAACAGCGATTCCGCCAACGAACTGCTGCGCTACAACTACCGTGAACCCTGGAAGCTTTGATTCATTAAACAATTTCGCGTAACCCTCAATCAAGAAACATTTGTTTATGACAAGAAATACAAGAAGATATTTCATTAAAACCTCTGCAGCCGCATCTGCCGGACTAGTGGTGAGTAATGAATTATTTGCATCAAACCTGATTCTTCCTGCAAAGATGGGTCCGGTATGTGCATTTACAAAATGCCTGCAATTTCTTGAAATCGGTAAAATTGGTGAATTGCTTGCCGGTTTGGGATTCGACGGCGCCGATCTTACTGTACGCAAAGGCGGTCAGATACTGCCTGAAAATGTAACTTCCGATCTGCCAAAAGCAATTAAGCGTTTGGATCAGTCGGGGATAAAGGTTCCGATGATTGTTACCGATATAATAGATCCTGATAATCCTGAAACTGACAGAATACTGCGGGTTGCCGCTGAAAACGGGGTAAAATATTACCGGACAGGTTACCTGAATTATGATTCTAAAAAATCGATTCCCCAAAATCTGGAAGATCATAAGCGGGTGATTGAAAAACTGGAGAAAATCAACCGCAAATACTCGATTCATGGTGGTTACCAAAACCATTCCGGAACCCGCGTAGGAGGGCCTGTATGGGATTTATACTGGCTCGTAAAGGATTGTGATCCTGCATTCATGGGTGTGCAATACGATATTCGTCATGCGGTTTGTGAAGGAGGAGCTTCATGGCCGGTTGGAATGAAATTGCTTTCACCGTGGATCCGCACCCTCGATGTGAAGGATTTTCTCTGGAAAAAAGTGGAAAGCAATTGGAAAATTACCAATGTTCCGCTCGGTGAGGGGATGGTCGATTTGGATGCCTGGCTCAAGCACTACATAGCCTTGGAACTAAGCGGTCCGGTGTCAATCCATTATGAATACGACCTTGGCGGGGCAGAATCCGGTAAAACCAATCCTTCGATGGGCTTGAATGAAATTACAGGATTTCTTAAACGTGATCTTTTATACCTGCATTCAAAATACAGGCAATCCGGACTTGAGTAAATAGTTACATTATAATTGTATCACTATGGTATCCAGAAGGGGGTTTGTGAAAACTACGGCGGTAGCCGGTGTTGCTGCTCTGACAGGAATATATTCCGAAGCGGGGGCGGCGCCTGCTGAAAAAAAAATTACGATCGGGGAGGTGAATGCTGATTTCGAACGTGAACCTTTAATTCGACCATTCGGGTTCAAAGGGGGATACATGACCGAGATCTGGCAGTCGGCGAATTACCTTCGAACCACTGCCGGAACTGCACGCGTTGGCTTATGCACTCAAAATGTCCTGTGGTCGGATGCTGCGGTTTTTGCGGCTCATTCGGAGAGCGGTGGAAATGCCCTGATGTATACCCTCACCGAATATGCGCTCCAGCTCATTAAGGGACAATCTTTTCTTAATCCTGTTAAACTGCAGGAAGAGTTGCTTGACGAAGTGTACCGGTATGGCGTCAAAATTACGGCTAATCCTGGTTTGCGTAAAACTTTTGCTTTAAATGCACTTGTAGGGATAGATAATGCCTTGTGGATGATTTACGCTGCTGAAAATGGGATCACTGATTTTGATGACCTGATCCCTCAGCAGTACCGTCCTGCTTTGGTGCAGCACCATACAAAGGTTGCAAGTATCCCGTTGATGGCTTACTCAATTCCTGTAAATGAGATTGTTGAGGCAGTGGAATCGGGCTATTTCTTTATGAAGATTAAAATCGGACAGCCCGGAACGCAAAGTGAGATGCTGGCAAAAGATATCGAAAGGCTTACAGCAATTCATAAGGCGATTGGTCACTTCCGGACCCCTCATACTGATTCAGGAAAACTTCCTTATTATTTTGATGCCAATGGCCGTTATGAAAAAAAGGAGTCGCTTTTGCGGTTAATTGACCATGCCGTAAAGATCGGAGCGTATGATCAGATTGCGATAATTGAAGAACCATTTGCAGAAGAGTCTGAAATTGATGTGCGCGATATTCCGCTGCGACTTGCCGCCGATGAGAGTGCTCATACCGATAAGGATGCCCGTTTAAGAATTGACATGGGATATAAAGCCATAGCATTGAAGGCAATTGCAAAGACCTTAAGTATGACAATGAAAATTGCCAACGTGGCCAAAGCGCAGAATGTTCCGTGCTTTTGTGCCGATCTGACGGTGAATCCTATTTTGATAGACTGGAATAAAAATGTGGCGGCACGTCTTGATCCATTTCCCGGATTAGGAACCGGTTTGCTCGAATCGAACGGACATCAGAATTACAAAAACTGGCGTTTGATGGAATCCTATCACCCTTTTGCCGATGCCCAATGGAGAGAAACACAACAGGGCGTTTATAATCTCGGTAAAGATTTCTATTTAAAAAACGGAGGTATACTTACAAATTCAGAACACTATATTAAGCTGTTTGAAAAAAAATCTTAAATCACAGCCATGATTTAAGATTTTTTTACGAAAAACTAATTTGTCTTTGTCTTAGTTATGCCTTGACGGGAATTTTTATTTTTTGGCCTGGCATTAAATTTTTGGCATTTTTAATATTGTTCAGTAATTTGAGTTCGTTGTCTGACACGCCTGTAAATTGTTTCGCAATCGTGTAAAGACTATCTCCGCTTCGGACAGTATACAGTGTATATTCCTCGCTTAACGCACTTTCGGCACTAATTACCGGAGATTTTTCAGGCATCACAACTTTGCCCACAGCCTGGTTTACCGATTTTGGTGTTTCGACTTTGGCAATTGCCGGTGCGCTGTCTTTCGAGTAAATAGCGAGTTTTTGACCTGTCCTGATCACATTTTTCCGGATATTATTCCATGCACATAAGTTACTGAGACTGACCCTGTATTTACTGGCAATAGCGCCGGGAGTATCACCTTTTCTGACAGTGTAGTAGATTTTTTTCTTCCCGTCGAGGTCAATGGATCCATGATCTTCTTTAACGAGAACGATCTGGTTGTTCGGGAAGTACTTATCCCGGTTATGGGCATAAATGCGGGCCTCATTCTCTATAAATGGCGAAATTTTATCGATAGGCAACTTCAGCACATAGGTTTTACCTTGTCGTGCGGGTATAATATCACGCTTATATTGTGGATTTAATTGTCTGATCTCCTGGATGGGGATATTCAGATTTGCAGAGATTTGTTCGAAGTTCAGGTAGGATGTAAGGATAATCGTGTCAGTGAGCATTTTAAAAGATGGCATAACGGGAAAGAGGTTATGCTCCTGGGAGTGATTCATCACGTAATTGGCTGCAATAAAGATAGGTACATAACCCCTTGTCTCTTTCGGTAGTCTGGAATAGATTTCCCAGTAACTTTGTTTTCCTCCGGAGCGACGTACCGCCTTGTTGATGTTTCCCGGTCCGCAGTTATAGGCTGCAATAACAACATGCCAGTCACCATAAATTGCATACAGGTCGCGCAGGTAACGGGCTGCTGCATCCGTCGATTTAACAGGATCATTCCGTTCATCAATGTATGAATTAATCTCCAGTCCATACATCTTTGCTGTTCCATACATAAACTGCCAGAGTCCTGATGCTCCTGCCTTTGACACGATTTTAGGATTTAAGGCCGACTCTATGATAGGAAGATATTTTAGCTCCGCAGGAAGATCATACCTTGCGAGGGCTTCTTCAAAAAGAGGGAAATAGTAATTGGTAAGACCCATCATGATAGCGACCTGGCCTCCGCGTTTATTTAGGTAAAAATTAATAAATTTCTTGACCGATTCGTTGAAAGGCATGGGTATGAAGGAATCTAAATTCTGAAGCCGGCTGATATACACCGAATCGGGTAACTCTTTTTGATTACCATCGTTTGTATAAGCATTCTCGAGGCTATCAACTGCAAATGCATTCTGAACATACCATGAGTCGACTAATGCATCCAGTTTATCGGATAAAATTGTGTCAAGACTATCGGTTGATAATGAATCATCAGGCGCATATTTAATTGCATCGATATTTTTTACTTCTCCGTTAATTGTTGAAGTATTAGGCTGGTTATCATTGACTTGTGCATTTGTGTTGAGCGCACTTATCAAGAATGTCAAAATTAAAACTCCTAAGTAGTTTTTATTCATACGTTTCCGTTTTAAAATTTAATGGCCACATTTAAACCCATTACCATATTTTGGTTTGTTGAATAGACAGGCATAGGTTCAATCCTCATACTGAGGTCATCGCTGATATCGAAGTCAAAAAGATTCGCATCAACACTGGCATCGATTATGCTTAAAACATGAAGCGCAGCAATACCAATTATCGTTAAGTCCCTGTTGCGCCTGTAATAATCCTTTCCGCTCTTAAGCTGAGTGGAAATATATTTGAACGTTGACGGATTATCAAGACTAACAGACGGGTTTTTGATCAGATTGTCTAAAAAATCCCGCTCTTCAGGTTTCATAGTTTCTGTATTCGTGTACTGAGAAATTATCCGGTAACCCTGAAAAAAATCCTTATAGTTATTATTATTCCATCCTAAAACATAAATCAATCCGGCATAACCACCATATACAATAGGAAGTTTCCAATACTTCCGGTTATATATCTGACCTAAACCCGGGAAAAGCGCAGCATAAATCGATGCTTTTTTAGGTGAACGAACCTCTGTTGTAACAGGTGTTTTAACCTGTAAACTATCGTTCGAAATATTAATCTGCTGGGCGCTTACTGCCAGATTTCCGGTAAGTATAGATAAAATAATCGTAAATCCTGCAATAATGGTTTTCAAAATACCAAATTTAACTGTTTTTAGGAATTTAACTGATCAAATATTCCAATTATACGCTCCAGGTCTTTGGGATCGTTAAATGGAATTTCAATTTTACCTTTCCCGAGATCATTAATTTTGAATACAATTCCGGTGTTGAAATGCTTGGACAGGTGATTCTTCAAATCACGGTACTCGTCGGGGAAAGGAGTAGATTTCTTCGCAGGCTGACCTTCGCCATCTTCGGAACTGATCTTTCGGACGATTTCCTCTGTTTTACGTACCGAAAAGTCGTATTTCACCACCTGACGGTAAACCATGATCTGGGTTTCTGTTTCCTGAATATTTACCAGTGCCCTTGCATGTCCCATGGTGATTTCCTGCTCGCGGATCGCTTTCTGGATAACAGCCGGAAGTCGGAGTAAGCGGAGGTAATTCGAGATTGTGGAACGTTTTTTTCCGACTTTTTCACTGAGTGTTTCCTGTGTCAGCCGGCATTCATCAATCAGGCGCTGGTAACTTAATGCTATTTCGATGGCATCAAGATCTTCGCGCTGAATATTTTCCACAAGTGCCATTTCGAGCATTGTTTCGTCGCCTGCTTCCCTGATAAAGGCAGGGATGGTGATTAACCCTGCAATTTTGGATGCCCTGAACCTGCGTTCACCTGCAATAATCTGGTATTTGTTATTGTCAAGTTTACGTAACGTAATAGGTTGTATAATACCCAGTTCTTTGATCGAAGTCGCCAGGTCCTGGAGCGATTCCTCGTCAAAATGTATGCGTGGCTGAAACGGATTTGCCTCAATTTCGTTAATTGCTATTTCATTCGAAGCCGGTGTATTGGATCTTACATCATTTTCCGCAATTAATGCCCCGAGGCCTCGGCCAAGCGCGTTTCGTTTAATCATGTTCCGGTAATATTTTAATTCAAATTATTGTTCTACAATCTCTTTTTGATCGATTTTGGTAAGGTTGTTGTTTTGTAACAATTCCCTTGCGAGGTTAAGGTACGATTGGGCTCCTTTCGAACTAACATCGTATTCTATTGCAGGAAGTCCGTAGCTGGGCGCCTCCGAAAGGCGGATATTGCGCGTAATCACCGTTTCAAATACCATTTCCTGAAAGTGCCGTTTTACCTCGTCGTAAACCTGGTTCGACAAGTTAAGCCGGGCATCAAACATGGTAAGGAGAAATCCTTCGATCTGGAGTTCAGGATTGAGCCTGCTCTGGATAATTTTTATCGTATTGAGCAATTTCCCCAGTCCTTCCAGGGCAAAATACTCGCATTGAACAGGAATGATCACCGAATCAGCGGCAGTTAAGGCATTAACAGTAATGAGCCCTAGCGAGGGTGAGCAGTCGATCAGGACAAAATCATATTCATTGATAACTTTATCAATTACCTGTTTCAGTACCCGTTCCCGGTTAGGAAGATTCAGCATTTCAATCTCGGCTCCAACAAGGTCGATGTGAGAGGGTAAAAGATCAAAATTGGGAGTGTTGGTATTCAGTATGATACTTTTTGGATCAACGTCATCTACAACACATTCGTATATACTTGTTTTTACATTTCGCACATCAAACCCTACGCCTGAGGTGGCATTAGCCTGCGGATCGGCGTCAATCAGTAAAACCCGATGTTCCAGAACAGCAAGACTGGCAGCAAGATTAATTGCTGTAGTTGTCTTGCCTACACCACCTTTTTGGTTTGCTATCGCAATCACCTTTCCCATTATTTTCAATTTAAAATGACGACTTCAAAATTAGTATTTTAAGCCGAATCAGCCTTAACTCTTGCTCAAATGGCTCGTTTTCGTTGTTGAAAAATTAAAATTATCAACAATATTTAATAACTATTTTTTGTAACGATAAGAAAAGCAGGCAGATGAACCCGATCATGTATTTTTGGGGCGTTGATATTTTTTTCGGGCCGCCAAACTATATCGGGTCAACATCGATCGCAATTTGAACCGATTTATTTCCCGGGCGGATCTTAACCCGGTCAAGAATTTCCTGCATTTGCCGTTTTGCATGAACAACCGATATTTCTCTTTCAATCTTTATCCACAATTGTTTAATATACAATAGCTTTATGCGACTTATTACAGGATATTCAGGGCCAAGGATCCTCGCGCCGAACCTTTCGCGCAACTGTAAGGATAATTCCTGTGCGATACGATCAAGTTCATTTTTCTCACGATGTTTGAGCGTTATTCCAATCATCCTGTAAAACGGAGGGTATTTAAAGTGCTTTCTTTCAGCAATCTGCCCGCGATACATGGCTTCATAGTCATTGTTGATCACATTCAGGATAATGGGATGGGTAGGTTCCGATGTCTGGATGATCACCTTACCTCTTTTATTTTTACGCCCCGACCGTCCACCCACCTGCGCCATTAGTTGGTAACTACGTTCATAAGCCCTGAAATCAGGTTGATTCAGCAGGTTATCCGCATTAAGGATACCGACAATACTAACATTCTCGAAATCAAGTCCTTTGGTCACCATCTGTGTACCAATAAGAATATCAATTTCTCCCTGTTCGAAACGATGAATGATTTTTTCAAATCCTGTTTTCGATCGCGTGGTGTCCAGGTCCATCCGATCGATTTTGGCATCCGGAAAAATAAGCTGAATATCCTCTTCAACCTTTTCAGTCCCGAAACCTTTGTTGGTGAGCTCCCTGCTTCCACAGGTCGTGCATTTTCCCGGATGATTTGCCGAATAGCCACAGTAATGACAGACCAGTGAGTTGTTATGCTTGTGGTATGTCAGACTGACATCGCACTGATTGCATTTAGGCACCCATCCGCACATTCTGCATTCGATAAACGGTGAAAAACCCCGTCTGTTCTGGAAAAGAATCACCTGTTCCTTACGCTCAAGCGCCCCTGTGATCTCGGCGAAAAGCAAAGGAGTCAGATGCGCATTCATTTGTTTACGCCGGTATGCATCTTTAAAATCCGCGGTTACAATTTCTGGCATCTCAATATTCTGATGCCGTTCGTTCAACGTCACTAATCCAAACTTGCCGGAGTTCGCGTTGTAAAAGGTTTCGACGGCAGGGGTGGCAGTACCCAGTAGGACGGGTGCATGCTGCAGATGTCCCAGGATAATGGCGGCATCGCGTGCATGATAACGCGGTGACGGATCATATTGCTTAAAACTGTTTTCATGCTCTTCGTCTACGACAATAAGGCCCAGATTTTGAAAAGGCAGAAACAAAGCCGATCGTGTACCAACTATTAACTGATATTTCGTTTCCTGTTTCGGATCGCTGCCATTGTTTTCAAAATTCAGAACCTTGTTCCATATCTCAACCCGCTCGGCATCATTAAATTTTGAATGATAAATTCCCGCCTTATCACCGAAAACTTTGGTCAGCCTGTTAATAATCTGGGTGGTTAGACCTATTTCGGGCAATAGGTACAGCACCTGCTTCCCTTCATCGAGGCAACTCTTGATTAATTTGATATAAACCTCTGTCTTCCCGCTTGAAGTCACCCCATGGAGTAATGTAACCGGCTTGGTTTCAAATAATAGTTTTATCTGGTCCAGAGCTACGGCCTGAGCGGGACTCAGATCAGAAGTTTCACTCACCAGGCCGGCGTAGGAAGCCAGGCGGTCGACTTTTTTGTCGGTAACCGATAAGATATTCTTTTTAACGAGTCCATTCAATACCGCAGAACTTACCCCGGTTGCCTGGAGTAACTCTTTTTTGGTTACGCAAAGTGGGGAAGTGTGATTAAATATTTCCGACCGTTCGATGTACGTGATTAATAATTTCTGTTGTAAAGGGATTTTCTTTAATAAGTCAAGGGCCAGGCTGACCGATTTTTCGTTTCTCAGCCTTTCGGGTAGTTCTATCACCGATTCTGTTCTTAACCGGTAACTTTCTTTCATCTGCTCTTCGACCGAGATTGCACCCTTTCCCAATAAATCCTTAACTACGGCAATTGAACTTTTTTTTAAAAGTGAATTGTTTAATTCAGCAATTGAAAGACTGCGTTTTTCGCAGATAATGTCCAGGAGAAGTTGCTCCCGCGGGGAAAGCTTTTCGTTAGTTTGCTCCGTGTATTCACTGTTGTAAATTATCCTTGTTTCACTTTCTAATTTCAGACCCGACGGTAAAGCAGCTTTAAGAACCTCACCTATCGTACAATGATAATAACCGGCTATCCATTCCCAGAACGCAAAACAGGAGAATGGAATAATCGGCGTTGTGTCGATTGCATATTCAATTGGTTTGGTGTTGTAGCCTTCAGGTTTTCGGTCATGAACCTGGTAAACCAGCGCGGAATAGAATTTTTTTACCCCAAACTGAACGATCACCCTTATTCCCGGGACCACTTTGCCAAGTAATTCATCGGGAACATTGTAGGTAAAATAGCCTGTAACCGGAAGAGGAAGTATTACATCTGCAAATTGGACTGCATTTGGATTCATCGGGAGTAAAATGTTTATGCAAATCTAATAGTACATTATTAAAAACACAACCGGAACAAGAATCCCGGCAGATGCGAGCCAGGCTCCACGCCGGGTGATTCCGTTTTTTCCCTTCAGGATAAACAAACCGCCAATTGCGAGGACCATCAGCGCAACACAGAAAAAATCAGAAAACCACATCCATAATTCCCCGGGATTGTAGTGAAGAAAATTAACCTCGAAAAAGAGCGGGCGTTTGTATAGATTTTCGAACAACAGTTTTCCGTTAGACAGATTAACCGCGACAGAGCCACCCCCTATCATGAATATTTTTAACTCATCAACGGATGGAAAGTAATATTGACGGTAATTTTTCTCCTGACCGATTTGTTTGAGTATCTGCTCCACGACTAATTTTTCGTTTGTGTGAAGATCAGCCGGAATTTTTACCAGATGTTCAGTTCGTCGGATGTTATAGTTTGGATTCCAGTCTTTTCTGTGATTCAAGGCTATGCCCGACAACGCATAAATAATGGTCATTGCTGCAAAAAAATACCCGAAATCACGGTGTAGCGCCCTGTTTAGTTTATAAAAGTTCATGCGGTTCATTTGATTGAAAAAAATCATGTCTGTTCTATTTATTACCAATAAATAAAACAGACATGACAGATTATGAGGTTTTGCGAAAACCTAGTTTTTTGCGAGGACTTCAAATTCAGAACAGGCTAAAACGTACTGTTTCGCTTTACCATCGGTTACGCATGCTGTTTTTCCATCCTTTTCCGTTTCAATTACTATCTCAGTAACCGGGGTTAAAATGCCTTTGGCAATAACGATTTCTCCCTGCAGACTTTCGTCAAACCGGCTGATGTTATCACCTGCATTTATTCGGATCAGATTCTGTTCATCCGATCCCGAAAGGAACATCTTTTTCCCGCTTACTTTACAGGTATGAATTACGCGGCCCTGTATGGCAATAGCTTTGTCGAAATATTTTTCGGGATTTTTCTGAACAGAGTCAACACTGACAACGATTGCTTTGGCTGCCTTCGCCGATGGACATCCCGCACAGGATGCAACGCCGGTAACACCACAGGGAACCTGGGCTGTTGTTTCCAGTTTAACTGTTTCTACTTTAACTTGTTCTGTCCTGGGCTGTGTATTACAGGCAGCAAAAATAAGGAAAACTACAGGTAAGAAAAGTCGGTTCATTTTAAAATGTTTTTAAGATTATTAAATCAGATAAAAAAAAATGATTCGTTTTGAATGAGGCATTGCAAATTTAGCAATATTTTTACACGATTGATTTAATTTGTGCGTTTTCAGATGACAAATCGGGAATATATTGTTGAGGTTCGGCATGTTAAAAAATCGTTTAAAGATGTGCAGGCCGTCAAAGAGGTTAATCTGGTAATAAAGCCCGGTGAATTTCTGGCGTTGCTTGGTCCGAATGGCGCAGGGAAAACAACCCTGGTTGAAATGATCGAGGGGATTCAGCATCCTGATGAAGGTGAGATTTTTATTGCAGGCAAACAATGGAAAAATCACCAGCACGAACTTCACCTGATGATAGGACTTTCGCTACAGGAAACACGATTTATGGACAAGCTCACAGCCTGGGAAACGATGCGGTTATTCGCCAGTTTTTATAAGCTTGGTTCAGAAAGGGTGGATGAGGTTTTTAAATTAATTGCCCTGGAAGAGAAGAAAAAGGCCTATGTCAATAATTTATCAGGTGGGCAGCGGCAACGGTTGGCATTGGGTGTAGCATTGCTCAATAAACCCAAAATCCTGCTTCTTGACGAACCCACAACCGGACTGGACCCCAATGCACGACGTGAGATATGGAAAATACTTCTCGATCTGAAAAAAGAACGGAACACCTCGCTGATACTTACAACTCATTACATGGAAGAGGCCGAATTTCTTTGTGACCGGATTGTAATTATGGATCAGGGTACTATATTAACCGAAGGTACGCTTGAACAAATTCTCACGTTCGATGGCAGTCACCGCTCACTCGACGAATTGTTTATCTCACTGACAGGACGCCATCTTTATGAATAAATTTACTAACCATCAGCTATACCAGTTAATTTTCGCCCATTTTGCAGAAATTATCCGCGAACCCGCTGTCATTTTCTGGGGTGTTGTTTTCCCCATATTAATGGCCTGGGGCTTGGGTATTGCATTTACTCAAAAAGGAGAGGTCACTGTCAATCTTGCTATCGTGAAGAATATGGATGATAACCAGGATACCGAAACGAAGCTGATCAGCTATTTATCGGCCAATGGGGACAGGGAAGAAAACAAGTATTCGATTAACCTGGTAAATGAAAAACTCGGGAATGTAAAACTTGTATTTTTTGAAACTTCGTGGAATGAGGCTTATAAGATGCTTAAAAAAGGCAAAGTATCCCTGATTATTGAGGATAAGGAAACCGAAAGCAACTATCATTTCGATCCGGCAAACTCGTCCGGTAAAACGGCCTATTACCTTGTTTCGAATCTCTCAACTCATGGAACAGATTTTTATGCTGCAAACCAATCGAAGATCGAACCGTTAACCATGAAAGGAACCCGGTACATCGATTTTTTAATCCCGGGTTTGCTGGCCATGGGTATCATGATGGCCTGCAGTTGGGGAATCAGTTACACCATTATTCAACGCCGCTCGAAGAAGCTGTTACGAAGAATGGTGGCTACACCAATGAAAAAGTCAAACTTTTTGCTGGCACTGATCACCGTCCGTGTTACCATGAATCTTGCTGAGGCATTATTGCTTTTTCTGTTTGCCTGGTTGTATTTTAACATCGAAATTCAGGGAAGTTTGCCTGCATTGATTGTCCTTTTTTTTGCCGGGAACATTGCTTTTTCGGGAATTTCAATACTCATCTCATCTCATACGGCAAACCCTGAAATCGGAAACGGAATCATCAATGCCGTTGTTACACCTATGATGGTCGTATCAGGCATCTTTTTTAGTTATCACAATTTTCCTGATTGGATCGTGCCAGTCATCAGATACCTGCCACTTACCATGATAGCCGATAGTTTCCGGAGTATCTTTAATGAAGGCGCCGGTCTCGCCGAGGTTTGGAGAGAAGCGCTTGTGCTAAGTTCTATGGGGGTTGTCTCGTTTTTCGCAGGGTTGAAGATTTTTAAATGGTATTAAAATCAGGGAATCCTGCGGATTTTCAATTTTACAGGCTGACCCGAAATGTGCCTGTTTATTGGCTCGGTGAACGATATTATCACCTAAAATATGTTTTAAATCTGGTTTCGTGATTTATAATCAATTTAAATTGTTATTTTTATCCATGTAAATCAGTGTATTTCTTTTATGCTATTGAAGAAAATAAAAATAAGGATTCTATCACTATTCGTTTTCATATTAATTGCCGCAATTCACGGATACGGTCAAAAGGATTACAAGATTAAAAAAGTGTCAGTGTTAGGGAACAAGACCCTGAAGGATGCTGATATTAAGGAACAGATGAATACGAAGGATAAGACACTGCTCGGAAAACTCAAATTCTGGGTCAAGGCTCCGCGATTTTCACCAACTATGTTTGAGGATGATATTCAGCGCCTGGTCAAGTATTACCAGCGAAACGGGTTTCTTGCACCAAAAATTGACTACACCTTCCGTCAGAATGAAGAATCAAAGAGTTTAAAAATAGTTGTAAAAGTTATTGAAGGTGAGCCTGTTACAATAAATAAAATCGATTTTGAGATTTTAAGCGATGCCGAAAACCTCCCTTCAACCGAAGGTAAAAAGAAAGAAATTCCCACCAGGGAAGGTGATCGGTTTCAGGATGAAAATATAAAACTTTATGACGCCTTCCTTCAGAAAAAATATGCCGATGGGGGTTACCCGTTTTCACAAATCGAAAACCAGGTAACTGTACTTCCCGGTAACAAAGAGGCTGATATTAATTTCAGGATCAATCCGGGCATGAAAAGCTATTTTGGACCGACTTTCATCAAAAGCGATTCCCTGGTGCCTGTTTCGTTTATCCGGAACCGGCTCAGATACAAAGAAGGTGAGCCCTATTCGAAAAGTCTGATCGAGAAATCGCAGGAAAAACTCTATGACACAGATCTTTTTCAGTTTGTGGTAATCCGCACTTTACTCGACAGTCTTAAGGGTGATAAAGTTCCTATGACGGTAAATCTGAAGGAAAAACCGAGGTGGTTGCTGGAATTTGGAGCTGGTTATGGCTCAGAAGATCGTTTGAGGCTATCGACCCAGATCACCAGACGCCAGTTTTTTGGAGGGGCAAGAAAGTTTATTTTTTCAGGTAAAACATCCTACACGCTTCCTGTGAGCCTCGAGTTCCGCTTTATTCAACCTGACTTCCTTGCCGATAATCTCGATTTAATTATTAATCCATTCTATATCAAGGAGAATGAAACGAGTTACAAGGTAGAGCGGCTCGGAGGAGGAACCACTTTTCAGTACAATTTCTCCCGGTATACCACGGCATACCTGATGTATTCGTTCGAAAGAACGCGATTTACTTTTAAGACAGGAGTTCAGGATGTCAGTAAGCAAGATAGTTTGCGCTATAATAAATCGGGATTTACTCTCGGATTTACGCGTAATACAACTACCGATTTATTTAATCCCTCCTCGGGAATACGGGTAAACAACTACCTGACCCTTATGGGCATAGGTTTAAACTCCAGGTATCACTACGTCAAACTGGAAATGGAATTTCGAAAGTATTTTTCGTTGCCAAATGAATGGGTATGGGCATCAAAAGTCAGGGTAGGAGGGATGAAACCGATTATGGGTGATGAGTTTACGCCTATTGAAGACCGGTTTATGCTGGGAGGTGCACTTTCATTAAGAGGCTGGGGAAGAAATAAAGTTTCGCCCGTTAACGAATTTGGCGCTCTGATCGGTGGAAACAGTATGTTTGAAGCCAGTACAGAATTTCGTTTTCCGATCTATAATATTTTTTCGGGTGCCTTTTTTATGGATGCCGGTAATGTCTGGAAAGATTCCCGCATCCCTGATCTGACTGATTTACTTTATGATATAGGAACCGGACTGAGAGTAAGTACGCCAATTGGTCCTGTAAGATTTGACATTGCAACACCAATCTTTGACGGGAAATTTAAAGGCTTATTTTTTGTCTCAATCGGGCATGCTTTTTGAAAGGTTAACACGCAGTATCGCATTAAATTATTAAATGAAAAAAGGCAAAAAAATAGGTTTGAGTATTTTAGCAGGATTCATTTTACTGATCCTGTTGGCCTTTATTTTAATCTATGCAGGTACCATGAACGGTTTCATTCTCCGTCAGGTTGTTTCGCAGGCGAATAAGTTATTGAATGCCACAACATCTATCGGCGAACTCTCTGGTAATCCGCTCGGGGGACTTAAAATTCATGATCTGACCTTAAAACAGGAGGACAAAGTCGTTATCAGCATCGGGGAGGTTGAGTTTAGTTATAACCTGCTCCGTCTGATCAATAATGAGATTGTGATTAAGTCAGTAAAAATCAATGATCTCATGATGGATGTGATCCAGGAACCCGATTCACTCTGGAACATTCAAAAACTTTATAAGCCCGCCGATACATTAGCCGTTAAGGCGCCGAAAAGTAAGTTCAATATGGATATTATTATAAAGGGGGTGGAGCTAAACCGGTTCAGGGCACAAATTTTTCCGCTCGATACAGCATCCCTAATTCCCAAAAGCATCGAAACTGATATGGCATTGAAGTTTCTTATGAAAGAAGATGTCATGGAGCTGAATATGGAAAAGATGGCCCTCAAAGCGTATTCCCCGGATATGGAGATTAATGAGTTTACATTTGATTTTGTAAGTGATTCTGCCAGTTACCAATGGGATCATTTCAGGTTAAAGTTACCCCATACAACTATAATCTCGGATGGGAAATATTATCCGCGGCAACCTTCACTGACTACAGCTTCACTCAATATCGATACCCTTGTCTTTGATGATATCCGGAAATTTAATCCTCAATTTAGCCTTAAGGGAAACCCTTCTGTCATACTTACGGCAAAAGGTGGAATTGAAAAGGTTGATTTTACAGTTCTTATAAAGGAGAAATTGCAGAATGGCCGGATTAACGGATGGGTAAGAGGTCTGGATACAATTCCGGATTATGATATTAATTTGAATATTTCCAATATAGACGGATCATCCTGGACAGGTGATCCCCGGTTTGCTACAAAAATTACAGGTGAAATTAGTGCAAGAGGGAGAGGTTACGATCCGCAAAATAGTTCGGTGACTGCCTCCGGTAACTTTACGGAAATGACCTGGCAGGATAAAAAACTCACGGATCTCATTTTCGAGGCTGAAAAAGATTCCATTAATATCAGGGGTAAAGTGGCAACCGTGGCCTGGTTTGGTGGTGTAACAGCCGACTTTACCATTTTGGATTATCTTGAGAGGTTTCGATATTCGTTAACCGGTTCAGGTCGAAATATCAACCTGGCAAAACTGTACCTTCCGAAGAAGTTATATTCCGCGATTAATCTGAAAATAAGGGCGGAAGGAGAAGGGATGAATCCGATGAAGGGATATCTCAGGGCAAACATTGCATCTTTGGGATCAACAATCAGGAGCCGGCCGATCGATGAATTTCATACAAGTTTCTCTTATAATAACGGAAACTACAACCTCTCCGAATTTGTGCTTGTCTCGCCGTATTTCGTAGTTTCGGCCCATGGGAAAGGAAATCCTAAGCGCGATAACCAGATCCGGCTCAACTTTGAAACGAGGGATTTTGAAGATTTGCTCAAGCTGATGGGATTCGGACAATATACCCTGGACGGAAAAATTTCGGCAGAAGTATTGGGATCAACCCGAAGTTACACCATAAGCACTGTGACCGACATTTTGCAGATTGGATTAGATTCAATGGTTGTAAATGATCTGAAAGGTGACCTGGTGTTATCGAAAGACACAAATTTCAGGACTAACGCTTCTCTGACAGCCGGAGATATCCGATTGGACAGTTTGGTTTTAAAGAATTTTAATACCGATTTTAATGTTGCTCTTGGAGAAAAACTGTCTTCCAAAATCAAACTTAACACCGATAGTGTGAGCCTCAATAATGAGCTGTTAGGGGCAATAAAAGGGGAAGCATCGTTGCAGACAGATGATTCGGTCAGGTTCGATGCTAAATTTGTACTCGATAGTCTTATTTATCAGCCCATTAAAGTTGGGGCCACAAGTTTTGACCTGAAATCACGGTTTCCGAAAGGTGATGCAAAGACCGGATTAACAGCAGTATTGCATCAACTTACAGATAATTTTAATCCGGGACCTTTAAAAAACTACGTGGCTGCAATGAGGCGTGATTCTGTGAGTGTGAAAGGACACCTTGATCTCCGGAATTTGGCGTACGATACCATAACGGTCGAAAAAATAACAGCCGACATTAATGCAGTGGCTGAAAAGAAAAATTACAGGGGTACACTCTTCCTGACCGGCGACAGCATCAATTATAATCAATACAGGGTAAAAGAAACTACGCTTTCCACAACTTTCTCCAATAAAATTTTTGAGAATGAACTAACCTTTACACTCTCCGATACAGTCAGTGGTGAATTGGGAGTGGATGTTAACATGCAGAAAGATATTGAAATCGGGTTGTGGCATTTGTTGATCCGTTCAAACGCTGAAACGTGGAAAGGGGGCAGTGATTCAACCAGGATAATTTATGCGGATAAAGCCTTCGATATTAAAAATCTGCTTATTACAGCAAGTAACGATAAATATCTTAAGGCTGAAGGAGTCTTTGCTATGAAAGGCAAAGAGGACCTGGATGTTATTGTCCATAACCTGGATATGAAAAATATTAATAATCTCCTTGGAGGTAACTTTCCTGTTTCGGGTAATCTTGATGGCACATTAAAAGTGACTGGAACTTCTTCTGCCCCGATTATTAAGGGCGAACTGACCATGGATAATTTTGTAGCGAAAGAAAGAAAAATTGACCAGTTTCAGGCTGCGCTGCTTTATCAGGCCGATAGTATTTCCCTTGATGCAAATGTGACTAACGGTGATACAGTGAGGTTGGAAGGTAGTGTTTCGGGTCGCTACCACCTTTCGTTTGAAGATTCGGTTAGAATGCCGTCAAAGTCTGATCCCATGAGCGTTCAGCTTAAGATGAACCGTTTTGATCTGTCGCTTGCGACACCCTTTATACCATCTGAAGGTTTGGATATACAGGGAATTGTGAATTCTGATCTAAAGGTGCAAGGTTCGCTGGATAATGTAAATATCAACGGTTATCTTAACTGGAAAGATGGGAAATTTCATATGCCTGAATACGGACTGTTTTACGATCGTATCCGGATGATCACAGGTATTGAGAACGATTCACTGTTTTTTACCGAATTTGTCGCCGAAGCAGGAGCAGGATCTCTCAATGTGACCGGTTACTCTAAATTTAATCAGCATGATCTCTATTCGCCGGCGGCATTTTCGTTGAAAATTAACGGAAAGGAGTTTAAAGTGATCGATTCGGAGCGAATGCAAGCCACTATCAATACAGATATGACGCTGATAAAAAAGGATGATAATCCGGTTTTTAATGGCGAACTGGAGATAATCCGTTCGGAGGCCAATGCTGATGCATTTATCTATGATTTTACAAAAGCATCCGATGTTTCTGAGCCGCCGATGTTGATCGAAGCTTTGGATGGAAAATCTGATACGGTAAACTTTACTCCCGGCGACACCACTGCGGTGGAGATAAATCCCAATGTTAAATTATTCAGGGATTTGAGAGGGAAGTTAAATATAATTGTTCCGGGCAATATGTGGATACGCGGTAAAGATATGGGATTTGAAGTGAAAGGTAATCTCCAGGCATTAAAAGAAGGCCCTAAAATGATTCTTTACGGCGACATGGACGTTAAACGGGGGTTCTATAAAATTTATGGTAAACGGTTTGATTTTAAAAGTGGGAAGATCACTTTAACAGGCGATGAGGAGATCAATCCAATACTCGATTTTATTGTGGTTTACTCTTTCCGGGACGTTGAACGGCAGCTTCGTAATCTTGAACTGGCCATTAAGGGCAGGCTAAAAAACCCGGACGTCTCGTTTGAATTGGATGGGACCCAACTCGAAGAACAGGATGCACTTTCATACCTGGTTTTCGGAAGCTCGATGGAACAGCTTACCGATGGACAACGGTCGTCAATCAGTACCAGCACATCGGGAATGGCGAAGAGCCTTGCTTTAGGCCAGATGTCCGAAATACTCAAGGATGCACTTCAATCCTCACTGAACCTGGATGTTGTTGAAATCGCCGGCGAAGATAACTGGAATACGGGAAGTGTGACCATTGGGAAGTATATCAGTAAAAATTTGTTCGTCAGTTATCAATATACATTTGCGCTCGACAAGAAAACAAAAATTATCGTGCCTCAGAAAATAACCATCGAGTATCAGTTGTTTAAATTTTTATCACTTACCGCAACTAACCAAAGTCCTAATTCCGGATTTGACTTTATTTTCAGAAAAGAGTATAAATAAAATCAATAACTTTGCAAATTATTAATATAATATAGGATGGGAAGAGTTTTATCCATCGATTACGGAAAAAAGCGCGTAGGATTAGCAGTTACAGATCCTTTAAGAATAATAGCGACAAGATTGACAACAGTTTCTTCAACAGAGATATGGGAATATTTGTCTGACTATTTTGCACGTGAGGAAGTTGATCTGGTGTTAGTAGGTTATCCGCGTCAGTTAAATAATGAACCTTCTGAAGCAATTCGGTATATTAACCCTTTTTTAAAGAAATTCACGCAGCTTTACAAGCAGATGCCAGTTGAGTTGATGGATGAACGATTTACCTCGAAAATGGCATTTCAAACAATGATCGATGCAGGTGTAAAAAAGAAGGACCGGCAAAACAAGGCTACAGTCGATGGAGTTAGCGCTACAATAATTTTACAATCCTATCTTGAAGGACAGAAATTTTTAAAGTAAAAAGAATGATTTATCCCATAACAGTGTACGGCGATCCCGTACTTCGAAAGAAAACCACCGATATTGATAAAACATATGAAGGGCTGGAGAAATTTGTTGATGACATGTTCGAGACCATGCATAATGCGGAAGGTGTAGGATTGGCTGCTCCGCAGATAGGTATTACTGACCGGATATTTGTTGTCGACCTGTCACCACTTGGAGAGGATGAACCCCTGTTGATCGATTTCAAAAAAACGTTCATCAATCCTCATATCATTGAAAAAAGCGGGGATAAAATTCTTATGGATGAAGGTTGCCTGAGTATACCGGGATTGCGCGAAGATGTACTCCGTTTTAATACGATCAGGATAAAGTATTTCGATCAAAACTGGCAGGAGTACGATGAGGTTTATACAGGATTTACGGCGCGTGTTCTTCAGCATGAGTATGATCATCTTGACGGAATTATGTTCGTGGACTATTGTTCTCCGCTTAAAAAGAGGTTACTCAAAGGTAAGCTGGCAGATATCTCAAAAGGAAACGTAACAACCAGTTATCGAATCAAAATTCCCAGGACCTGAGAAAAGGCGAACGGGCGAATTAGCGAGGGGGCGAGGGGGCGAGTCAGTGCGAATGGGCGAGTGGGCGAAAAGGCGATGAGGGGATTGGGGGAGTCAGGCGAATGGGAGTAAATGAGATAATTTGCCAATTTGCTAAATTGACTATAAGGGTGAATAATAGAAACCGGGCTGATCGCTACGCTATATGTAGTCTAAAACATGGTTGCCGCAGTTGGTACAGTTCCCATTTTTAGTTAACCCCGGAATTAATATTTTGTCCGGATCTCTCACAATCAGCGGGTTGTTGCATTTGTCGCAATAGGTGGTTTCTTTGGATGAAGCGAACATATTACCAAGATAAACATACTTAAGGTGTTTCCTCGCAATTTCATACAGATCGAGCAGGATATTTACAGGTGTACATTCGATGTTCATCTGGTAATTAGGGAAGTATCGCGAGATGTGAAAGACAGTCCGGTCACCGGTTTCCTCAGCTATCCAATGAACCATTTCTTCAAATTCTTCATAATTATCATTCATTCCCGGGATAACCAGATTGGTAATCTCCATGTGTTTTTGCGCCAGTGCAATTCGGCTGATTGTTTTTTTTACCGGTGTTAGTCTTGCATGTGTAATTGTTTTGTAAAAATTATCTGAGAAAGCTTTCAAATCAACATTAAAAGCATCAATATAAGGAAGTATCGCTTCGAGAGGTTCGCGGTTGATATAGCCATTGGTAACCATTACGGTTTTCAGACCTGCCGGTTTGGCGAGTTTCGCCACTTCTATCATATATTCATAAAAAGTGGCCGGCTCATTATAGGTAAATGCTATTCCGATATTTTCGGAATGTTGAAGAGCAAGTCTGATGAGGGAATTAATACTTAAGGATTTTGTTTCGGGAGTATTTAGCGGTTTTATCTGGGAGATCCGGTAATTTTGGCAAAAAAAACATTTCATATTACAGCCCAGTGAACCGATTGAAAGGATCTTTGAGCCCGGATAAAAATGATAAAGCGGTTTCTTTTCAATAGGATCCATGGAAACTGCAGTCACTTTTTCAAAAAACTCGTAGTAAAGAATTCCTTCTTTGTTAACCCTGACGTTACAAATACCATGTTCATTATCTCCGATCAGGCAATAATGAGGACAAAGTGTACATTTCACGATGCCGTTTTCAAGCGACTTGTAATAAAGGGCATTCTTCATTTTCAACTGCTTTGTACAAACTTACGATTTTCCTGAGCATTTTTATCTAAAAAGAATCGTAATTTTGATAGAAATTATAACATGTCCGACATTTCTTCAATCCTGGGGCAAACTTCATTTTCGGATTCCGACCTGGT
>JBBRGI010000017.1:0-23489 GCA_038240855.1 Bacteroidales bacterium | reverse complement strand
TGAGATGATATGATAACAATCTTCGCAATCTTACGAAACAATTGCAAAAACTTACCCCACTCACCAGGACTAACATTTTATTATATAATTGTATAAGCGAGCAACGCAGACTAAAACTGTATCTTTACACTCAACTACCGGGATATAGATTCTCAGAATAAATTAGTTTAATCTGTATCTTATTTGTACCATACGATTATAATTAGCTGATTTTCATTGGTGTTTATTTTTGAAGAAGTGAAATAGTTTCCTCGAACCACGGGTATTTAAATATTGTCAAGCTGTTGTAATATATCCAATTACAGCGGCTTGACTGTTTATATTTGCATTGAATAGTGAAAAATTATCTCTTTACCGAATTAATTGTATGGAAGCCTATCAATTTATCGTATCGGGACGCGAATCCCCGATGATATACAAAAATCTGGTAATCGTTTTCTGTTTCCACATAACTCCCTTCCAGCCGCGTACTGTCAATAAGGAGACTGCCCTTTTCGGAGTAAACGTACTGGTAATCATAGAATCCTTGTTTTAGCATAAGCGTCGCTTCGTAAAATTTCAGTTCAGGATTCCATTTCATTTTGTTTGACGGATTGCATTTCCAGTCGGATAAAGCACCGAAAACATAAATTTCGCCGCCAGATATGGGCGCAGGCATTTCGATCGAAAAACGAACAAGCATATAGTCTGACTCAAGATCAGCATCGGTCACCCGGTCGTTTTTAACCAGGAGCCGTCCGTTAATATCGCCCTCCTGACTGTAACCATGCTCCCCCCGGACCTGATCTTTTTGCAGTGTGATGTGGTAGAGTGGATTGACAAAATCGATGTTCGCGACACCCCATCCGTTTATGCGTAGATCTTTAGTATCAAAATTACGGAATTCATTTCCACCCGGAAATACATTCCCTCCACTGAGATCGTAGCTTAACTGATTATCCCTGACAAAGAGAGGTGATAGATTTTTTAGGCAATTATCAGTTCTTGAATTCTGCATGACCACTATTTTTACCTCTGTGCGAGGATCCTGAATCCGAATCCTCGAGTAATCAACTTCAAAATCAATCTCCTGGTCATGTCCCCTGAAGCCTTCGAAGGTTGACTTTTTAACAATTCCGCTAATTGCAGTAAGTGGCTCAACAATATGGAACCGTCTGGTGATCACGGGAGAATGCCTGTCGCTGTCATCAAATACCGATAGCAGGAAATTGCCCGACAGAAGAAAACGAACTTGTTCATTGGGCAGTGATAGCTGGTAATTGGTAAATTGCAAGGTTGTATTGATAGAAGCTGCATAATCAGTTACCGGGTTGTCGATAAATCCTTCCATGTATTCCGATTGTACCAGACGGGATGGAAACCAGTCCGCATCGCAATGCATGATGGTATAATTGAAATTCGTAACACCATCTGCCACTTCATCAAATTTAAACAGGAGCCGCTGGTCTGATCCTAATTCTATAACCGGCTGCGAAAAGTCCCATCCCGCACGGAAGAATTGAACAGTGTGAATATTTTCCCGATAAATTCCGTTAATCATCGGCTTGGATTCCTGCTTGTCGGAACCCATGACCGGAAACAACAACAGATTGAAAAGAATTGCTGTTAAGAAATAACTCAATCCCTGATGGAAAAAATTTCTTTTGGTGTACATAAGTAAATGATTAATTTTAAAAAGAACTATAATTCCACGGTTAATTTTTTGTTAAATTTAGTACAGATTCCCATATGTCTCTGATTATTTGTTTTTTAATGTTTAAATAAAAATGATCATTATAATTGGGAATAAAGGTGCGAATACCTATTTTTGACGTCAAAATTAATACCTTAAGTTATAATGTCAAAAGTTATCAAGCTAAAGAAAGGTTTAGATATTCAGATTAAGGGCGAACCCGCTAATAATCTGGAAAATATCGTCAAGCCTGAGACCTTTGCCATCAAGCCTGCCGATTTTCACGGACTTGTTCCTAAACTTGTTGTCAAGGTAGGGGATAAGGTTAAAGCCGGAACCTCTTTGTTTTATGATAAATACCAAACCGAAGTGCAGTATGTGTCTCCGGTCAGTGGTGAAGTGAGTGCAATAAACAGGGGTGAACGCCGACGGATATTGGAAGTGGTCGTGAAGGCAGATCATGAAAACCTTTCAGAAGAATTTCCGGTAACTAATCCGCAAAATCTCAGCAGTGAGGCAATCAGGGAAGAGTTATTAAAATCGGGGATATGGCCATTAATCGTATCGCGTCCCTTTGGTTTAGTGGCCCGTCCGGCAGATCAACCGAAATCAATTTTTATTTCATGTTTCGACAGTGCTCCGCTTGCACCTGACTATGAATTCATCTATCAGGAGGAGGGGAATGCCTGGCAGGCTGGTATTAATGCACTGGCAAAACTGACTTCAGGAAAAGTACACCTGGGGTTGTCATCGAAAAAGGAGAATAAACTATTTTCTGCAACTCAGGGAGTTGAAATCAACTATTTCGATGGACCACATCCTGCGGGTAATGTAGGTATTCAGATTCATGCTGTGGCGCCTATTAATAAAGGGGAGGTTTTGTGGACCGTAAAGCCTCAGGATGTAATCATGATCGGCCGGTTATTTTTAACAGGTAAATACGATCCATCGCGAATTATCGCACTTACAGGCTCTGAAGTCAACGAACCAAAATATTACCGGTTTTGGCTTGGTGGTTCATTAACCGGGCTTTTAAAGGGAAAACTTGCCAAAGAAAATGTCAGGATAATCAGCGGGAATGTTCTTACAGGCACCGCTGTTGGAAAGGATGGATACCTTGGATACGCAGATAACATGATTTCTGTTATCCCTGAAGGTAATTACTACGAGATGTTTGGTTGGGCATTGCCCGGTTTCGGAAAATACAGCCCTTCGTGGACATTTTTTTCCTGGTTGGGATCAAAAAGGAAAAAATATATCCTTGATTCAAATACTCATGGTGAGGAGCGCGCATTTGTTCTTTCGGATGAATATGACAAAGTGGTTCCCATGGACATTCTGCCCGTTTACTTGTTGAAGTCAATTCTTGCAAACGATATCGATGCAATGGAACAGCTTGGCATTTATGAGGTAATCGAAGAGGACCTTGCCCTTTGTGAATATGTTTGCACTTCAAAAATAATGGTTCAATCGGTTCTTCGTAAAGGGATTAACTCAATGATCAAGGAGTTGAGTTAGTATTATCCCTTTTATTGAAATTAAAACTCAATTAATGAAAGCATTAAGAAATTGGTTTGATAAACAAAAGCCCTCGCTCGAAAAAGGAGGAAAATTCCATATGTTCAAGGCCGGGTTTGGTGCCATCGAAACTTTCCTGTTTGTTCCAAACCATACAACCAAAAAGAGGGGATCTCATATCCGCGATTATGTGGATCTGAAGCGTACCATGACCGTGGTGATTGTGGCAATGCTTCCTGCGTTGTTGTTTGGGATGTATAATGTAGGCTATCAACATTTTATTGCCACAGGCCAGGCAATAGACTTCTGGCCGGTCTTTTTATTCGGATTTTTGAAGGTCCTGCCGATCATCATCGTTTCGTATGTAGTTGGTTTAGGAATTGAAATAGCAGCGGCTCAGATGCGTGGACACGAAGTGAATGAAGGATATCTCGTTACCGGGATGTTAATCCCATTGGTTATGCCGGTCACTACTCCACTTTGGATGATCGCTGTTTCGGTAGCATTTTCAGTTGTTTTTGCAAAGGAGGTTTTCGGAGGTACCGGAATGAATATCTGGAACCCGGCATTGGTTGCAAGAGCTTTCCTGTTCTTTGCTTATCCGTCACAAATGTCCGGCGATTCGGTCTGGGTTTCTGTCGGGGATAATGCTGTTGTTGACGGTTTTTCAGGTGCAACGCCTCTTTCACAGGCCGCTTCTGCGGCAATAAAACCCCTGGCTGAAGTAGCCTCTGATCATGGAATTTCTTATTCCCTAATGGATATGTTCATGGGTTTCATCCCCGGATCTATAGGCGAAACATCAAAAGTGGCCATTTTAATCGGGGCTGTAATTTTGATCTGGACCAAAATTGGAAGCTGGAAAATAATGTTGTCTGCTGTTTTGGGAGGTTTATTCATGGGAACAATCATGAATACGTTCGCAGTTAATTCATACATGGCTATTCCTGCATGGCAACACCTGATCATGGGAGGTTTTCTTTTTGGTGCAGTATTTATGGCGACTGACCCCGTATCGGGAGCACAGACCAATCGGGGGAAATGGATTTACGGATTTATGATCGGACTGTCCGCGATTCTTATTCGGGTAGTTAATCCGGCCTATCCCGAAGGAATAATGCTTGCTATTCTGATTATGAATATGTTTGCACCCCTGATTGATTACTATGTTGTTCAGGGTCATATCAAACGAAGGCTCAAACGGGCAATTGTTAAAGCATAAAAATCGAACAATGGATACAAATAAAAATCAATATACGATTATTTACGCCACTGTAATGGTTGTCGTAGTTGCAATTATGCTGGCTATCGCGGCAACGCAGCTTAAACCTTACCAGGACGCCAATGTCCTGATTGAGAAAAAGCAAAACATCCTGAAATCTGTCAATATTGTAGCCGATGTTAAACAGGCCAGTGATTTGTTTTCAAATACAATAAAGGAAATGTTCATCGTAAACAGTAAGGGAGAGAAAGTCGATGGTGATGCTTTTACTATCGACCTGAAAGTTGAACATTCAAAGCCCGTTGATCAACGAAAACTTCCTGTTTATATTGCTGAATTGGAGGGAAAGGGAAGAGTTTATATCATACCTTTAAGAGGGACAGGCCTTTGGGGACCTATCTGGGGATATATCGCACTTTCATCCGATATGAAAACCATTATCGGTGCGAATTTCGACCACCAGGGTGAAACCCCGGGGTTGGGGGCTGAAATCAATACCGAAAATTTTCAAAAACCGTTTGTTGGAAAAACTATTTTCGACGACTCGGGAAGATTTACTTCCATTACCGTTGCTAAAGCCGGCGAAAAGGCTGTTCCGGAACATAGTGTTGACGGAATTTCAGGTGGAACAATTACCAGTAAGGGGCTTGAAAAAATGCTATATGATGATTTGGCATCGTACCAGGAATTCTTTAAATCATTAAAACAGTAAATCATGAGCGAAAAAGAAAAAATCTTTTCGAAGAAAAACATAAAATTACTGAGTGACCCGCTGAATATTAAAAATCCAATAACGGTTTTGGTATTGGGTATTTGCTCTGCACTGGCTGTTACTGCCCAGCTTAAACCAGCCGTTGTAATGGCACTCTCTGTCATCATAGTAACAGCGTTTGCGAATATGATCGTTTCGTTGATCAGAAACACAATTCCCAACCGCATCAGGATAATTGTTCAGCTTGTAGTGGTGGCAGCACTGGTTATTCTTGTAGACCAGGTACTTAAAGCCTTTGTATATGATGTCAGCAAGCAACTTTCTGTATTTGTGGGATTGATCATTACAAATTGCATCCTGATGGGAAGACTCGAAGCATTTGCACTTGGTAACAGACCGTGGCCTTCATTCCTCGATGGAATAGGTAATGGTGCCGGATATGGATTAATTTTGGTTATCATTGGTTTTTTCCGCGAATTGTTTGGTTCGGGGTCACTCTGGGGTTATAAACTCATCCCCGATAGCTGGTACATTGCCAATGGCGGCTGGTACTCGAATAATGGGATGATGATTCTTCCTCCCATGGCATTAATCGTTGTGGGGGTAATTATCTGGGTTCAGCGTAGTAGAAAGCCAGAATTAATTGAGGATTAATTACTTAAAGTAAACTATCACTAAATGGAGAATTATCTGAATATTTTTATCAGGTCGGTCTTTCTGGATAATATGGTATTCGCCTATTTTCTTGGAATGTGTTCCTATCTCGCCGTTTCAAAAACAGTTAAAACTGCCACCGGCCTTGGCATTGCGGTTATTTTTGTTCAAACCATCACGGTCCCTGTGAATTATCTGCTGGAAAATTATTTACTCAAAGAGGGGTCTTTAAAGTGGCTGGGTGAAGGGTATGCCGACATTGACCTAAGTTTTCTGAGTTTCATCATGTTTATCGCTGTTATTGCATCAATGGTTCAATTGGTAGAGATGATTGTTGAGAAATTTGCCCCGTCATTATATACAAGCCTTGGTATCTTTCTTCCATTGATTGCTGTAAATTGTGCCATATTGGGAGGGTCGCTTTTTATGCAGCAAAAGGAGTTTATTAATATTGGCGAAGCTACAGTATATGGAGTAGGTTCCGGAACAGGATGGTTTTTAGCCATAATTTCAATTGCAGCCATCAGGGAAAAAATAAAATATTCAAATGTGCCTCCGCCATTGCGTGGCCTTGGCATTTCTTTTATTATTACCGGGCTAATGGGGTTGGCTTTTATGGGCTTTATGGGTCTTAAACTGTAGCCTTTTACGAATTGTAAATTTTATTGAATAATGATAATATTAGCAGCAACAAGTGTAGTATTGATTGCCGGAGTTGTGGTCTTTCTGTTGACCACTCTTATATTGGTAGGAATCCTGCTTTATGTAAAGAAAAAGCTTACTCCCGAGGGTACAGTTGTCATTGATATCAATGACGGTAAACTTGCCATCGAAGTTGATCCCGGCAGCACATTACTCTCAACATTGGGTAACAACAAAATCTTCCTTCCATCAGCATGCGGAGGAGGGGGAACCTGCGGAATGTGCCGCTGTCAGGTGAATTCGGGAGCCGGATCAATCCTCCCCACTGAGACTGACTTCTTCACCCGTAAAGAACAATCCCAAAACTGGAGGCTGGCCTGCCAGATAAAAGTGAAGGATAATATCATGATGCATGTGCATCCCGAAATACTTGGAATCAAGAAATGGGAATGTACAGTGACCTCAAATGAGAATGTCGCCACCTATATCAAGGAGTTTATAGTAAGACTTCCCGAAGGAGAAAACCTTGAGTTTAAGTCGGGAGGGTACATCCAGATTGATGTTCCTGTATGTGAGGTCGATTTCAAGGATTTCAACATTGGTGAAAAATTCCGGCCGGAATGGGAGAAAAATAAGATGTTTGATCTTAAAATGAAAAATCCGGAACCTACTTTCCGGGCTTATTCCATGGCAAATCATCCTGCTGAAGGAAATATCGTGATGCTTAATATTCGTATCGCAACTCCTCCCTTCGATCGTGTGGCCGGCGGGTTTATGAATGTTAATCCCGGTATTTGTTCCTCATATATCTTCTCACTTAAACCAGGAGACAAGATTACAATATCAGGACCTTACGGTGAATTCTTCCTGAAAGATAACAACAATGAAATGATGTTTGTCGGTGGTGGAGCAGGAATGGCCCCTATGCGGTCACACCTTTTCCATATCTTCCATACCCTGAAAGACAGGACAAAGAAAGTGACTTTCTGGTACGGAGCACGTTCATGGAGCGAAGTGTTTTATTATGACGAATTCCGCGCCATCGAAAAAGAATTCCCAAATTTCACGTTCAATCTTGCTCTTTCTGATCCAAAACCGGAAGATAACTGGGAAGGAATGAAAGGATTCATTCACCAGGTGATTTATGACAATTACCTTCGTATGCACGAAGAACCGGAAGAAATTAATTATTACATGTGCGGTCCACCAATGATGAATACTGCGGTATCAAAAATGCTGTATGATTTGGGTGTTCCCGACGAAAATGTTGCATTTGACGATTTTGGGGGATAAACTGAAGAAGAGACTAAGACAGGGAGAGGGCGAAGAGGCGATTGGGCAAATGGGCGAGTGGATATTCGACAATTTGCCAATTTGCTAATGTATTAATTTGAATAATTATCAAATTGAATGTGTTTGAAGTCTTTCCGTGAAAGGATTCAATATCAATACCCCCGGGTTAAGCGGACTTAGGCACGCAACACGGGGTTATTAAGTAAAATAAGAAGAGGCACATTCCGACATTGAATTGGTTATTTTTGTAGAAACCGTATCCCGATGAAAAAACTGATATTTCTTTTTTTGACCCTCCTTATACCTGTCTCCTTCCTTTGTGCCCAGGAGACAATCAATCAGACGGCCGCAAACGGACATAAACAGGGTAAATGGATGGGACAATATCCCAATGGAACCACGCGTTACGAAGGCTTTTTTTCTGACGATAAACCAGTTGGTGAATGGAAACGTTTTCATGAGAATGGAAAAATCAAAGCTCAATTGTTTCATTATCCTGTTACCGGAAAAGTTTCGGCCGAACTTTTTGATATCAGCGGAATTCGCTATGCGAAGGGGAATTATGAAGGTACATTGAAAGACAGTACCTGGAATTATTACAACAATCTCCGGTTGGTGGGCCAGGAAAGTTTTTCCGGCGGAAAGAAAAATGGCCGTTCAATAACCTGTTTTGAGAATGGGGCACCGGCAACCGAATCGACCTGGACCGATGGAATGCTTAACGGGGTTAGCCGAAGCTTTTATCCTTCCGGGAAAAAAAAGAGTGAAACCATGTACCGCCAGGGGAAACGTGAGGGCCTGAACCTGATCTATTACGAATCGGGACAAACCGAAATTAAAGGTCAATATCACAACGACAATCCTGATGGCAACTGGAAATTTTATGACAACAAAGAAATTGTAAAGTTTGAATTGAATTACAAAGCGGGCGTTTTGTTAAATCCGGAAGTTGTTGATCGCATTCAGGCCGACGAGTTTAAAGCATTCGACCGGGCAAAAGGGAAGTTGAAAGACCCCGAAGATTTTAGTCAAAACCCTGAAGAGTATTTAAGGAAATAATAGGGCGTTTAAAGATGTTCATTTTGCCTCCGGAGGAGTTTCCCGTAAATAACCCACAGATTTATCTGGGGGAATGGCACAAAGCAAATAAGCAGAACTCCGGAGGAGTTTCCCAAAAACACATGAAACAGAATTGTATGGGGCAACTCTTACAGAGTTAATTTCGTTTTTCATTCTCTTCCTCCGGTTAAAACCGGAGGTTATTTACTGGTAACTCCAGCGGAGTTATTATAAACGACATTGATTCATAATTCGTAATTCATAATTTTCATTTCCGGTTTTTGTACCAACTGATCACAAGCCCTACAACCTGGTTATAGTTCTTCACTCCTTCTTCGATATGATTCGTTTTGAGGTAAGCATTGTTTGCTGCCGTCTGCACCTTGTCGAGGGTCTTATTCTGAAGCCCCTGCCAGTGACTACGCTGGAAACGCAAATCAAGAATTACGTTTTTATCAATTTTTTTAATGTATTCGTTAACATTTTTGAATTGGGAAGCGTCCGAAAGAAAGTATAGCAACAGGTTCACATATCCGGAATATTGCAGTCGCCGATCATCAGAAGTGGTACAAATAACAAATGCCGCAAGATTAGCTTCAGCTTCGCTTGTGATTCCAAACTGATGTGCTTTCTCGTGTGCCAGAACATAGGGATATTCCATGGGCAGGAGATAATAATTCAAATGAATCTCATTGAAAAACGGTCCGAAGTAGCCGCTTACACCCGATTTTGCGAAAAATGAACTGAAAAGCATTGTCTTGGGTCGTCGCGTACCATTTGGATAACCAATTCTTAATTCTTTGCTGTTTTTAAGGTAGGATTCTTCGATCAGGCTGTCAATGGCCGGGTAATCGGAAGGTGATAATGAGGTGTAACTTAAATTAGTATTTGTGATGATTGATTCAAGAACTGAACGGAATACAGAATCATTTGCCAGCGGTTTTGTCCAGCCGAGTCGTGTTTCGATTTTCGGTCTGAAATAGTTAAAGCCCCATACCAAATAGAAAAAAGCATAAACCAGAGCAAGGATTTGAAGCACGCGTAACACATAAACTCCAAATTTGACTTTTCTTAAAATATGAAATGCTAAACTGCCAATAAATAGTAAGATGGAAGTTATCCAAAACATGTCCCACAGTGAAAAGGGGAGGAGATTGCTAAGGCCGGAGAATATCCTGGCAATAAATGGATAAAGTCCGGCTGAATAATACGACTCGACCGACCCGGCTTTATTAACACCAATTCTGATGATCAGAAACACCAGGATTGCAATAAAAAATGGCCATGCGATCAGCAAAAACCTTTTCAAACTTATCTTGTACTTAATCATATCAACCTTTTTCATACTCCCGTTCACAAAATCGAATGTCCAACTAACTGCACAAAAAAATTATATGTGAATCATTAAAATATTTGACTGTAAAACTACGAAATGAATACCAATGTTTACCTTTGGACATGATGAATGAGCGACTTAAATTATCGGAATTAAACGGACTGGTGAAAAAAGCTGTTTGTGAGGCATTCACATCTCCTACCTGGGTTATTGCTGAGATTTCCGAACTGAAAACCAACAGGAGCGGACACTGTTATCTTGTGCTGATCGAGAAGGATGAGAATGGAGACGCTATTATTGCCCAAGCCAGGGCTACAATCTGGTCTTACACTTTTAGGATGTTGCAGCCCTATTTTGAGTCAACAACCGGGAAGCCGCTAAGCGAAGGGCTTAAGATACTGGTGAGCGTATCCGTTGAATTTCATGAATTATATGGCTATAGTCTGAACATCCGGGATATTGATCCTACCTATACCCTTGGCGATATGGCTCGCCGCAGGCGAGAAATAATCGCCCGGTTGCAGGCTGAAGGGGTCGCTGATATGAATAAGGAGCTCGAATTACCGCTTGTCCCCCAGAATATCGCCATCATTTCATCTGCGACTGCCGCGGGTTACCAGGATTTTATCAGCCAGTTAACCGGCAATGCCGCGGGTTATAAATTCAATCTGAGACTTTTCCCCGCGATCATGCAGGGAAACCAGGCAGAATCATCCATCATTGGCGCCCTCGAACTTATTTATCTTTATGAAAGTCATTTCGATGCGGTAGTGATCATTCGCGGAGGAGGTTCGCAGGCCGACCTGAGTTGTTTCGATAATTATAACCTCGCCTATTATATTACCCAGTTTCCCTTGCCTGTAATCACAGGTATCGGTCATGAAAAAGATGATTCAATTGTTGACCTCGTTGCCCATACGCGGCTTAAAACCCCGACAGCTGTTGCAGAATTTCTGATCAGCGGAGTCGCCCGGTTCGATTCGCAACTGGATGAACTAAAAAACCAATTTGTCGGAATTATCAGCAAATTCATTATTTCATCGAAGAATGACATTGAACAAATTGGCAGGATGTTAGCACCTGTAGCGCGTGAGAGAATTTCGAAGGGGAATAACCTGCTGAATCAAACGATGTGGAAATTCAATACCTATGTAAAGAAGGCGGTTCAAAACCAGGTTAATCAATTGGAAAGAAAAGAAGCAACCACAAAGACCGGATTCAATAACTTCATTAAACAGCAATCCGGAATGCTGCAAAAAACTACAAGGATTCTCTCCGGTACCATCCGGCATTTAACAATTGCTAGCCATGACGTGCTTAACCGTAAAATGCAAAGATCAGAAAATCTGATTGGAAGCCTGATTGCCGATAAGCGACACCAGCTTGAGCTATCACGGCAGAAAGCGTTGCTTACCGATCCATACAAAATTCTTTCAAGAGGTTATTCCATAACTACCTATAATGGTCGTGCATTAAAAGATACGGCTATGATTAATGAAAATTCAATCATCAAAACAAGGCTCTGCAAGGGACAAATAATTAGTGAGGTAAAAACTTTGCCGGACAAAAACTAAAAACAATTTAAATACTGATATGATATGAGTAAAAAGAACGGATCTTATAAAGAAGCAATCACTGAAATTGAAGAAATACTCAGGCAGCTCGAAAATAATGAATTAGACGTTGATGAGCTCTCCGAAAAAGTTAAAAGAGTATCGCAGCTGGTCACCTTGTGCAAGGAAAAACTTCACAATACGGAAGAAGAAATCGACAAAATTCTAAAGGAAATGGATAATAATTACAAATGAAAGATATTTATACAAAATATACAAATAGTCATGTTATGCTGTTATAAATTATTGTAATTTTATAGCTCATAATATTTGAAAAATTTGAAATAATGTCTGAATCAAAAATTGATTTTTCGTTTGACAACCTTCATTTCTCCTGCGAAGGTGATAAGGATTGGGTAGAGACCCAATTGAACCAAATACTTAATCGAATTCCGGGACTGAACAAACCTGAAATGTTTGTAAAATCAGAAACAGTTAAACCATCATCTGTAAAAACTGTAACTGAAGATGTTTCTGTATCGGAAGTTCCACTTGCCCCGGAAAAGGAGAAAGTCAAACGGGGACGTAAGCCAAGAGTTGCCGTGGAACTGCTTGAGGAAGAACCGGCCGGTGATCCGTTGTTGGAGTTCCTGAAGGATAAAAACGCCGATAAAAATCAGGTAAAGAAATTTCTTGCTGCTGCAGTATACCTGAACTCACAGGGTATGGAGAAATTTTCAACCCCGATAATATCCAAAACATTAAAAGCCGCACGTATCGAAAAATTAATCAATGCCAGTGACTGCCTTAACAAAAATGAGAAAAAAGGATTCTGCATCAAGGACGATAAAGAATTTATTCTTACGGAATCAGGAATCCGTTCCATTCTTGGAGGCGAAGAGGAATAAGCCATATTCAAAAAGTTAAAGGGTTAAAGTATAAAGTGTTGACAGAAGTCATCCGCTTTATGCTTTAACCTTCATGCTTGGTTTTATAACTTCTAAAATTAGAAGTTTGAATGGAGTACAAACGGAATCGGAGCTATAATCCGATGCTCAGACTTATCAGAAAATTTGTACCTGCCTGGGGAAAATAGCCATCCATCTTGTTGCGTTTTCCCATGTACATATAGGAATATACCCATGCATTTCCTTCGTATTTTTCATTAAATATATTATTGATCAGTAAGTTGACTTTTACCTCATTGAATATTTTTTGTTTTAACAGGTAATCAAGTTTAAGGTTATTGACCAGGTATTCTTCCAGCTTCCTGTCGTTGTTTGCCGTATTGTCAATGTATTGCTTCCCGACATAATTTGATAGGAAACTGATTTCAAACTGATCGGCAGGCTTAAACGACAAAACGCTGTTGGCAATAAGTTTTGGTGCAAAAGCCAGATCAGTTTTTCCAATCACATTGGCCTTAAGTCCGCCGTTATCCCAATCCTCAACATATTCGGTAAAATCGCTGATCCGGTTACGGCTAAATGTCGAATTCACATTCCAGTTAAAATTCCTGAGAAATTTGATGCCTGCCATCAGTTCAATTCCAGCCCGGTAGCTTCTGCCGACATTGGTCATGATGGCGGAGCCTACATCGTTGATCTGACCGGTTAAAATCAGTTGATTTTTATAGTGCATATAATAAAGGTTGGTTCCTACTACCAAATTAGATGCTTTGTAAGTATAACCCAGTTCCAGATCATCTAAAGTTTCGTAGGTCGGTTGTTTTCCTGCCGGATCAGCATCGACAAAATTGTCGCGGTTAGGTTCCCGGTTTGCCCGGCCATAGCTCAGATAGGCTTCATGGTTAATTCCGGTTGTATAGAACAAGCCGAATTTCGGATTGAAGAAATTGAATTCGTGATTTTGCGTAAGGTTTCTGAGGTCATCATCAATTCCCTTAATTTCATAATCGATATAGCGATACTGAAGATCGGCAGATGCATTTAGCTTTTCGGATAACTGATAGCTGTACCTGGTGTAGAGGTTATAGTCTTTTTTCAGTCCCGTGCCCCTGTACCATTCATGGTTGTAGTTTGCATCGCCGGCAATCTTAGCCCAGATTACTTTACCGAAATGACTGCCATCGTAGACATTCGCACCGCCGCCTATGCTCAATGTACTTTTACCCTTTTTGTAATTCAGGGCGAAAATCAATCCATAAAAATCGTTATCAAGCCATTTGCGCCGGATCAGATCGGTGCTTGTAACAGCTATTCCATTCATAACAGGTTCAGCGAGTTGATAATCTGTGAATTTCTGATCTGTTTCGAACTGCTCATAATATCCCCTGCCATAGGTATAAAATCCCGATGCATTAATGTTGAAAAAGGGATTGAATTTATGTGAGAATTGCAGTTGATAATGATCCTGCTGATAATGATCCACCTGGTTTTCGTAGGTGTACAAATTATAGGTCCGGCTGTCCGAATTGATCATGTGTTGGGTCTGTTCGTCCGAGTATAAATAATGTTCCTCGTAAAGCTGCATTCCTGCAAGATCGTTGTTAAGTTTCACGGATGGTACCCCATTCCATGCCTGATAGGTTTCTTCGAATCCGGAAAAGAGGGTAGCTTTCAGAATGGTATTTGCCGTGAAATAACCTCCGGAGATAAAAAATGATTTCAGGTCTGAGGCACCGCGATCAATGAAACCGGCAGACGAAACTTTTGACAGCGAAACATCTACTGCAAATTTCCCGTTAATCATTCCTGTTCCGGCGGTGAGATTGTTCCTCAATGTGCTGAATGATCCGGCACTGGAGCTGTAACTTGCATTTGCTGCTGGATTCAATTTGCTCATTTGTAAGTCGATGGTTGCTCCGAAAGCTCCGGCCCCGTTGGTCGAATTTCCAACCCCACGTTGTATTTGAATATTTTCTGTCGAGGCGGCCAGGTCGGGAATATCAACAAAATAGGTGCTATGCGATTCGGCATCCGACATGGGTATTCCGTTAATGGTAACATTGATCCGGTTCAAATCCGTTCCCCTTATCCGGAAATTGGTGTAACCGACACCATTACCCGCATCCGATGTTGCTACGAATGAGGGCGTGTAATTGAGCAGGTATGGAATGTCCTGACCTAAATTCGAATTTTTAATCGTCTCTTTACCAATTGTGGTATAGGCGACCGGTGATTTTTGTCCCGCGCGTGAGGCCGAAACCAGAACTTCTTCTGTCATAACCCGTGATGGTTCCATCACGATCTCAAGGTTTTCAGAGTTATCCAAATTTAATTCTTTCCTGACATTGTTGTAGCCAATAAAAGTTACCATGAGGGTATGATTGCCTTTCCGGAGTCCCGAAAATTTAAACTCCCCGTTTGATCCTGCCGTGGTCCCGCTCATGGTGTTGGCCAGCAACACATTTGCACCACTTAGGGGTGCACCTTTTTCATCTTTAACAGTTCCTGTCAGCGACAATTGCCCAAAGACGATGATTCCAAGCAATTGAAAAACTAAAAATAATCCGATTCGTTTCATCTTTTAAATACTTAAAATGCTTAACTATTAAATTTGGGGGGAACAGGTAAAAAAAGACGAAATTATCATTTTCCCTTTCCGGCATTATCCGGACAGGTTCTATGGGTTTGATCTCAGCCCGTTTTTTTCAGGCACCCCTTTTGATTTCCGGGACAAAGCTAAGTGAAAAATAGTTAAAACCGAACATCAGGTTCAAAAAAACATTACTGGGTCCCGCGATTTTTAATCGCGGCGATAGAAATGGCGATTGAAAATACAATCTTTCTGCAGGTTGAAACGCCCCGGAAAGAATAATGCCGGCTGGTATTCGTGATGCAACAGTACTTAAAGCCCATCCTCGTCCGGTAAGCAATTCTGTGATGGATGCCTTTTTAAGTATCCGGGAATAATTACACCACAATGAAAAGCATTTACGGAGTCTTATTACCTTTGGGGAAATTAATAGCATGGCATGACAATAGAAAATTTCCCGTCAAAACTCCTGGAAACCGCTGTAAATGAATTTTCCAAACTTCCCGGAATCGGAAAAAAAACAGCATTACGGCTGGTACTTTACCTGCTCAAAAAAGATGTCGTTGAGGTTCAGCGGTTCAGCCGGGCGATGACCCAGTTGCGCGAAGAGGTGAAACATTGCCGGATATGCCGCAATATTTCCGATGCTGATATCTGCAACATTTGCAATAATCCCTCCCGTGATCACCGGCTTGTGTGCGTTGTGGAGAATATCCGGGATGTAATGTCGATCGAAAATACACAGCAATACAAAGGAGTTTATCACGTGTTGGGCGGAATTATTTCTCCAATGGACGGGATTGGTCCGGCAGATCTTGAAATTGATTCATTGTTGAAAAGGATTGAACATGGGGAGACCGACGAGATAATTTTTGCTTTAAGCACCACCATGGAAGGTGACAGTACCAATTTCTACATCTTTAAAAAAATCAGGGAATACAAGGTGAAAGTTACTACCCTGGCACGTGGTGTTTCAATAGGTGATGAGATTGAATATACTGATGAAATTACTTTAGGTCGTTCTATCGTGAACCGAATGTTGTTTGAAAATTTTTTATGATTTGATTATGAAAAAATACCTCTCCAACGATCTGATCACACTTCGGGCATTAGAACCTGAAGACATCGAATTACTGTATGCATGGGAAAACGATCCTGGTATATGGGAAGTAAGTCATACCCTTGTTCCCTTTTCGAAATATATCCTGGCTCTTTATATAAAAAACTCAGACAAAGATATATACGAAAGCAAACAATTGCGGCTGATGATCGATACGGCCGATCGGAAAACAATCGGAGCCATCGATCTTTTCGATTTCGACCCCTATCATTCAAGGGTGGGAATTGGGCTATTGATCTGCAATCATGAAGACCGATCAAAGGGATATGGTTCTTCAGCCCTTGAATTGCTAATAGCTTATTGCTTTAATAAACTGAAATTACATCAGTTGTTTGCAAATATTGAGGTTGAAAATAAGATCAGCCTGCAACTCTTCGAAAAATATGGCTTCAAAGTTTGCGGAACCAAAAAAGAGTGGCTTAAGACCGATTCAGGGTGGAAGGATGAGTCGTTGGTTCAATTAATCGCCAATGATTGATGAAGTTCAATGTTCCATGATCAATGTGAGGTGGGGAAAGATTAAAGATCATTATTTTCGATCTCCTTATAGTCAGGTATTTCGGGTAAAAATGTATAAGTGAGTTGCTGCTGATCGAATTTACAGCAATAATGCATCAGGCCGTTGGTAACAATTAGGTAATTCACCCTCAGATCGAGATTGTAGCGTGCAATCTGATCGAACACTTGCTGCGATATTTTTACCTCCGGAGCTTTGCATTCAACCACGACAAGCGGACTGCCCGATTTCGAAAACAACACAACATCGGTACGAAAATCGTGAAGGTTAATTCTCAGGGACCGTTCTATAGCTACTAAAGATGCCGGGAAATGTTTTTCCTCTGTTAGATAACGGACAAAGTTTTGCCTTACCCATTCCTCAGGATTCAGCGCAACCCATCTCCGGCGAAAGACATCAAAAATCAATTTTTTACCAAGTTTCTCGCTTGTTCGGAAATAGTATGTAGGCAGATTAAGTAGCATTGTTAATAATTAAATCATTCAAAACTAATTTTTATTTTCATTCAAACCAAGAATCTGCAAAAACCGGATAATTTTGCCTAAAATTGGGTTATGAAGACAAAAGAAGAGATTGTAAGAAACTGGCTTCCCCGTTATACGGGCCGGGAACTCGAAGATTTCACTCAGCACATTATTCTTACCAACTTCCAGAATTATATTGAAAATTTTGCGGAGAGATTTGGTGTCCCGATTATCGGGGAGGATAAAACAATGCCAAACGCCAGTGCCAATGGTATTACCATCATCAATTTCGGCATGGGAAGCCCGAATGCTGCTACAATTATGGACCTGCTGAGTGCCATTATGCCTGAAGCGGTTCTCTTTTTGGGAAAATGCGGGGGATTAAAGCGGAAGAGTGAGCTTGGAAATTTGATATTACCCATCGCGGCAATCCGCAGCGACGGGACGTCGAACGATTATCTGCCGCCTGAAGTACCGGCTTTGCCCGCTTTCAGTCTTCAAAGAGCTGTCTCTTCAACCATTCGCGACCTTGGTCTTGATTATTGGACCGGCACTGTATTCACAACCAATAAAAGAGTTTGGGAATACGATGAACGATTTAAAAAATACCTGGCCAAGACGCGTGCAATGGCGATTGATATGGAGACCGCAACCATTTTTACTGTCGGTTTTTATAACCAGATACCAACAGGGGCCCTGTTACTGGTTTCTGACCAACCAATGATTTCAACCGGGGTTAAAACTGCTGCAAGTGATGCAGAGGTTACCCGCAAATTTGTGAACAGGCACCTCCAGATCGGTATCGGGGCTTTAACCGAAATTATTAATGATGGCCGCTCGGTTAAACACCTGAAATTCTGAATCAGGCCAACTATTAAATATAGATGCAAACTATTTTTTTTAATTATCATGGATTACTCACAGATTATTGCCGATCTCAGGAATAAAATTTATTCGCCTGTCTACTTCCTCGAAGGAGAAGAGTCTTTTTTTATGGATCGGATCAGTGATTTTATTCTTCAAAATGTACTCACAGAGGATGAGAAAGGATTCAACCAGTCAATATTGTATGGTAAAGATCTAACGCTGGATTCGATTATGACTGCCGCAAAAAGATTTCCTATGATGGCGGAACGCCAGGTGGTCGTAATAAGGGAGGCTCAGAATATCAAAAATATTGAAGACCTTGCTTCCTATTGTGAAAAACCAATGCGATCAACAATTCTTGTGTTTAACTATAAACACAAGACAATCGATAAACGGAAAAAACTCTATAAGGCACTTCTGAAAAATGGCGTTTATCTTGAATCGAAACCTTTGTACGACAACCAGGTACCTGCCTGGATCTCAAAATATTTAAAAGAGAAAAACCTTGGAATCGATCCGCGTGCTGCCCAGATGATTACTGATTTTGTCGGGAGCGATCTGCAACGAATTGTGAATGAACTCGAAAAAGTAACCATTTCGCTGGTACCGGGCACAAGTATAATGCCCGAGGATGTGGAAAAAAACATTGGAATCAGCAAAGAGTTTAATACTTTTGAGCTCCAGAATGCACTGGGGAACAAGGATATTCTGAAATCGAACAGGATCATCAACTATTTCATCGATAACGAGAAGAACCATTCATTAACAACAATTATTGGAATGTTGGTGACTTATTTCAGAAAGATACTCATCTATCACTCGATTGAGAATAAATCAGATCGTACAACTGTAGCCCAAAAGCTGGGAGTAAATCCTTTTTTCATCAATGATTATATAAACGCAGCCCGGAATTACAATCTTGATAAGGCGATATCCATTATTTCGATGATGCGGGAATATGATTTACGCTCCAAAGGCGCCCGGGGTGGCAGTACCAGTAATGGTGATCTGTTACGGGAACTTGTATTTAAAATTTTACATATATAAAATGGCAACTATAACCTTAATGTTGATTCTTATCATTGCACTGATGTCTGCATTTGCCTTTTCGCAAAAGGATACAATGGCTCAGTTGCAATTCAATGCTTATCAGATTTATCATCGCCATCAATATTATCGAATGGTGACTCATGCTTTCGTTCATGCGAACTGGGAACATCTGATTGTGAATATGATTGTGCTTTATTCCTTCGGAATGGCTGTGGAGCACTATTTCAGGTTAAATTTTGGCACACCCGGCAGTTACTATTTCCTGATCCTGTTTTTCGGATCCGTCATCTTTTCAAGTCTCTGGTCGCTGATTATACAGCGCGATAACCCTTATTATAATGCAGTAGGCGCTTCAGGCGCGGTTTCTGCGGTTCTTTTTACGGCCATATTTTTTGATCCATGGAGTAACATTTATTTTTTCGGTATATTGCCTGTACCGGGAATAATTTTCGGGGGACTATATCTTTATTACTCCTATTATATGAGTACCAAAAAAATGGATAACATCGGGCATGATGCCCATTTTTTGGGCGCGGTCTTCGGATTCTTTTTTCCGGTAATGCTCCGACCCGAGCTATTTTTAATTTTTATTGATATGCTTCTGGGAAGGATAACCAACTAAAAATGAAAGATCTATTGATTGAAGGAATCATCGCGGGAAAAACTACTATTCAATAAAAATGAAAGGCGGATATGTTCTTATTAATGGCAGGTTTTACCGTGAAAATGAGCCATTATTTACAGGCACTGATCTGTATCGGTTAAATTCGGGGATCCGGGAGTCATTCAGAACAGAGAACAACCTGGTGATGTTTGCCGCTGACAACTACAATTATTTTGTAAATGCGTTGCTATCCGTTGGATTGCCGATTCCGGTTGAATGGGATTTAGCCCGCTTCACACGTGATGTCTCAAGATTGCTGAACAAGAACCATTTTTTCCTTGCGGCGAGGGTTGTTATACATTTCATACCAGGTGTTTCGGGGACCGATTGCCTACTGGCGGCCGAAGAAGTTCCTGCAGGATTTTACCCGATCAATGAGGGTGGGCTACTGATAGATTTTTATGAAGAAGGGGTAAAAGTAACTTCAATTGCGCATGCTTATGAACCTTCGAGCCGGTTTTTATGGGCTGCAGCCTTAAGGACTGCATTAATATCGGGGAAAAATAATCTGATACTCTTCAATAACACAGGATTTGCGTGTGAATCCATTTGCGGAACGTTTGGTTACCTGGATGGTGAAATTGCAGTATTTCCGGCACCCGGATCACAGGGATACTGCCCTCCGATGTTAGGGGTGATCATGGAATGTGCGGAACAATGTGGCTATCAGATTATTGAAAAAGAGGATATCAACCGCGAAGACCTGTTACATGCTGATGAACTTTTTTTAATCGATAATTGTCTTGGTTTGCAGCTTGTTCTGGGTTTGAACAGCCGACGATACTACACAACTGGCACAACGAAGATTGCATTGAAGTTAAGCGGGCTGGCAAAAAAAGAACATCAGGCAGAAAAAGATTGAAGGTAGGTTTTTCCCAAAGGATTTTTTTTTCAATTGATGACTCTTACAATCCTACGGAATTGTGAATAATCAACCTAATTCGAAATGGGGTCCTCGGGAAAATTTCGCCATGTTTTATAATGTCCTCCTGCGTTTTTTACACTTTCGAGCCAGAAATTCTGGTTGCTTTTCATGATTTGTTTTATATCCGCTTCGGTTACAAGCCATGAATTATCTTCAATCTCACTGTCAAGTTGTCCGGGACTCCAGCCTGAATATCCTACAAAAAACCTTACCTGGTCTGGTTTTGCCTTTCCTGAATTGATCACTGATTTTAATTCATCGAAGTCACCTCCCCAGTATAATTCGTCTTTAACCATAATGCTTCCCTGAACCATATCTCCCAGGGTATGGATATAAAAGAGGCTATCGTTGCTTACGGGTCCGCCAACAAATACTTCGGGGATATAGTCGGGAAAGATAGATACTAACTCAGTAATCCGCGCCGCAGAGGGCTTATTCAGAATAAATCCGACAGCACCACCCGGCGAATAATCGACCAGTAAAACCGTAGAACGACTAAAGTAGTTTCCCGGCAAGAAAGGCTCGGAGAGGATAATCCGGCCTTTTTGTGGGCTGAGCTTGCTGTGTATTTTAAAAAAATCGAAATCGACTTTCATAACGCTCAAAATTTTTTATGTCTGATTCACTCGTTATTTAAGTATTTTCTATTGATACGAACAGCTTTCAGGTGAATATCTGAAAGATGCGAATGATCTAAAAAAGGTTGCATAAACAATTACACATCCATTCATCAACCTATTCTTCTTCGATAACTACGAAAATATCCTCGTTCTTTTTTTTCATTAAAAATTGCTCTCTGGCAAATTTTTCAAGATTTTTTGAACTTGTCTGCAGTTCCTTCAGCCGTTCGCTGTCAGCCAGAATTTTCTCCTTGTAATAAGTGCTTTCAACCCTGTATTTCTTCAGTTTATTAAGATTTTGCCGAAGAAACAGAATGTTATGATCGTCAAGAAAGATCATCCAGCCGCTGAAAACCAAAAATGCAAACAGGTATTTGTTTGTTAAGGTTTTAAAAAGTGCTCTTGGTATAATCGGTTTCATCTTTAACGCTCGTATATGTAAGTACAAAATAACAGAATCCCCCGCAAAATAAAAAGCAGAAGCCGTCTAAAGTTCAGATTCTTTATTGCAATACGTGAGAATCCGATATTACATCAATCTTTATCCGGCAGAAAATTGGGGTACATAAAATCGGTGGCAGGAATAAAAGTTTCCTTAACGGTGCGGATTGAAACCCAGCGCAGCATATTAAATACTGACCCTGCTTTGTCGTTAGTTCCTGATCCCCTGGCACCGCCAAATGGTTGTTGTCCCACGACAGCACCGGTGGGTTTATCATTGATATAGAAATTCCCCGCCGCATTACTTAGTCTCTTGGCCATCTTTTCGATCGAATAACGATTTTGTGAAAAGATTGCTCCTGTAAGGGCATAAACTGAAGTTGTGTCGACGAGGGTCAGCGTTTCATCGATTTTGTCATCTTCATAAACAAAAATGGTGACTACAGGGCCAAAAAGCTCTTCTTTCATCGTGACATAGTCGGCTTTTTTAGCGAGAATAACGGTTGGCTGTATAAAATAGCCTTTCGATTTATCGCAATTTCCACCATAAATGACTTCGGCATCCTGGTCATCCCGCGCTCTGTCGATAAATCCTTTTAGTTTTTCGAACGATGCTTCATCAATTACAGCATTGATAAAGTTTGTGAAATCCTCGGGTGGTCCCATTTTCAGACGTTTGAGTTGAGAAACAGCCATAGTCCATGTTTTTTCCCAGATCGATGCCGGTATATAAACTCTGGACGCTGCGGAGCACTTCTGACCCTGATATTCGAATGAACCCCGAACAATGGCGGTTGCCAGCGCATCGGTATCGGCAGTCGGATCGGCGAAAATAAAATCTTTGCCCCCTGTTTCACCTACGATACGCGGATATGACTTAAACCTGAAAATATTCTCACCAATTGTTTTCCAGATATCCTGAAATACTGCTGTGGATCCCGTATAATGTATACCGGCGAAATCGGGATGTTTAAATATAATGTTTCCTGCCACAGGACCGGAAACGTAAACAAGATTAATCACCCCGTTGGGAAGTCCCGCTTCTCTTAAAATGTCCATGATAACAGCGGCTGAATAAATCGCAGTTTTTGAGGGCTTCCACACACATACATTTCCCATCATCACCGGGGCAACGGGCAGATTGCCTGCAATAGAGGTGAAATTAAACGGAGTCAACGCGAAAACAAATCCTTCAAGTGGGCGGAATTCGTTGTAATTCCACATCCCAGGATTTGACTCTGGTTGCATGGCATATATTTCGGTCATGCATTTCACACCATACCGGTAAAAATCGGCCAGTTCACAGGCTGCATCAATCTCTGCCTGGTAGGCATTCTTCGATTGGCCGAGCATCGTTGCGGCATTAATCTTTGCCCGATACGGACCGGCCAGCAGATCGGCTGCTTTTAAAAATATGGCCGCTCTGTGATGCCATTCCAGATCTACCCATGCCGAACGAGCCGCCAAAGCCGCGTCAATCGCCTGGTTGACATGCGATTCGTCACCCTGGTAAAAATACCCGAGCAAATGGTTTAAATCGTGGGGAGGACGTATTTCAATTTTTTTCGAACTTTTTACCTCTTTCCCGCCAATATACATGGGAAGTTCAACAATCTTTGAGCGATATTCTGCAATCGTTGCTTTAAGCTCGGTTCTTTCCGG
>JBBRGI010000016.1:0-24122 GCA_038240855.1 Bacteroidales bacterium | reverse complement strand
AATGATATGACAGTAGAAAGTTCGACCCCGGCCGGGGTCGTATGGATGTTATGTGCTTCAATTTCTATAAACATGCGACCTCTCCGAGGTCTGGTTTCAACTATATTGGCAAATTCGAATAATATTGAAAGCTGTCCAATTGTCAGAATGAAATCCTCTTAAAATCTGAAATTGCGTTTTTTTAGGGTGTCCTAATGACGAAAACAGGTGATCAACTTTCTTTACCAACGGCAAAGGTGTCAGAATGGATACAAACCAAATCGCTGAAGAAATTTTAAACATACTATCACTGTTTGCAGATTCATTAAATCCGGTGACGGTAGCCAGAAAAAAATTCGTATTTTCTCTTGGTCGGGATCGCGCCACCCGGGGTTAGGGCGAACAACATAAATGCGGCGCAACTACCCCAATAATTGAAAATCAAACCTTCCATGCGCCGCAGGAGAAAGAAGATGAGAAGGGTGACGAGTCAATGCTTTTAAATTATATTTATTGCAATAATCCGGTGCAATTCGCAGATATGTAATTAATTCGCGGAATTCGTTTTATTCAGGTATGTTGAAAGCTCCCCTATATGATCTGTGTTGAGGTAATCAACCTTGAGATTCATTAATGTTTTCCAGGCAGAAGGTGTATCAGGGGCATTCCAGAATCTTATTTTTTTATCAAGGCTGTGCACAGAATCAATGATTTGCTTTAATCGCTGTTCCTCCTTTTCCTGCAGTTCATCCATTCCTTTCCATGAGGTAAATTGTGCGAAATTTTCGCTGTACAGGGCAATTCTTTTTAACTCACTGTTGTCATATTTCCGGTTAATATTTCCGTCAAAAAAAATAAACGTGGGATACCTGCTGAATTCGGAGGGTTCCGGCCTGTTACCCGTGATTACTATACGGACTGCATTTTTGTTCACTTTCGGATCAAAAACATCGGGATAATGGCTTAACTTTTCTACCAGCAACGACAATGTCGGCTCGGCCGCTGTCTTTAAATCAATCATTAACTGATACGTTGAAGTGTTGTCATTCCAGGCTTTTCCTCCGTTGGTTCTGAATAATTTTACGATCGGCAGAATATACAATGAATCGAGGGTTTTTGCAGAAGTTAAGTCCGTTTTAGTATGAGCAACCCGTAACTGCTGATCAACTAACCATATATCGGCTTCAATGGATCCGAAATGAGCGTTGTAAGCCATTGAAAACGGATTCGTCTGCTCGTAATCGTTATGAGAATGAACATTTAATGTCGTATACTGGGCACTTGCCGGGATGGAGATACTTAGAATAAGGATTATCGCAAAAAGTAGCTTTGTCATAGTCATCTAAAAATTAAAAGTTTTTCGATTTCTCATTCGAACGGCATGCCCGTTAATAACTGATGCCACTGTTCAGTGGAACCGGTTCATAAAAATAAGCATAATAAGCATAATTGAAGTACTTCAAACGTCAATTTAGTTTGTACTTTCGTACGCAACATTAATTCTTTTGGTCGATATGAAGCATTCTGCCGAACAAATACCGGTTTACAGCCTGCATAATTTTAGTTCCCCGGAGCGCAAAAGTCAGCAGTTTCAGGTTGAGGTATTTGATGCCAACCGGCATTTTAGTGTGAAATATCCTCACCGTCACGATTTTTTTGAAGTGCTCTATCTTCAGAAAGGGTCGGGTTATCATGTGATTGACGGCAATAAATACCGGATTGAACCCCCCGGGGTATTTTTCCTGTCACCCGGACAGACGCACAAGCTTGAACTTTCGCAGGATGTCGAAGGCTATATCTTCATTTTTACCGCTGAGTTTTATTTGCTTAACAGGATCAACCAGAACAGCCTGATTGAATTTCCTTTCTTTTATACCATTCATCAGGATAATCCACCTTTGTTGCTTGACAATGAGGGTGATATCCGATTTCTGGAAACATTGTTCAGACAAGGAATTGCTGAAATTAATCGTGCGGGGGATCATTTGCACGACATGCTGCGTTCGATCCTCGACCTGATCCTGACTACCTGTGCCGCGCGCTATCCTGTGAATGAAAATATGTTGAATAAGGGTAAGGGGCAAATTCTTGTCAAAAAATTCTTTCACCTGATTGAGGAAAATAATCAGAAAAACCTGTCACCCGGCGACTATGCCGATAGAATAGGAGTCACAGCCAATCATCTGACCCAGACGGTTAAAGCGTTTACAGGCAAAACATCTGTTCAAATTATCAAAGCCAAGCAACTGCTCGAAATAAAACGCTTACTGGTTCATACCCATCTTAATATTTCAGAAATTGCAAACCAGTTAAACTTTGAAGATCAATCGTATTTTTCGAAATTCTTCAAACGCGAAACAGGGCTGACTCCTCTTCAGTATCGCGCGGAAGCATTGCGGTAGCCTGTTAAAATTACCTATATCGAATGGTCTTTAACCGACTGGTTTTTAGTAAATATATTTCAATTGAAAGTTTTGTTAAAATAGTAATCCACGAAAAATACCTAAAATAATTGCTTTTGACCAGTTTTCTTTGATGAATATTCATTTGCTTTGTATTACTGGAAATTAGTCCTGAAAATCGGATCCAATTTGCACCTGGCGACTGGCAACCAGCGACTGGCAAAAGACTGCCAAAAGCCAGAAGCCAGTAGCCAGTAGCTTAATATTGAAACGTTCTACAAGAATTAATAATCGTTATAAAAAATCATTAAAATGGGAAATTATTTCAATTCACTTCCGTTAAGACTCAAAATTGAAGAGCTCGGAAAATGCGAATTCATGGATCAGTCGGAATTCGCCGATGGTGTAAAAAAACTAAAAGGTAAAAAAATTGTGGTTCTTGGATGCGGGGCACAAGGTCTTGCACAAGGACTTAACCTTCGCGACAGTGGTTTGGATGTGGCATATGCACTTCGCAAGATTGAAATAGATGAGAAGCATATTTCCTACCAGAACGTAATGGAAAACGGGTTTAAGGTGGGCACTTTCGAGGAAATGGTCCCTAAGGCTGACCTCGTGCTAAACCTGACCCCCGATAAATACCATACCCCCGTGGTGAAGCAGGCTGTACCACTGATGAAAAAAGGTGCATGTCTCTCGTATTCACATGGTTTCAATATTGTGGAAGAAGGAATGGATATTCGTAAGGATATTACTGTAATCATGGTTGCTCCGAAATCACCTGCCTCCGAAGTACGTGCTGAATACCTGCGTGGATTCGGTGTTCCTACTCTTATTGCTGTTCACAGGGAAAATGATCCGAATGGCGATGGTTTCGAAATTGCCAAAGCATACTGTGCGGGCACCGGCGGACATAAGGCAGGTGTATTGAAATCTTCGTTTGTTGCCGAAGTAAAATCGGACCTTATGGGTGAGCAAACCATTTTATGCGGAGTGTTGCAGTCGGCTTCAATCCTGATGTTCAATAAAATGGTTGAAAAGGGAGTTGATGCCGGATATGCCTCCAAATTTATTCAGTACGGCTGGGAAGTTACTACCGAAGCGTTGAAATTAGGCGGTATTACTCATATGATGGATCGTTTGTCAAACCCTGCAAAAATTGAAGCATTCAAATTGGCCGATGAACTCAAATCAATTATGCGTCCGTTGTATGAACATCATATGGATAACATCATGGATGGCACTTTCTCATCGACGATGATGGAAGACTGGAAAGCAGGGGACAAAAACCTGCTTGCCTGGAGGGCTGAAACGGGCGAAACGGCTTTCGAAAAAACTCCTGCAGGCAGCATGAAAATTACCGAACAGGAATATTTCGATAACGGTACTTTAATGGTTGCCTTTATAAAAGCGGGTGTTGAACTTGCCTTTGATGTAATGACAGAGGATGGCATCAAAGAGGAGTCGGCATATTACGAATCATTACACGAAACCCCGTTGATCGCCAATACAATTGCGCGCAAAAAGCTTTTCGAAATGAACCGTGTAATATCCGATACGGCCGAATATGGCTGTTACCTGTTTGATCATGCATGCAAACCTTTGCTGGCTGATTTTATGTCAAAAATCGAAACAAATGTTATCGGTAAAAACTTCAATGAGGGAATCGATGCACATGTCGACAACAAGGAACTGATCCGGATCAACGAAAGAATTCGTTACCATGAGGTTGAAATCGTTGGTGAAGAATTACGTGATGCGATGGATGCTATGAAAGCGATCATCTAAATACGAATATGATTTAGCTATCAATTAACCCTGTCTGTTAACCAACGGATGGGGTTTTTATGCTCTTTGTGTTTCAGTTGAAATTGATTTAATCAGGTCAGGATCATTTATTGCATTGATTTTTGATACTTTTAACCAATAATATTATTTATTCAGCGATCATGACGAAATACAAAATCATGGCAATATCCATGTTAACAATATGCACCACTTTTTCGGGATGTAATTTTTTTAAGAAAGAGGCTGCAAAGCCCGGTCCATATCCGGAATGGGTAAAAAGCAGCGTACTATACGAGATCAATACGCGCCAATATTCTCCCGAAGGAACTTTTAAGGCACTCGAAGCTGACCTGCCTCGGATAAAAGACCTTGGTGTTGATATTCTCTTGCTAATGCCCATTTATCCGATCGGGGAGAAAGATCGCAAAATCCCGGAAGGAGCCGCAAGCGGCCTTGGGAGTTATTACTCAGTGCGTGATTATAAAGCCGTCAACCCTGAATTCGGAACTAGTGATGATTTTAAAAATTTCGTAAACAAGGCACACGAAATGGGGTTCAGGGTGATCGTGGATTGGGTGGCCAACCATACAGCACGTGACCATGCCTGGATTACCGAACATCCCGAATGGTACAAAAAGGATGATATAGGAAATATTAAGACCCCCTTTGACTGGACCGATTGTGCCCAACTCGATTACGACAAAAAAGATTTGCGAAAAGCCATGATTGATGGTATGAAATTCTGGGTGAAGAATTTTGATATTGACGGATTCAGAGGTGATAAGGCAGGATTGGTGCCTGCCGATTTTTGGGAACGTGCACGTGCGGAACTTCAAACTGTTAAGCCGCTTTTTATGCTTGCCGAAAATGAGGACAAGCCGGAATTGGGCCGGATGGCTTTCGACGCAACTTATGGATGGGAGATGCATCACCTGATGACGGCCATTGCCGGGGGTAAGCAGGATGCAGAGGCGATTCTGAAACTTCAGTCGAAGATTGATTCAGGATTGCCGCCACGAAGTTTTAAACTGAATTTTATTACCAACCATGACGAGAATTCATGGAATGGAACGGCTAAGGAGAAATTTGGCAAGGCCGAAAAGGCTTGTGCTGTACTTACTTATACGCTTCCAGGTATGCCTTTGATTTATAATGGTCAGGAAACAGGGATGACACAACGGTTACGATTCTTTTCAAAAGATACCATCAACTGGCGAAGTGACACAACAATGTTTCAGTTTTACCAGACATTGAATGATCTTAAGCATCGGAATTCTGCGCTGTGGAACCCTCCCTATGGAGGTAAACTGCTTCAGCTCACCAATAATGCACCTGGAAAAGTTATTTCGTTCCTCCGGTCCTCGGGCACTTCACGAGTATTGTTACTGGCAAATATGAGTTCCGATACGATTACCACTACGATCACAACGGATATTGCCGATGGAAAATATATCAATGCGTTCAATCAGAATAAAATTGACTTTAATGCCGACAACCGTAAAGGTTATTTTGAACCGTGGGGATATTTGGTACTGGTAGGGGAGTAAGACAATGTGACATCAGAGAGGTCGTATGTTTATAAAAAATGAGATCAAAATAGGGTGTCCGACTCCGGCCGGAGTCGAATGTTGTGCTTTCGTATTATTTCTATATACATACAAACCCGCCGGGTTTGAATTGCGCTCTAATTTCATCGGTCTTTAACTCTTCCTTAAGACTTAACATTTTTTAATTAAATGATTGCTAATGAAACAATACAAAACACTATTTTCGTAACCGTTTTAAAAGCACAATAAATAATTATCTATTGGATTATGAATCAAACATTGGACATTAGAGAACTTAACGAACGTATTCAACGCGAAAGCTCATTTGTGGATCTTATTTCCATGGAGATGAATAAGGTAATCGTCGGTCAGAAACACCTGGTCGAAAGCTTGCTGATCGGCTTGCTGTCCGATGGGCATATCCTGCTGGAGGGTGTACCCGGATTAGCAAAGACACTGGCAATCAATACGCTGGCAAATACCATAGATGCCAAATTTGCACGGATACAGTTTACGCCCGACCTTCTGCCTGCTGACTTAATCGGAACAATGATTTATAGTCAGAAGAACGAGGAATTCCTGGTCCGTAAAGGACCCATTTTTACCAATTTCGTATTGGCTGATGAGATCAACCGTGCACCGGCTAAAGTACAGTCGGCATTGCTTGAAGCGATGCAGGAACGCCAGGTTACGATCGGAGCTCATACCTACCCGCTCGAAAACCCGTTCCTTGTAATGGCTACCCAGAATCCGATCGAACAGGAGGGTACTTACCGTTTGCCGGAAGCCCAGGTCGACCGTTTTATGCTAAAAGTCGTATTGAATTATCCCAAAAAAGAGGAAGAGAAATTAATTATCCAGATGAATCTTTTGAAGGAATTCCCAAGGGCCAAAACGGTACTGCATCCAATAGATATTATCAGGGCGAGAGATATTGTGAAGGAAGTGTATATGGATGAGAAAATCCAGAAATATATAGTGGATATCGTTTTTGCCACCCGTGAGCCAAAGGCTGCCGGGTTGCCCAGGTTTGAGGAGATGATTTCGTATGGTGCCTCGCCACGTGCCTCCATCAGTCTTGCGCAGGCTGCTAAAGCATTTGCATTTATCAAACGACGCGGGTACGTGATTCCTGAAGATATCAGAGCAGTATGTCACGATGTGATGCGCCACCGTATCGGCTTAAGTTACGAAGCTGAAGCCAACAATCTTTCCACTGAAGAGATCATCAGCGAAATATTGAATACAATTGAAGTTCCTTAATAATTCAAGACAAGAAAAGTGGAAGCATCGGAACTGTTAAAAAAAGTCCGGAAAATTGAGATAAAAACGAAAGGGCTTTCCCGGAATATCTTTGCCGGAGAATACCACAGCGCGTTTAAGGGGCGTGGTATGGCTTTCAGCGAAGTTCGTGAATACCAGTTTGGAGATGATATCCGTAATATCGACTGGAACGTAACTGCCCGGTATGGACACCCTTTTATCAAGATATTTGAAGAAGAAAGAGAGCTCACTGTCATGTTGCTCGTCGATGTCAGCGGCTCGCGCGACTTTGGTACCGTTGAGCGGATGAAGAAAAACGTCATCGTCGAGATCGCGGCCATTCTTTCATTTTCGGCCATTTCGAACAACGATAAAATAGGCGTAATATTTTTTTCTGACCGTATCGAGAAATTTATTCCTCCAAAGAAAGGTCGTACACATACATTAAGAATCATTCGCGAACTCATCGAATTTGAACCCGTTTCGCGCAAGACAGATATCGCATTCGCATTGCGCTACCTTACCAACGCGATGAAACGCAGGGTTACCGCTTTTGTAATTTCTGACTTTATGGATAAATTTCCTCCGATGGAGCAGGCCCTGTCAATCGCGAATAACAAACACGATATGGTCGGGCTGCGTATTTACGATGAACGCGAAACATTGCTTCCCTCAGTGGGGATGATTAAACTCAAGGACGCCGAAACAGGTGAGTATATCTGGGTCGATTCCTCAAGTCGTCGTGTGAGGGATTCGTATAGCCAATACTGGAAAGAAAAAAACAAACAATTGGATAGCTTACTGAAAAAGACCGGGTTAGATTATGTCAACATCAGCACGCGCGAAGATTACGTAAAATCGCTCGTTGCGCTTTTCAAGAAGAGGGAGCACAAATTATGAACAAACTGGTTAAATTAAACTATTTATTCACGTTTTCTGTCTTTTTGCTATCCCTTTTTATAGCCAACGGACAGGAGATTAAGCTTAGTGCAGCACTCGAACAGGACTCGATATGGTTGGGTGACCAGATTAAACTGTTGATAGTTGTGGAGCAGAATGCAGGATCAACCGTCGAATTTCCTCAGTTACCCGATTCGATCCAAAAAATTGAAATTCTTGAGAAATCGAAGATCGATACCTCGAAACTGGATGGGGCACGGCTGCAATTGAAACAGACTTACCTGGTAACCTGTTTCGACAGTGGTGCTCATTACATTCCTCGTTTCGAATTTGCAGTTAAAAATGCCGGACGTACCGATACACTCAAAAGCAACGATTTAACACTGTTTGTGAAACTTCCCCCGGTAGACCTGAGCAAGGGACCGGCAGATATTAAAAAACCATTCGTAGCACCCATCACACTCAAGGAAATTGCGCCATGGTTACTTGGGATTATCCTGGCTGGAGCGATTGTATTTCTGATCATCTACGCCATCAGTCGCAGGAGAAAAAACAAACCTTTGTTCCAGCGACAGCCGAAACCCAAGCTGCCACCTCATGTTATCGCTTTGCAGGAGCTCGATAAACTGAAAAGCGAGGAGTTATGGCAACATGAAAAAGTAAAGGATTATTATACACGCCTCACCGATATTGTAAGGGTGTATATCGAAGACCGTTTTACGATTCCTGCCATGGAACAGACAACTTTTGAGATCCTGGCCGGCTTTAAGGAAAAAGAATCTCAAATCGATAAAAAGGCCTTTGATGAGTTAAAGGAGATGCTCGATATGTCGGATCTTGTGAAGTTTGCCAAGTTCACCCCGCTTCCCGACGAAAATCACCGGGTGCTTTCGAATGCTTATCTTTTCGTAAAGGAAACTACCGTCGAAACAATTGCTGAAGTATCCAGACCTTCCGAACCTAAGGGGACAGAAGAGGAACTTGTAAATCAGAGTGAAAATAAGGAGGAAAGTCAGCTATGAATATGATCACATTTGCCAAACCTGAACTGTTTTATCTTTTGCTTGGGTTAATTCCTCTGATTGTATGGTACATTTTCAGGCAGAAAATGGCGAAGGCAAGCATCCAGATAAGCACCATTGATTCACTGCGAAAAGTGCCATTAACATGGAAGCATTCGTTGCGCCATGTGGCCTTTGTTTTACAGGTGGCCGTAATGGCATTGATTATTGTATGTCTCGCCAGACCTCAGTCTTCGAACAGTTGGAATGACCAGACCATTGAAGGGATTGATATTATCATTGCGCTCGATATGTCGAGTTCGATGCTTGCCCGTGACTTTCAGCCTGACAGACTCGGAGCAGCCAAATCGGTGGCAATCGAGTTTATATCCGGGCGGCTTTACGATAGGATAGGATTGGTTGTCTTCTCTGCCGAAAGCTTTACGCAATGTCCGCTTACTACCGACCGCGCTGTTTTAGTCAACCTGTTCCAGAATTTACAGCCAGGATTGCTTGAGGATGGTACCGCAATCGGGTTGGGGCTTGCTAACGCAGTCTCACGATTAAAGGATAGTGAAGCAAAAAGTAAGGTCGTGATTCTTCTTACAGACGGAGAAAATAACCGGGGCGAGATTGCACCTGTTACTGCTGCCGAAATAGCCAAAACATACGGAGTCAGGGTATATACAATTGGTGTCGGATCGATAGGCACTGCTCCTTATCCTATCCAGACACCGTTTGGAATCCAGATCCGCGATGTGGAGGTCAAGATTGATGAAAAGACGTTACAGGAGATTGCCAGTATCACCGATGGAAAATATTTCCGTGCGACGAACAATCGGACATTGATCGAAGTTTATAAAGAGATCGATCTGCTCGAAAGATCCAAAATTGAGAACAAAGAGTACAGTAAAAAGACTGAAGAGTACCGCCGTTATGCGATAGGGGCTCTTGTCCTCGCATTATTGGCCATGGTTCTGCAATTTGTAGTATTCAGACATATTCCGTAAAAAGGAATCAGAAAAAAATTGAATTATGGAATCGTTTAGATTTGCAAACCCCGAATATTTCTATTTTCTGCTTGTCATCCCGGTATTCCTGGTATTGTTTATAATCACAAGATTAAACCGGAGCCGATCGCTGCGGCAGTTTGGAGATCATGCACTGATTTCACAATTAATGCCCAGTGTATCCAATGCGCGACCGGTCATCAAGTTTATGCTATGGATGCTTGCACTGACTTTTATCATAACGGCTCTCGCCCAGCCACAGTTTGGGTCAAAGGTTTTGACGTCAAAACGCCGGGGAGTTGAATTGATTATTGCATTGGATGTGTCGAACAGCATGATGGCCGAGGACATTAAGCCAAACCGCCTTGAACGTGCCAAAAGGGCCATCTCAAAGTTAACCGAACGGCTCCGTGATGATAAGCTGGGGTTGATTGTGTTTGCCGGACAGGCTTATGTCCAGTTACCGATCACCACCGACTACGTCTCGGCCAAATTGTTTCTCGATGCCATTAACACGAATATTGTTCCGGTACAGGGGACGGCCATTGGGGCTGCCATTGAAATGGCAAAAAAATCATTTTCACCTGATTTTGCCGGAAGTAAGGCAGTAATCGTGATCACGGATGGTGAAAATCATGAGGATGATGCGGTGGGGGCAGCCAAAGATGCCCGGGAGTCAAATATTGTGGTTCACACAATTGGTATGGGGTTGCCACAGGGAGCTCCAATTCCGATGGGTCCCGAAGGTAGCCGCGATTTTCTTAAAGACAGGGACAATAATATTGTCGTGACAAAACTCGATGAAAATATGCTTACGCAGATTGCTACCGCAGGTGGAGGTACGTATATCAGGGCAAATAATGCAGAAGTCGGATTAAACAACCTGTTTAATGAAATTGAAAAAATGGAGAAGTCAGAGATGGATTCGCGTGAATATTCCGAATACAACGATCAGTTCCCGCTCTTTCTCATGCTTGCTCTTGCAATGATTCTGTTTGATTTTATGATTCTCGAACGGAAAAATAAATGGCTGCGCAACTTCAGGTTATTTGGCCATCAAAAATAAGGATGTTATGAAGAATTTAATAGTGATACTAATTGTGTTTACCGTCTCAGCCGGTGCATTTGCGCAAAAGGAACGTAAGTTCGTCCGAGAAGGGAATAGTTACTATGCTGATGCACTTGAGGATACAACCAAGTTGGATACCATTGGTTTTGGAAAAGCCGAAGTGGCTTACCGTCGCGCTTTACAGATAAAACCTGATGATTTCCACTGGCAATTTAATCTGGCCAATTCTATCTACAAACAGAATAAACCGGATCAGTCAGCATCGGAATTTGAAAAGTTGGTTGAGAAGACAACTGAACCGGCAGAGAAGTCCATGGTCTATCACAATATGGGTAATTCATTACTCGCGCAGAAAAAATTTGATCCCAGTATTGACGCGTATAAAAAGGCATTAAGAATCACGCCAAATGATCCTGAAACCAAATATAACCTCGCCTATGCGATGAAAATGAAAAAGAAAGACGAGGAAGAGAAGAAGAAGGATGAGGATAAAAAGGACCAGGATAAAGATCAGGATAAAAAGGATCAGGACAAGGACAAGGATAAGGATAAGCAGGATCAGAATAAAGATCAGCAGAATAAGGATCAGCCGGAGCAGCAGAAGCCTCAGCCACAGAATAAAATTTCAAAACAAAGTGCCGAGCAAATGTTGCAGGCGCTCGAAAACGACGAAAAGCAGACACAGGAAAAGGTAAAGAAAGCGCAGGCTGAGAGAGCACAACGAACAAAAGTGGAGAAAAACTGGTAAGAATGACTAATTTTGACTGATTTAGATTGATAAATAAAATATTTAAGAACAATATGCGGATAAAGCAACTCTATCTATTAGTTTGTGTTTTGCTATTTGGTTTGCCCGGGTTTGCCCAACAGGTCAGTTTTACGATGGAAGCGCCTAAAATAGTGGAACTTGGCGAACAGTTCAGACTTGCTTTCACCCTGAATGCCAAAGGTCAGAACTTAAAACTGCCTGAACTCTCTGATTTTGAAGTGTTAATGGGACCATCAACCTCCCAGAGCAGTTCGTTTCAGATCATCAACGGGGTGAGTTCACAATCTGTGTCCTTCTCATACCTGTATGTGCTGAGGGCAAAAAAGGAGGGCCGTTTTACAATAAATGCGGCTTCGGTTAATGTCGATGGCCAATTATATACTTCAAACAGTCTTTTGATTGAAGTTGTAAAAGGGTCTGCAAAGCCGTCAGGAGGTGGGGTAGATGCGCCAACAACAACGCCGGGAAGTGTCCCTAAATCAGATCTTTTTGTTAAACTGATGCTTGATAGGAATAAAGTTTACAAGGGTGATCATGTGACGGCAACCATTAAAATTTATTCGAAAGTTAATCTGAATGGATTCGAGGATATATCACTGCCCAATTTCGAAGGTTTCTGGTCACAGGATGTTGAGTTGCCACAACAAATATCTCTTCAGCGGGAGACCTATAATGGGGAGATATATAATGTGGGGACCTTGAAAAAGACCTTATTATTCCCGCAACAAACCGGGGTTATTACCATCGGGAAAGTTAAAATAGATTGTATCGTGCAGCAACGGGTCAGTAAGCCCAAGAGCTTTTTCGACGATTTCTTTGATAATTTTGCCAATGTCCGTGCCACTGTTACAAGCGATCCGGTAACCGTTACTGTCAATCCGCTACCGGCAGGACCTGCAGATTTCTCGGGGGCAGTCGGTCGTTTTGACCTGCGCTCTTCAATAACAGCAACCAGTGTTAAAGAGAACGATGCGATTACCCTGCGTCTGGATGTTACCGGAAATGGGAATATTAAACTGATCAACGCTCCGAAATTGAGTCTTCCGGCCGATTTTGAAGTCTATGATCCGAAAACTCAAAGTAATTTTACGGCTACTTCCGAAGGATTAAACGGAAATATCTCGTTTGAATACCTTTTCCTTCCACGATTTGCCGGTGATTATACCATTCCTCCCGTTAATTTCGTCTTTTTCGACCCTTCCTCAGGGAGATATGCCACCAAATCGTCTCAGGAATTCAAAATTCATGTCGATAAAGGTGACGGATCATCACCGGCCAATGTAAGAAGTATTTTTTCGAAGGAGGATGTAAAATATTTAGGTAAGGATATCCGGTTTATAAAAAACAACTTCGACCTGAGGCCAAAAGGGACTATTTTCTTCGGCAGTTTCATTTTTTACCTCACCTACCTGGTCGGTATTTCCGCGTTGCTGGCACTCTATCTTTTATATCAAAAGCGGATACGTGAAAATGCAAACGTTGCGCGTTTGAAAAACAAAAAAGCGAGCAAGGTGGCACTACGAAGATTAAAAGAGGCAAACGGCCATTTAAGTACCGGTTCAACGGAGAAGTTCTATGAAGCAGTAACACGGGCATTCTGGGGTTATCTAAGCGACAAAATGACCATTCCTGTCGCTGAACTGACCAGGGACAGGGCTGCAACTGAACTGGTGAATCATAAAGCCACCGAAGGGTTGATTGCCCGTTTCATCCAGATACTTGATACCTGCGAATTTGCCAGGTTTGCTCCCGGTGGAGACAACAGGAAAATGCAGGAAATATACGATGAAGCCACCGATGTGATGAGCCAGATGGAAAAGGAGATTAACTGAGAATTGAGAATTACGAATTGAGAATTACGAATTGAGAATTACGAATTACGAAATATGAAAAACGTGATCAAAAAATATAGTTTACTGCTGCTGATTGTAATGGTGTGTCTGGCTTCACAGGGCCAGTCTGCTGCAATTAATGATTCGGTATCTGCTGCAAATCAGCTCTATAATACGGCGAAATACCAGGATGCGATCCGGAAGTATCAGTATGTGATCGGGCAGGGATTTGAATCATCGGAGCTTTATTACAACCTGGGAAATGCCTTTTATAAATCAGGGAACGCCACCTATGCCATAATTAATTATGAAAGGGCTAAAAAACTGGCTCCCAACGACGACGATATCCGCTATAACCTGGAATTGGCCCGCACTCAGATAGTTGATAATATCGTCACACTGCCCGAACCCGGCTTTCTCCGGTGGTGGAAAGCGCTGATCAGCTCACAGTCCATCAGTTTCTGGGGTACAACAAGTATCATCACTTTTTTTGCCTTTCTCACCCTTTTTGGACTGTTTCTGTTCTCTAGATCATTCCGGTTAAAAAGACTTTCATTCTGGTTTTCTGTCACTGCATTATTTTTCTCACTAATTACCTTTTCGTTTGGATCAACCCTCAAATCAAAATTACTTAAGCATAATACGGCGGTAATAACCGAGCGGAGTGTAAATGTAAAGTCGTCGCCCAGTGAAACCGGAACCGAATTGTTTATTGTGCATGAAGGGGTAACCGTACAACTTACCGATGAGCTTGGCGATTGGGTGTATGTCAGTCTTCCTGACGGAAATAAAGGCTGGGTTAAGGTAGACGCGATTGTGAGAATCTGATTACGGATAATGAATGATCAATTACGAATGATAAATATCCGGTTGTTAAATCGTTACTCAAATTTCCTGCTTCCAATTCGTAATTCGTAATTACCGTAATTCGTAATTCTTCTCTTCTGTCATGAAATTACTTGATCTCACACATACCCTGTGTCGCGATAGTGCTGTTTATCCGGGGGATGATCCGGTTCAGCTCGAACAGGTCAGAACCCTTGAGCAGGATGGCTTTAATGATTTTAGACTTTGTTCCGGTATGCATGTCGGAACGCATATTGACGGGCCGATGCACATGACTTATGATACCCGTTTAATGTCTCAGCTACCGCTTGAAATGTTTACAGGCAATGGAGTACTGGTTGACGTCAGAGGAGAGCAAAAGATTGAGTTCCGGGATTCATTCCGTACAATTATCCATCCCGGGGATATTGTATTATTCTATTCCGGCCTGGATAACTTATTTGGCACGCCACAGTATTTCACCGATTATCCCGTCATTACCGAAGCACTCGCCCGTTTTTTGGCAGAACAGCATGTAAAAATGATTGGCATTGACTGGGTTTCACCCGATCATCATCCCTACCTGATCCATGAGCTGCTGTTTAGCAGTGATATTTTGATTCTTGAGAATCTTACAAATCTCAGTCAGTTGCTGTATGAAACTAATTTTGAGATTTTTGCTTTTCCGCTAAAGATTGAAGCCGATAGTTCGGTTGTGCGGGTGGTGGCCAGGGTTGAGTGAAGAATTTTTGATTCTTTTTTAGGTATAAATGTTGATTACTTTAAAACTCTTAAATTCTCTTGTTTAGTCCGACATATCCAGGCAAAAAAACTCCTTGATTTGTTTTCAGCAAAAATCATTGAAAACTATTCTTATACAATAAAGATTTCTTAATTTTGAATTCTTACCTTGCAAAGCTAAATTGTCAATATTAAAAATAAATTACTGCTTCGATAAGTACCTAAACCAATATGGCCACCAATAAAAATGCAACTATACGTTATCAGGCTCTAAATCGTTGTTTTCGGAATCCCGGAAGGCAGTATTACATTGAAGATTTAATTGAAGCGTGTAACATTGCCTTATTGGATATTGACCCCTCTTCCACAGGAATAAAACGGCGACAAGTTTTTGATGATATCAAATTAATGCGTGATTCGCAGGGGTTTGACGCACCGATTGAATCTTATAAGGACAATAGAAAAGCATTTTACCGTTACGCAAACCTGTCTTTCTCAATCAATAATCAGCCATTAAATGAAAAGGAAGCGCATCAGTTGAGAGAGGGTCTCAACCTTTCAAGCGAAGACAAAGTTGATTTTGAGCGGATTAAAGATAAGATACACAAGAATGATGGAGTGATGTCGTTTTTTAACAAGGGAAACTCTAAGGATAACATTCGTGACAAGTTTGAAGAAGAATTGGATAATATTCTGCTCGATTTTGTAAACACCAAACTTGAACTTTACAACAAACTTTCTGAAGACAAAGTCAATGTGACCATGAAACGGTTGTGGTTTAATGAATTATACGATCAGAAAGTCAGAGGGATAGCGATATAAAAGAATAAAAAAGGTGATTGAATACAATATATTCTCTTACAATTCATTGTTCATCAAAGTAACTTAACTTGTATATGACCATTAATTCAGACCATTGGGATGCAGTATCCCTCGATAAGCTTTCGCGACATTCAGAAGAGTGGTTTCGTTTTGTGAATTGGCAGCAAGAACGAATCCTTGAAAGATTGCAGCGATACAACAATACAGAAACTGTCAAAACACAACTGGCCGAGCGGGGTGATTTGACCCCATATCAACGTTACAAAATTACTACAGTCAGCAAATATTTACTTCAAGCTTTGGATCTGATAAAATCCGGTAATTATGGTATCTGCACCAATTGCCATATACAAATACCGGTTCAGAGATTAATCCTGGTGCCCGGTGCATTGAGGTGTATGGATTGTGAGAAAAAGTTATGAATATTTTAAATCAGGAAGCAAAATATCTTTCGATACTGCCATAAATATTAAGTCTCACAATATAGAAATGACTTTATTGTTCAAAATTTTATACAATAGATTTCTGGTAAGTTTCGTTCCTCTCAATTTGTTGTTCATCAATCTCTTGAAGATCAGAGATGCCAAATCCGATTTGTTGTCCCGGAAAATAAAACTCATCCTCTGAAGGCAGATAATAGGTGGCAAACCACATTGCATCGTGCATGACCCAATAATAACCTTCCTGGCGGACAAGTTCTGCTTGTTCCTTATTATAGGGAGACTTTCTTTTATGCCCCTCAAATTTTTTATCGAGCCTTATTGGATCGATTTCATGTAATTGGTTGGGCTCGATTCCTTCAAAATAACCTGGAAAATAAAACAAATTTTCACGAGAATAATATTGGGTGATATGCCAGGCTACATTAGTCTTGACCCAATAAAAACCAGTTTCACGTGTTGAAGCGGATTGCTCATTCGAATTGGAAGTAGGATTGTTCATGAAATTAGAAATTTGTGGTTAAATAAGGAGGTTTTATTTATTGCGGTGTAAAAATGATTGAAGAAAACGGAAGAAACCACCTCTTGAAGATGGTTGAACTACATACCAGCCGTCACGATTAGAACCAACACCCCATCTTGAAAATTCAAGATCTATTTCCTTTTTATCATCTTGATAAGTAAATAATCCTAAAACTATATTTTTATCCAGATTTTCAACATTGGTGCACACTTCGAATGAGTATTCTCCATAGCCGAATGATTGCAGTGAAATGATTTCAGAGCAGTACCATTTATTGCTAATTTTAAGTATTTTAAGATGTAGATTTCCCTCATTATCAACCCAGACAGTAGATAGCTCAGAAGCCCAATTATTTGGCCCAGGGCCCAATTCGATTCCGCTTTTTACAATCCATGTGTAGCCGGACCATTGAACCTGATTTTGGAAAGTAAAACTCATTGATAGAAAAGATATAAATTATGTACGTATCAACTTAAAATTCCGCGGAGCACTCATATTTTTCGCAATTAACTGAATTCAATTTATGAAAATGAGATAAATTAATAATCATTAACTTTTAATTTGGACTTCGTAACAGTATGATAATAAATGGTTTAAAATTTAGAAATAGTATAGAAAAATGTTGCAGGAATCGTTGTAATTGATTAAATTTGAGGTAATTAGTGCATTAATTACAAATCAAAAAAGTTACTATTCATTGCAACAAATCAAAGGTATCCAAAAAATCGCTACTATAAGCGATAACCAGGAGAAAAATGTCGATACAATTTTTCATACACTCTCGCTAATGAAGATATCCAGAATAGGGCAGTTCTTTAATATGTAATATTTGAGCTGAATGCAGAAACGTTGCAATTGATAGCAGATTAACTGAACTCAAATATTCTCTTTCAGGATTTAGTCAGCAATAAGCAATAAATTGCACAATAGTAAAAAAGTACATAGTTATGCATTAAGCTATTTGTTAAAATTATATATTTACCAAATAAATAAAAATATTGTTTATTAATTTACCAATGGCAAGTTTGTAACTAATTTGCTTCAAAATGCAATTGATAATTGGAAAAACGCAGGTATTTGCGATATCTGGAAAACATTATCGCTTAATCATTTATTAATCAAATATATGAGCTTTTACGAAAGACAAAAAGAAAAATGTATCGGCCTTCGGGATAAGCTAACAGGCGATCCTGGGCAAGGATTGTTCTTCAATATTCCAAGAGAATTTGTTTTAATGCAACCGGAATTAAACTTAATGAAAGCAGTCAGAATCGAAGCTGAAATTTATTTCTCTGATAACAAGATCCCATTTTGGAATACAGGAGAAACACGACCCATTGGTATTAACAAACCATCAGGCCATATGCTGTCGTCGCAAGTTGCATGTATAAATCATCTGTTATTTTTCAGACATAATCAAAACATTGCCACAGCCATCCTTAAAGGAGTTGATAAGAACGTGAAAACTGCACTCCGATTAGACAATGACAAAACAGATCAGGGATTTGTTTCGCTTGAAGTAATCGGGAAGGAAAATTATTTGAATGAGAGAAGACATTCTCGTGGAGCGCACTCAACTTCAGTTGATGCAGTTATGCTTGCAGAGATGAAAGACGGCTCTCGAAAGTTATTTTTCATCGAGTGGAAATATGTGGAAAAATACAGCGGTAAACAATCAAAATTTATTGATAAAGGTGGCAAAACACGAAAGGTAACTTATTTGCCGCTCTTATCTAAAGAAGATTGCCCGATCAAAATATCAGAACTGAACGATAAATTTATCGAAGGTATTTTTTACGAGCCATTTTATCAATTATTGCGTCAGACACTTCTTGCGCATGAAATGATAAAAGCAAAAGATTTTGGTGCCACTGACTATGTCCATTTGCACCTTATTCCTACTGAGAACAAGGAACTAAAGCTCGTAAATCCATCAAGAGGAATTCTGACGGGTTCAACACTCCAGGAAACATGGTCGAATTTGCTAAAATCACCGGAAAAATACCGGGCTATTGACCCCAGGGATTTTTTAGAACCGGCAAGACATATTCCAGATGCAATGGTCGCAATTCAATATCTGGAGCAACGGTATTGGAGTTAATTGATTTTGATTTAAGGCGGTGGTGCTTTATCGTCCGGACCACTGTATTAAGTCGTATTATAGAATAATTATCAAATTTGAAAATTACCAATTAACAATATGCTCTAATGAAAGAACTTGATTTTTTGCCAGCAACACACCTGCTTAAGGATTTAATGTTTGATGTTGAGATGATTTCATTAATAACAAATCCGTTCAGTTCAGAAAATCATCCGCAAAAAGAGTCATTAAATATAACGGAATATCTTTCAGTTATCAACAAGATGAACAGGGAATGCCTAAGCGTAGTTTCCAAAGATTACAGGCTGGTTCATAATTCCGAAGCGTTAAATATCGGCAAAGAGGTGTTTGCTCATCTCTTTCCAAGCATTAACACAAAAGATTTGATCCCTTTCAAGATAATTGCTCCAAAAAGAAAAACATTTTGCCATATTGATTTAATTCACAAGGATATAAATTTTGATGTTTTTGAGCAAGACACCTGGTACCCCATTATCCGGGTTACCAATAGTTATAATAAGATGTATGCTTTATTGTTCGAAATCGGATTTGTCCGGAAATTATGCAGTAATGGGATGATCTTTGACAAACAGACTGTTAAAGTGAAAATAAACCATACTAAACGAAAACAAGACTGGGAGATAACCGCAGATATTCAAAAATTGAAAGGTCTTGAAAACGAATTTATTAGTCACATGCTAAACCTAAAAAGGTTCTTTTTACCTAAAAAATATATTTTCCCAATAGTTTGTAAAGCATTGACGTTGAATTATGAGCCAAAAACTTCCGAAGGATTATTGTTTCCAGATCCCATATTGTCAACACAAGGAAGGATACTGGAAGAGGGACGCAAGCTCAGGGATCTTTCGAACAGTCTGGTTATTACATATGCTGAAAAACTTGGAGAAAATGCATATACTGCCTTTAATGTAATTACAGACATTTTAAGTCATCAGGAAGATTACAAAATAATTCAAAATTATGCCATGCGCACCAGAGGCTTAAATACGAGTCTTTTGGGATGGATTCAGAAATTTACTGAAGAAGCAGAGAAACGGGATTTCAAGATTGAAGACTATCTTGCCACGGAACTTGCCTTTCCAATTTTTAAGGAGTCCGCATAAAACCTTACAATAAAAATGGTATTAGGATGGAAAAAACTACTGGACAATAAATTAATGGTCAAATACTGATTTTAATTTTAAAAAAAAGTAATAAACAAATTAATTAAACTCTACTTTTTATAATTATGACTTCTGTCCAATTATATTATTCAGATAAAGAATCAATTGCATATAAAGTTGCTAAAGATTTGAAAAGTGAATTTGAGAACTGGTTGCAAAATAGATCAGATAAGAATGATCAAGTATTTATTGCATCCAATTTAAAACTTTATGGCGAAAAGGTTTGTGATCTGGATGTTTTAGTCGCTGGACGATTTGGAAATGGAATGTCGAAAAAGTCGATTTTTTTTGATAAAAATGATGAAAAGCATTATCGACCTGTATTTATTGACTCTTTCTGTTTTGCAATTAATATAAGGCAGGAAAATAATTCTGAAATTTTGATTGAAGGGGATCAGATTTTCACAATAACTCATAAACGAAAGGCAAGTTTATCAAAGCATTGCAACAACATTAAAAATTCTGCCAGATCCTTTTTAATTGACTTTACAGGTAAAGAGTCAAATCCAATTGTAACCCCTATAATTCTCTTTCAACAAATTATTGAAAAAAAAGGAGTTGTTGAAAATTCATTCTATGCACCTTACCTAAGATCGCATCTTACACTGGATAAGCTCTTTCAGTCAGCGTTTATACAAAAAAATCCAAAGGAAAATGCAGGTAAATTAGAGAAGCCTAATTATTTTACTTACTCCTCATTTTTTCATAAAGAGACTAATATAGAAATGATTGGCAACGCAATCAAAATGTTTGGGCTTATAAAGAAGGGTATTGGACCATTGACCAAACAGAAGTTGGACTTTATGACAAAAAAAAGAGTTGAAGAACCAGTCTACGCACAAAAAGTTGGTAAAGAATTAGTGGTGATTAAGGGAGGTGCAGGGACTGGTAAAACACTAAAAATAATGCAACTGGCACAGCAGTGTTATCTTGGTGGAAATCGATCGCTTGTATTAACCTACAACCGGGCATTAGCTCAGGATATTACCCGTCTCATTCAACTTAGTGAAATTAAAGACAATCCTAACAGTCCCACAATATCAATACAAACAATCCACTCGTTCATGTATCCTCTTTTGACTTCTCTTTGCAATATTGAAGACAGAGTTGTTGCGGAGAATTTTCTTACCTCAGAACAAGACGAAAAAATAGTTGAAGAGCCAAACTTGAATGATCGTGCAGCAGTACTTCAAAATTTCGGAGGATTAATCTATCTGAAATATTACTCCGATTTCCTCGCCCAGGCACTTCAAAAATGGCCTGAATTTTTAAAATCTTCCAATCTTGAATCCGATGATCCTGAAATTATTAAACAACATGAAGAATTTAAAAAGCAGATTGAAGAGTTGAGAAATCAATGGGACTATATTTTTATTGATGAAGGACAGGACTGGTATCGGGAAGAGAGAGATTTATTGTACAGAATTTTTGGACCTGAAAAGTTTGTGGTCGCCACAGGTGATCAGCAGTTAATCAGAACAAATGATCCTCTTGATTGGCAAATATCAGCGGGAAAACCAATATCCAGCCATCAAGTATCATTTCCAAGTCGTTCATTGAGACAAAAATCAAATCTCTGCAAGTTTCAGCAGATTTTTGCAGAAAAATTCCGTGTAGATTGGAATGTTAGATTTAATCCTGATCTTGAAGGAGGTAAAATATTTGTCACCACAAAGGGGATGAATAAGCAAGTCGCAGAGTATTTAAAAAATTGCACCAAAGGGTATTCAAAAGACTTATATGACGACCTCCTTTTTTTAGTCCCTCCTACTTCGACATCATCTGTAAAAGTGAATAAGACAATACATCTTGATGGTGAAAAATCATTTGTATGGAATCTTAAATCCCGGTCATTCTCATCTTTGAATGAGTGGGAAGAAATGGGTTTGAAAATATTTGACGGTACATTTGTTCACGAAGATGGGTTAAAACAGCCAGTTCCTGGAGAATATCGTCTAATAACTTATGAATCATGCCGAGGTCTCGAATCGTATGGATTGGTGGCTGTCGAAATGGATTTATTTTTTGAATCGAAACAAAAACACTATTCAGACTCCCTCGATTCGCAGAAACAAGGAGACTTATATACACAGGGTCTTGCAGAGCGGGCAAATCGGTTTGCAGCAATGTGGTCACTCATTGTTTTCAGCAGGCCAGTTGACTTCTTATTAATAACAATTAAAAATAAAGACTCTGATTTCTTCAGAGTAATGAAAGAAATAGCATCAGATAACCCCGATTTAATTGAAATACTTGACATCTGATTCGCCAGATCAACTATATTTATGCGATAAAATGATTGAATTATTAATATTTTAAAAATAAGTTGTTAAAAACTTGCATTTAATTAACCTATAGCTTAATTTTGACGTGAAAAGAACAGCGAAAATAATTAGATCTTCAGACGATGGCAAACGGCATATCGCCGTTGATACAGAAAATTGGGCTGAAATTCTGCAGTTCTTAAACAGTATGAAGCTCTATAAAAAATTTGATCTTATTTGTAAGGTAATTTTTTCGGGATTACGAAATACAGAATTGTATGACAAAGAAGACATTAATAATAAATGTAAACAAGTAACAGCAATGAAGTTTAAGGGTAGTGTGAATACCCGAATCTACTGCAAAGAAGTGAAACAGAAAAACAAAACACTTGTAATCATCACTTCCGAGTTATTGGAAAACAAGAAAAATCAAAAAAACCAGCACAAAGAGATTCACTTGATTGAAAAAGTTGCAGGCTATGACTACGAAATTGAAGAATAACGAAGAAATTGTAAATGCCTTTGACCATTTATTTGGTCAATTATCGGAACAGGACATTTTAGAAAACGATGCCAATCTCATCATGTTCCGGTTCCTCTCGATTGTCGAATCAAAACTCGAAGAATTCGGTTGGAGTCGTAAACAACTGGCGGAAAAGGTCGGGACTTCAGCATCCTACATTACCCAACTTTTCCGCGGCGACAAATTAGTGAATATGACCATTCTGGCCAAGTTTCAAAACGCGTTAGGTATTGAATTTGACATTGCCGAAAAGCAATCCTATGCAAAAACAGTGAAAGAATATTCTCCAGTCAGCGATGGTCAGGGATTTTGGGTTTACCGTAAATTTGAGAAACCCAACTATAATACACAGGAGAATTTACCTGCATTGATTGATAATAATTCGGAAAAAGTCGCCTAATATTTTAAAAACCACTTGCTATGATTGCTTTAGCTTCAGAGATCCATTTGGAGAGTTTTGTAGTTCTTCAGTCCCACTTTGGGTTTATTCAGCCAAAAAGGACACCCAAAGAACCGCAAAAAATCTTTAAATCTTATACAATTGATATTGATTTTACCCATCAGGAAAATGAAGATAAAACGATTCATGTTTTCACAAAAATCTCAGTGAATCAAGACGAAAAACCTTTACCAGGTTATCAGCTATTTGTTGAAGGAGCTGCAGTTTTTTCTTTAGGCGAAACCGAAAAACTTTCTGAAAATGAGCAAAGTAATCTTAAATTTTACTCAACTGTCAGTATCCTTATTGGTTATCTCCGAAATACACTGACGACATTAACGGCCTCCGCACCAATGGGCCCCTACCTTTTACCACCAATCAATATGACAGACCTGTTCAGTAAGAAATCGGAAAATAAATAACTGTTCAATTTTATGGCTCAATAAAGTACTGAGATCCAAACTATTAAAATCTTCACCTGATTATACCGGACCATGTTGCCCCCCGCTGGCCGGCCGGTAGAAAGTTGATTTCATTTCGGTTTTTCATGATTGTTTTTCATGACAGTCCGGCAGATGTTGACCCCCCAAAATTGAGAAAAAAGATAAAAAAATCCGGAGCATATTGCCCCCCCTCTGAAGTTGTCGGGAGGGTTGGGTAAAAATCCGGAGCATGTTGACCCCCTTTATCAATTTAGGCA
>JBBRGI010000015.1:0-24260 GCA_038240855.1 Bacteroidales bacterium | reverse complement strand
AGGTGTTCAGGTTGCTGATGATTCAATGCTTTCTGCAGATTTGCTCTTGAATTCATATTCTATTTGATTGAAATGTTAATTATTCATTATTAAAAAATATACAGCCATGATTATGGCATTGCCGGCAGGTTCCATCCATCCCGGTAGGTATGTTTGATGTATTCACCTGCACGCTCCCGGGCATTGAATTTTTCGTATTTTGTATTGAAATGAGGATGACCATCAATTACCTGGAACTCGTTGGAAGTGATAATTTTAAGTTCATCAGTGGGCGATATATTGGTAAATTCCATCTTCGGACCATCCCATTTCAATGATTTATTCAATCCTTGTAACCGAATGGCCAGTACGCCCAAAAGTACCATTTCATTAAATGGCCCTGAATAGGCAAAATTTGATGTTCCCTCGATCCTTGATTCAGGCGATTCCTTGCATGCGCGGATCCAGTCCTGTTCATGTGGTCCGTCGACATAACCAATAGCCCCTGGTATCCGCCGCAGGTACGGAGTAACTTTTGGAACGCGTCCCGAAACCAGCCTGCTGTTGAAACCACCACAGCCGCAGATTAAAGTGTCCTTCGAACCTACAAAGATGCAGCCGCCAAGACCATCGGCCATCAGGTTTTCGCCTTCAGGAAGCAGCTCCGAGACATTCGGATACAATCCGCCGTCATACCAGTAAACTTTTACGGCTGGCATTGCCTGTTTAGGAAGATTCTCCCGGGCCGGGAATGTAAACTCGACAGATTCAGCCTGGGGCGCCGATTCTGTGTTGATGGCTGTTGAACTTCCACGGACTTTCTCAGGATACCCCAATTTTAACGACTGATAAACGGGGTCTAATACATGACAGGCCATATCACCAAATGCGCCGGTTCCAAAATCCCACCAGCCACGCCAGTTCCATGGGGTATAAATATCATTGTAAGGACGCATGGGGGCGGTACCAATAAACAGGTTCCAATCCAACGTCTTTGGTGTCTTCATCACCATTTCAGGGCGTTGAAGCCCCTGTGGCCAGATCGGCCGATCGGTCCAGGCATGCACCTCCTTTATATCGCCTATTTCACCATTCCATATCCACTCGCAAAGCTGGCGGACGCCATCACCTGAATTGCCCTGGTTTCCCATCTGGGTAGCCACTTTGTGTTTTGCCGCAAGACGGGTCAGCAGCCGTGACTCATAGACCGAATGGGTCAACGGTTTCTGACAATAAACATGTTTGCCAAGAGAAAGAGCAGTGGCCGCGATCACCGCATGTGAATGGTCAGCAGTGGCCACCATTACACCGTCGATGGTGCTGCCCAGTTCATCGAACATTTTACGCCAGTCCCAATACCGTTTTGCCTTTGGAAAATCATCAAAACATTTTTGAGCATATTTCCAGTCCACATCGCACAAACCGATAATATTTTCTTTCGACATTCCAACCAGGTTAGGATGACCTTTTCCTCCTATTCCTACCCCGACAATGTTCATTTTGTCGCTGGGGGCGGTATGACCCAAACCGCTCACTGAAAAACTGGGAATAATCGAGATTCCTGCTGTGGCAATACCTGTATGTTTTAAGAAATTCCGACGTGAATTAGTTAACTTTTCCATAAATAGCGGACCTCCTATTTGTTAAATTCCTTAAGTTTAATGTTACGGAATCCTATTTGCGTTCCATGATTTTGAAGCGAGATATGTCCCTTATCAAATTTTCCGTAATCGGGGAAATCAGACCATTTCCCGCTGTGACGAAGTTTATTCCATTCATCCGAATTTTTGACATATTCCACAACAATCTCGCCATTAATCATTTGCGTAACATGATCACCATTTACGACAAGCATCAGGTGATTCCATTCGCCAACCGGTTTTGCGGGAAGCGACTTAGGCGGATACATCGCATAATTGGCTCCGCAAATCTGCCAATCCTCCAATGGGTCGGGCCAGTTCGCCTGATCGATAATCTGGAATTCAGGACCGGTTTCGTAGGGAAATTTATATTTTGGATCCTCGGCAACCTGGAAAATAATTCCACTGTTGGTTCCTTTCATCATCTTGCAGTCGATACTTAGGGCGAAATTCCGGTATTCCATGTCGGTGATGATGTCCTGTGATTCAGCACCACCTTTGGTTGCGGTTGTGAATACACCATCCTCAATAATCCAGCTATCGGGAAAACCCTTTAAGTTGTAGCCATGCCAGCCATTGGTTCTCTGACCGTCAAACAAGAGCTTCCATCCATTTTTCTCCTCCGCTTCAGCTAGTGTGTTCGGTGCTGATTCGCGCATAATCTGACTATAGAGCGTTATCGGATCGGAGGTGGAACATGAGTTAATTAAAACAATCAACAACCCCGATAAAATTACAGTAGTCCAATTTTTCATGATACAAAAATTTTATTTTTAATATTGAACAATAAGTTACAATACCTTTATCCGGACATTTCCGAACCAGACTGTAGAATAAAACATATAACTAATACTAAAAGTGGGTGATAATGGCTAAAAGAGTCTTTCCCCGGATAAACAAAAAGTCGTCAAAGGGGTCTATATCGCAGATCGGGAAAAATCTCTTCCCCGTGAGATTAAAACTCAAATAATTATTCATAGGTTAAATATAAGTTAAACGGTTATTAATTGGCCTCCGATTATTATGATTAAAGCTCTCAAATGTACAATTTTGTAGGTACAAATACAATATTAAATAATTATCAATAATCACATGAAATTTTTAAAAATAATTTCTCGGAATCCATTTACCAGTGATGTGGGAGCTGGTTTAAATGTTTTCAACTGATTATCAGAACTATTCCTGTTAACCTCCGGCATAATTAACGGGAATGTAATTTCTAACTGCGACAAAAAAAGCCGTCCGGGAATGAATTTCCCGGACGGCTTTAAAATACATTTGAACTAAGGAAAATTTAAGATTCGATAATCACGATTTTTTCGATTACATCACCCTGACGGATCTCGTCAATGACCTCAAGTCCTTCGTAAACTTTACCAAAACAGGTGTGCTTACGATCGAGATGACTGGTATTGGCGCGGCTGTGACAAACAAAAAATTGTGAACCGCCGGTGTCTTTTCCGGCATGTGCCATCGACAATACTCCCCTGTCGTGATACTGGTTGTCACCGGTCAACTCACATTTAATTGAGTAACCCGGACCACCTGAACCGGTGCCTTTAGGACATCCACCCTGGATCACAAAATTGGGGATCACACGATGGAAGGTAAGTCCGTCGTAGAAACCCTCTTTCGAAAGTTTAACAAAATTTGCCACTGTTAACGGAGCGTCGTTTTCGAAGAAATTAACCTTCATTACCCCTTTTACTGTATGAATTTCAGCTTGAATCATATTTGTTAATTTTTAAAAAGGCCAAAGGTACAATCTTTCGGTCAAAAAGTGGTAAAATTTACAATCCGGCTTATAATAATCTGTTAATAGGTTTATCTTTGTCAATATCTACGACCTTTGATTTAATTGATTTTCGGATATGGGTTATTTTAAAATACGTCATTACTGCTTGCTGATACTGATCGGAATTACCTTCTCCTGTACAGTTTCAAAGCGGTATCGTTCGGCCATGACCTCCTTTGAAATCGGGGAATATACCAAAAGCATTGCTTCCTTTCGGAAAGTGTACCGCCAGACAAAAGACCGGCAACAAAAAGCAGAAATTCAGTTCAAAATTGCAGAAGCTTACTACAATATTGGTCAGTACCGACCGGCTGAAGGCTATTACAAAAGTGCATTAATTCGCAATGCTGGCGGTGTAACAACCTGGTTACATTATGCAGAGACGCTTCGTGCCAACGGAAAATATGAGGAAGCGATAAAAAAATACAAAATATATCTCGACTCCGTCCCCGGCAATCAGATGGCCCTGAACGGAATCGAATCGTCATTAAAAACAACTGATTGGCTGAAAAAACCATCCCGGTATAAAATCAATAACCTCAAGGATATCAACTCTATATCGAATGATTATGCAGCGTGTTACACAGGTGGACGTGATCATGAGATTTATTTTACTTCATCCCGCAAAGGAAGTACAGGAAAGAAGAAAAGTGCCATTACGGGAGAATACAATGCTGATATCTTCACAAGCAGCTTTAATCTCCAGAAAAGCAGGTGGGATAAACCGCAACTTGCTGATGAACTTTTGGTAATTAATACGTTTGATGAAGAAGGGGCTGCCTCATTCAATACCACCGGTAACACCATGTATTTTACCCGTTGTCATTATGACAAATCGGAAGAACAGGGTGCAGAAATGTATTCGGCAACACAACTTTCAGGATTATGGGGTGATCCGTTAAAAGTAAAAACCGGGAATGATAGCCTGATGTCGGCTCATCCCTCCTTATCGGCCGATGGAACTCTGCTTTGTTTTGTTTCTGATCGTCCGGGAGGATATGGTGGGAAAGATATCTGGTTCTCGGAAAAGAAAAAAGGGGAATCGTGGGAGAAACCTGTCAATGCAGGGCCTGACATCAACACTGCGGGTAACGAAGTATTTCCCCATCTTCGTGACAACGGAGTGCTCTATTTCTCATCCGATGCCCATATCGGGATGGGAGGTCTCGATCTGTTTATGGCTCTAAAAAGTGATGATGGAAAATGGGTGGTTGAAAATATGAAGTCCCCGATTAACTCCACAGGTGATGATTTTGCAATCTCGTTTTTCCCGGGCGAAGAACGCGGATTATTCAGCAGCAATCGCGAAGGGAGCCGCAAAGATGATATTTACAGCTTTTTGTTGCCACCCAAAATTTTCGAAATTGAGGGCGATATTTTTAATAAGGAGAATGGGACCAGGATAAGTGATGCAGCAGTGAGGCTGATCGGAACCGACGGTACGATGCTGAAGATGAATGCCGAAAACGGTAAGTTTAACTTTAAGCTGAAACCTGAGGTTGAGTATATTGTAGCTGCCTATAAAAAAGGTTTTCTAAATGCCAAAGCTGTTGCTTCAACCGTCGGCATTGAAGAGGGGGAATCGTTCCAGGTGAGATTAGAACTGACTCCGGCTGACTTGCCAATCAGTGTTGACAATATCTATTACGAATTTGCGAAATGGGATCTTCTTCCCGAATCAGTTGCTTCACTCGATAGCCTGACAGAATTGCTGATTCAAAACCCTACCACGGTGATCGAATTAATGGCTCACTCCGACTGTCGCGGCGATGACGCAACCAACTCCGAAATTTCACAGAAAAGGGCACAATCAGTCGTATCGTACCTGATTGCCGAAGGAATTCAGGCCGGAAGACTGGTGGCCAAAGGATATGGCGAAACAGCCCCCAAAACTGTTACTAAGATGCTGGCCAGGCAATACCCCTTCCTGAAACAGGGTACCGAACTCACCTGTGTATTTATTGAATCACTTCCTGACGAAAGTAACCGGGAAATTTGTCACCAGATCAACCGGCGTACCGAATTCAGGGTTCTATCGTCAGATTACAAGGAGAAGTTTGAGAAATAATAAGAAGGGGCAGTTTGCCGGCAATCAGCAAGAATTGGATCAGGAAGAAGGTAAATCCACGAAAAATTACTAATTTTGCACCGCCTGAACCGGACAACCGGATTGATTTCAGGAATTTTGCAAACCATTGATTTTCAACATGGGTTCCGACAACAGATATGACCTGCGAGGTGTTTCAGCTTCGAAAGAGGATGTTCATAATGCCATCAAAAACATTGACAAGGGGCTTTTCCCAAAAGCCTTTTGTAAAGTCGTACCCGATTTTCTTGGCGGAGATCCCGAATACTGCAATATCATGCACGCCGATGGCGCAGGAACAAAATCTGCTTTAGCTTACCTTTACTGGAAAGAGACAGGTGATCTTTCGGTATGGAAAGGGATTGCACAGGATGCGATTGTGATGAATCTTGACGATTTACTATGCATCGGTGCGGTAAACAATATATTGTTGTCCTCCACAATTGGTAGAAATAAGAACAATATTCCAGGTGAAGTGATCACCGCCATCATCGAAGGAACCGAAGAACTTTGTTCCGAACTCAGGAATATGGGTATCGATATCTGGCCCACTGGTGGCGAAACTGCCGATGTCGGAGATCTTGTCCGGACTATTATCGTTGATTCAACGGTCACATGCCGGATGAAAAGGTCGGATGTTATTTCAGCCGATAAGATTAAAGCGGGTAACTGCATTATTGGATTATCATCCTCAGGTCAGGCATCTTACGAAAAAGCGTATAACGGGGGTATGGGAAGCAATGGTCTCACCTCGGCCCGTCACGATGTCTTTGCCAAATACCTGGCCGAAAAATATCCCGAGAGCTTCGATCCTGAAGTCCCTGAAACACTTGTATTTTCCGGGAAATGCAAACTGACCGATCGGGTTGATGGAGTTGAAGCCGACGCGGCGAAGCTTGTACTTTCTCCTACAAGAACCTATGCTCCGGTAGTCAAAAAGGTTTTGGAACAATTCAGGACTTCAGTATCAGGAATGATCCATTGTTCAGGCGGAGCCCAGACAAAAGTGCTCCACTTTATTGAAAATGTTCACGTTATAAAAGATAATCTTTTCCCCGTTCCCCCTCTTTTTAAACTGATTCAGGATCAGAGCGGAACTTCATGGCACGAAATGTACAAGGTGTTCAACATGGGCCACCGGTTCGAAATTTACGCTGATGAAAAAGCTGCCGGGGGAATAATGGCCATCGCCCGATCGTTTAACATTGATGCGCAAATCGTTGGGCATGTTGAATTGTTCAATGGAAAGAAGGTAACCATTCACTCCGAATACGGTACATTTGAGTATTAGCTCCGCTCCCCTCCTTCCGTTAAAGAACATTTTCATTTCCAAATAAGAAAGCAAAAAATTGTATGTCAGATAATTCATTAGTAGATAAATACGAAGGGATAATGATCCGCTTCGAAGAAGTGAGCCAGCAAATTTCAGATCCGGGTATTATGAAGGATATGAAGCGGTATGTAAAACTTAACCAGGATTACAAACAGCTTGACTCGCTTGTCAAATCGTTTAAAAGATACCAGAGCCTGCTGAAGAATTTTTCGGATGCCAAGGAAATTCTTGAAACCGAAACGGATGAAGATTTGCGGGAAATGGCCCGTGAGGAACTGGAAAACAGTGAAATGCTGATTAAAGAACACGAAGATGAGATCCGGTTTCTGCTTGTACCCGCTGATGCGGAAGACAGTAAGAATGCAATTCTTGAAATACGTGGAGGAACAGGTGGTGATGAAGCCGCAATCTTCGCCGGAGATCTTTTCAGGATGTACTCAAAATTCTGTGACCGTAAAAACTGGAAACTCGAAGTCACCAGTTCGACAGAAGGTACTTCAGGCGGTTTTAAAGAAATCGTAGCCAAGGTCACCGGCGAAAATGTATATGGCATTCTTAAATTCGAATCCGGTGTTCACCGTGTACAACGGGTTCCCCAGACCGAAACACAGGGTCGTATTCACACCTCGGCATCAACTGTGGCGGTATTACCCGAAGCAGAAGAATTTGACATCGATCTTCGTGAAACCGATATTCGGAAAGATACCTATTGTTCGTCGGGTCCCGGAGGTCAGAGTGTAAATACAACTTATTCAGCAATCCGCCTGACCCACATCCCAACCGGGATTGTAGTCACCTGCCAGGATGAGAAATCGCAGATAAAAAACCTTTCCAAGGCTATGGGTGAGTTAAGAACCCGTATCTACAATATGGAATATCAGAAGTACATGGATGAGATCGCATCAAGAAGAAAAACCATGGTTTCAACGGGTGACCGTTCGGCAAAAATCCGAACTTATAATTATCCGCAGGGAAGAATGACTGATCACCGTATTGGATTCACGGTATATAACCTTCCGGCCATAATGGATGGTGATATCGAGGAGATCATTAACAAGTTAAGGGTCGAGGAGAATATGGAAAGACTTAAGGAGACAGACCTTTAAGGCAAAGAATCTTATCGCAAATTTAATTTACAGATTGAAATTATGAATAATCAGCAACTGTTCGAAAATATTCAGAAAAAAGGATCATTTCTATGTGTCGGGCTTGATACAGACCTTACAAAAATCCCCGGATTTTTACTCGGCACAACCGATCCAATATTTGCTTTCAACAAAGAGATTATTGACGCAACTGCTGATTATGCGATCGCTTACAAACCTAACCTCGCGTTTTACGAGTCGGAAGGTCTTGAGGGTTGGCGTAGTCTCGAAAAAACCGTTCAATATATCCGCGAAAACTTTCCCGATATTTTCGTGATTGCCGATGCAAAACGCGGAGATATTGGCAACACTTCATCGATGTATGCAAAAGCATTTTTTGAGAAAATGGATTTTGATGCCATCACTGTTGCTCCATATATGGGAGAAGATTCTGTTAAACCTTTCCTGGCCTATGAAGGAAAATATGTTGTTTTACTCGCTTTAACTTCCAATAAGGGAGCATCTGATTTTCAATTTATTGCCAGCGAAAATTCGGGCGAGAAACTCTTCGAAAGTGTGCTGCGGACTTCTCAGAAATGGGGAAACGCTGAAAATATGATGTATGTCGTGGGAGCAACAAAGGCTGAAGAACTGGCCGGAATAAGAAACCTGGTTCCCGCGCATTTTCTGCTTGTTCCGGGTGTTGGCGCACAGGGGGGAAGTTTACAGGAAGTTGCAAAATACGGATTGAATAAACAATGTGGATTGCTGGTAAATTCATCAAGAGCAATTATTTACGCATCAAATGGCCAGGATTTTGCGGTTAAAGCCGCAGAAAGTGCCAAAGAGACCAGGGATGAAATGGCAGAACTGCTAAAAAGTAATGGACTGATGCGTTGAACCAGCAGAGGAAGAAATAGAGACTGAATGAAGGGACAAACTCAGACAGTTCGACAACTTTTTTTATTTTTGTAAGACGGGAAATTCTGACGAAATAGCTTCAAGGACCAAACAGAACTTCTAAAACTTAAATAATTGCAACATGATCAGATATTTAGTCGCATTTTCTTTCGCCGTTGTGATGCTACTATCCGGGTTTACAAGCAAGGTTAACCTGGATATCTACAACCTAAAGTGTGAAAACCTCTCAGATCCTGCCGGAATAAATAATGATGCACCACGTTTCAGCTGGAAAATCAGGAGCAACAAAAATGGGACTGAACAAATGGCATTTCAGTTGATGACCGCAAGCGATCCTTCCATGCTGGTCAATGATAAGGCTGACCTTTGGGATTCCGGGAAGATTCAGTCTTCCTCCAATTTTTTAGTGACTTATCAAGGAAAAAAGCTCAGTTCCGTATCTGCTGCCTATTGGAAAATCAGGGTATGGGATCAGTCAGGGAATGTGTCGCGCTGGAGCCCGGTAGCTAAATTTAGTATCGGACTATTAAATAAAGAAGACTGGCATGCGTCTTACATCGGCTTCCCGACAAATTCCGGTTATCGCGAATGCCCCCAATTGAAAAAATCATTCATCCTGGATAAAAGTGATCAAAAGATATTCCTTTACGTAAATTCGCTGGGTTACCACGAGGTTTATTTAAATGGGGTGAAAGTTGGTGATGGTGTTCTTTCACCCGCAGTTTCCCAGTTTAACAAACGGTCACAGGTTATCACCTACGATGTTTCTTCCTTGGTAAAAAATGGACGTAACGACCTGATGCTGTGGCTCGGAAGCGGTTGGTACACCGAAGGTTTACCCGGGGTTGTCAGCAATGGTCCGCTCGTGAAAGCCCAGTTAGAAAAATTGTCAAAAAACGGGAGGACAATAATCCTTGTAACGGATTCTTCCTGGATTGGACGAAAGAGCGGATACACAAGGCAGGGTAACTGGCGGCCTCATCAGTTTGGCGGTGAAATTTTGGATGCAGCACTAACGCAAAACGATTTCCCGGCAGAAAGCACAGAAGAGAGAAGTTGGAGCCCCGTCTCGGTAAAGTCTGTTCCCGACCATGAAGTAAGCCCGCAAATGGTGGAACTAAACCGGATTACGGAAACGATAAAACCCTTGAAAATACATCCGCTATCAAAAGATACATTCCTGGTCGATATGGGAAAAAGCCTTACCGGCTGGACCGAAATACATTTCCCGAAACTGAAAAAATCGCAGGTAATTGTTCTCGAATATTCCGACCACCTGGATGAAAACGGTAAATTCGTCGATCAAAAGCAAACCGACCGTTACATCGCTTCCGGTGAAGGGAAAGAAGTATTCAAAAATAAATTCAATTATCATGGTTACAGATATATCCGGATTTCGAACCTGACAGAGGCCCCTTCTGCACAAACAATTAAAGCTTACCTGATCCATACGGGTTACGACCTGGCTTCTGGTTTTCAGTGTTCAGACCCCGATCTGAACAAAATACACGACATGATTTTTTACACCCTTCGCTGCCTCAGTCTTGGCGGTGATATGATCGATTGCCCGCACATAGAGCGCCTGGGATATGGCGGCGATGGAAATGCATCTACCGAAACAGCACAAACCATGTTCAATCTGAATCCATTGTACGCAAACTGGTTACAGGTATGGGCCGATTGTATCAGGGAGGACGGTGGCATGCCCCACACGGCACCCAATCCATATCCCGCAGGGGGCGGTCCTTACTGGTGCGGTTTCATTATTACAGCTTCCTGGAACACTTACCTGAATTATGGCGATTCGCTTATACTGAAAAAATATTATCCTGCCATGCAAAAATGGCTAAGCTACGTCGACAAATATACTTCTGACGGACTCCTGAAACGATGGCCAGACAACGAGTACCGGAACTGGTACCTGGGCGATTGGGCCACTCCGACAGGGATAGACCAAAAAGCGGAATCTTCGGTTAACCTGGTAAACAACTGTTTTGTTGCAGTATGTTACGATCGGATGCAGAAAATTGCCGGTACGCTGGGAAAAGCTGACGATGCGGTTTTATATTCCCGGAAAAAGGATCAGCTTCAGAAACAAATTCATCAAACCTTCTTCGATACCTCCAAAAACAGCTATGCCACCGGTACGCAAATTGACCTCACTTACCCGATGCTGGCGGGCGTTGTTCCGGAGGAGTTAACCGGCGCAGTAACTAAAAGCCTGATCAATGAAATAGAGAATAACCGCGAAGGACATTTTGCCACCGGTCTGGTCGGAATCCCCGTTTTTACAGAATGGGCAGTCAAAAATCAGGCAACAGACCTCATGCATTCCATGCTGAAAAAGAAAGGATATCCTGGATATATGCACATGATTGATAATGGTGCCACAACCACCTGGGAACACTGGAATGGCGAACGAAGCCGGATACACAATTGTTACAACGGCATTGGTTCATGGTTTTACCAGGCCCTGGGAGGCATCCGCCCCGATGAAAACAATCCTGGTTACCGGAAAGTACTAATTCAACCCCAGATACCTTCAGGGGTCAGCTGGGCAAAAACATTTAAGGAAACGCCAAACGGTACATTGGTTGTAAACTGGGTACTCAAAGGAAAAATGATGGAACTGGAGCTTGAAATTCCTGTTGGTATTGATGCAGATGTTGTATTTCCCTCAGGAATAAAAACATACAGATTGGGAGGTAAAGAATTTAACCTGTCAGGGGAACAAGCCGCAGTTGTAAATGTAAAAAGCGGAAAATACAAAATCGAATATACACTCTAAAATGCAGAAAAAGACATCTAATAAAAACCTCACTTAATCTGCAATATATTAATAATTTAGAGTAATCTGATTTTAGAATTTAATGTTAAAATATTTTAAAAACTAACTCCAAAGGGTATTTAAACGAAAAAAGGTTTATTTTTGTTCTTTATTCATTAACAGGACAAGATATGAGAATAATCACCCTGATTACACTGTTGAGTTTTGCAGTGATATTCACAGCAAAAGCAACCGGAGACAAATCTCCTCTAATCGCGGAAAAATCAAAAACTTACCCTTACCTCGCCTACCTTCCTGACGGATACAACAAAAGCAATGCTAAAGCCTGGCCATTAATAATTTACCTTCACGGCAGTTCCTGCAAAGGCAATAATCTCGAACGATTAAAAAAATACGGACCCCCATTTTATCTCGAAAGAGGAATGGAGGTCGATGCAATTGTTATTTCACCACAATGTCCTTCCAACAAAAACTGGACAGCAGGCGCCTGGTTTGAATCATTTTACAAAGAGTTAAAGGACAAGTACAATATTGATCCCTCACGTGTTTATCTTACGGGAATGAGCCTTGGAGGTTTCGGAACCTGGGATATTGCATCACGTTATCCTGAATACTTCGCCGCTATTATGCCACTCTGTGGCGGAGGACAGACAAGAATGGTTGAGACTTTAAAAGACATCCCAACATGGGTCTTCCATGGTGAGGTTGATAAATTAGTTAGTCTCAAACGTTCGGAACAAATGGTTGGCGCACTTCAGGGAATCGGTTCAAGACCAAAACTAACCGTATTAAAGGGACAAGGGCACGGCATCCAAAAAGTTTATTCCGACCAGAATATCTATAAATGGTTGCTCAGCCAACATAAACAAGCCTATGAGCGATTTGTTGAAATTACCTCCTTATGGGATCCCAGAGTTGACTCTGTTGGAACGGTAAAAAATACCAGCGCAAAAAAGGATTTGATTGTGAAGAGTTTTCCATTATTACAACCTGACAATCTGGAAAACAAACCAGGAGCTAAGTCGTTTATATACAATTTATTCAACAAAAAACCACCTTACAAACAGTCCACAATTCATTAATTGCTGAACAATAATATTTCAAACCCCCGAAAAGCAACTTGTTTTTCGGGGGTTCTTTTTTGAATGAACTTAACTGGATACTTCTTTTGCCATATGTATTGACAAAATCCTATTCCACGCCGTAATAATTCAATGCTTTTTAATGAAAAGCAAGAATTTTATACAATCTTAACCATTTAGTTAATCTTTTCAGTTAAACTATTTGGTTGACTGAAAAAAATGTTTTTTCTTTGTGACATGATTAACCGAATGGTTAATCCATAAGGATAAAAAAACATGGACAGTACAACAGAAGAAAAAATTTACGATGCAGCGCGGCGGATATTTATTCTTAAAGGAATGGAAGGAGCCCGCATGCAGGAAATAGCCGATGAAGCCGGGATGAACAAAGCTTTACTACATTACTATTTCCGAAGTAAGGAAAATCTGTTTAAGGCTGTTTTCAAGGATATTGTCACCAGATTTTTCAAAAAACTTGGTTTTACACTTGCATCAAATATTTCGGTCAAAGAAAAACTGAGTGTGTTTATTGACAATTACATCGATTTGATTTCTGCGAATCCCTATGTTCCCCAATTTATTATTATGGAAATCAACCGTGATCCCAAAGTATTAAAAGCATTAATGCTGGAATCAGGAATTGAACCGCAGAAAATCCTTGACCTATTTTTTAAGGAGGTTCAGACGAAGAAAACTTCAACGATTGATCCCCGACATATCGTCGTGAGCCTGTTTGGAATGATGGTTTTCCCTTTTGTGGCACGACCATTACTTCAAATGATCTATTTTAATGACGATCAGAAAGCCTATAACCAGTTTCTTGAAGAACGAAAAGAGATTGTTAAGAGTATGATTATAAAATTTATAGAAGCATGAGTAAATTAATTTTAACTTTGATTTTCACTTTAACCATTTTGTGGTCTTACGGTCAGCAGCTAAGTCTAGACAGTTGTCAGTCAATGGCCCGGAAAAATCATCCTTTATTGAGGCAGGCAGGAATAATCGATCAGATTTCGGAACTTCGTCAACAAAACATACGGACGATGAACCTTCCCCAGTTTGATCTGACTGCGCGAGCCTCATGGCAATCGGATGTAACCAAACTGGCATTAAAAACTCCGGGGTTCGCCGGACCCGAACCACTTTCAAAAGACCAGTATAAAGCCTACGTTGATATCCGACAAAAAATCTACGACGGGGGTGTTGCAAAAAAGCGGGAAGAGCTTGAAGAGGCCGATCGTCTGGTCTCAAAACAGCAAAATGAAACCGAATTGTACAAGATTAAGGAAACAGTTAATGCACTATATTTTAATGCCTTAATAGTTCAGGAAAATTTGGGCATTGTCGACCTGAAAAAATCAACGCTTGCTGAAAGAATAAAAACAGTTAATTCAGCCGTGAGCAATGGCATAGCACTTCCAAACGAACTCGATCAGCTAAGGGCTGAAAAACTGTTGGCAGAGCAGCAGGAAACAGAATTTAAATCAATCAGGCGTACTTCGCTTGACCTGCTTGAAATTGTTTCCGGAACTACAATCACCGATCAGACAGTTTTCTCCAAACCATCTCCGTCGGATACAGGTCTCAGCAATCCAAATATCATGCGACCGGAGATTGAGCTGTTCTCGCTGCAAAAATCGAAGCTCGATAAAAGTGAAGAGGTGCTAAAAAATTCAAGAAAGCCATCTGTTTTTGCTTTCGGACAGGCAGGATACGGAAGGCCTGGTCTGAATATGCTGGACAACACTTTCGCCGATTGGTATATGATCGGTGCAGGCTTATCATGGAATATCTGGGACTGGAATAAATCAAACCGTGATAGATCTGCTCTGACGCTTCAGAAGGATATTATCGATACAAACCTCGACAATTTCAACCGTTCTCTCAAAATGTCGTTAAACCAGGAACAAAACAATCTGGAAAAACTTAATAATCTGATCAGCACTGATGAACAAATCGTTACAATTAAAGATCAGATCAGCAAACGTTCTGCGGTTGCCCTCGAAAACGGGGCGATTACTTCGTCCGATTATATCCGCGATCTGAATGCGGCTTTGCAGGCGAAGGCAAATCTCGAAACCCGTAAAGTTCAGCTTATTCAGGCATTAGTTAACTACAGTACAATCAAAGGAGAATCAATACATAACGACTAATTAATTATCAATTATAACCATCCCCGGAATGAGAACAATTTTATTTTTATCACTGTTATCAATTTTTGGAGCCTGTTCAAACAATACAACCAGGCCCGATGCCTATGGTAATTTCGAAACAGACGAAGTGATCGTCTCGTCTGAAAATAGCGGAAGAATTGTGAAGACGGTCTTTAATGAAGGTGAAAAAGCAACACTGGGTGAGGTCATGGCCGTAACTGACACCGCCAATCTCGTACTTCAACGCAGCCAGTTGATTGCACAGAAAGAATCTGTTCTCGCACAAAAGGCAGGACTTTATGCGCAGGTTGCCGTATCGGATCAGCAAATTGTCAATATTCAAAAAGACCAGGTCCGGATTAAAAATATGCTTGCTGATGGTGCAGCAACACCAAAGCAAATGGATGATATCGACGGTCAAATCGCCCTTGCGGGAAAGCAGAAAAAAGCCTTTTCAGCCCAGATCTCCGCAATCGATAAAAGTGCTGATGCTGTAGATGCCCAGGTGGCTGTTTTAAATGACAGAATTGCCACCTCTGTCGTAAAAGCACCCATTACCGGAATTATTTTGGAGAAATATGCCGAGGAAGGTGAACTCGCTACACCCGGTAAACCGCTTTATAAAATGGCAAATATCGATAACCTGGTTCTCAGGGTTTACGTGAGTGGCCCACAATTGACACAGATCAAAACAGGTAAAGAAGTTAAGGTGATGATCGATTCCAATGAGGGGATAAAAGAGATTGCCGGAACGGTCGAATGGGTTTCACCTGAAGCGGAGTTTACGCCTAAGATTATCCAGACCCGCGAAGAACGGGTTAAGCTGGTTTATGCGGTGAAAGTTCGTGTTCCTAACGATGGTTCGCTAAAGTTGGGAATGCCCGGCGAAATAAAATTCTAATCTGGCGCCAATATGATTGTAGTCAATGATATTTGTAAACGGTACGGTGAAACAGTTGCACTTGAAAAAGTCTCCCTGTCGATTAATAAAGGTGAAATATTCGGTCTTATCGGACCCGATGGAGCCGGGAAGACTTCGTTGATGCGTATTCTGATGTCGTTACTTCTTCCCGACAGCGGCAAAGCCACAATGAATGATCTGGACGTTGTGAACGATTATAAAAATATCAGGCTCATTACCGGTTATATGCCCGGGAGATTTTCACTTTATCCCGATCTTACTGTGGAGGAAAATCTGAAATTCTTCGCCACAGTCTTCGGTACGACCATCCGGGAAAACTACTACCTGATTAAAGATATTTATCAGCAGATTGAACCGTTCAAAACGCGCAGAGCTGGTAAACTTTCCGGAGGAATGAAGCAAAAACTGGCTCTTTCGTGTGCTCTTATTCATAAACCCGAGATTTTGATTCTTGATGAACCCACCACAGGTGTGGATGCTGTTTCCCGAAAGGAATTTTGGGAAATGCTCAAAAGACTGAAAAATATGGGGATCACAATTCTTGTCTCAACACCCTATATGGATGAAGCATCGATGTGCGACAGGATTGCCCTGATACAGGAAGGACAACTAATGTCGGTGGCTTCACCGCGGGATATGATCATTGCATTTCCGGAAGATTTATGGGTGGTACGTACTTCGAAAATCTACCCGAGTTCCAGACAGTTGGAGCAACTCCCATCGCTGATTTCAGTAAATAGCTTTGGACAAGTATTACATCTTGTCACGAAAAAAGGAGACCATACTACAGATTCGATCCGGCAATTCTTAGCGCAAAATGGAGACACGGATATTTCAGTTGAAATTGGGAAAGCCACCATTGAGGATGTTTTTATCCTTTTCATGAACAGGGAGAAAGTGAAATCATGATAACAAGAGAACCCGTTATAACGGTTAAAAATATGGTAAAGAAGTTCGGAAACTTCGTGGCCAATGACAACCTCAACTTTGAGGTTTACAAAGGGGAGATTTTCGGATTTCTTGGAGCAAACGGTGCCGGCAAAACAACTGCAATCCGCATTTTATGCGGACTCTCCACTCCTACCTCGGGTGAAATGACCGTTGCAGGATATGATGTATTCCGGCAAACCGAAAAAATCAAGCAGAATATTGGATATATGAGTCAGAAATTTTCACTCTATGAGGACCTTACTATCTATGAGAATATTCGGTTTTATGGTGGTGTTTACGGAATGAAGGTTGCAGAACGAAAAGAAAAAACTGCTGAAATGCTTGATCGTTTGGGACTTACTGCCTACGAAAATCGCAAAATCGGGGAACTGCCTCTTGGATGGAAACAAAAACTGGCCTTTTCAATCGCCATTCTTCACAGTCCTAAAATTGTCTTTCTCGACGAACCAACCGGTGGCGTTGATCCGATTACACGCCGGCAATTCTGGAACTTAATCTATGAAGCTGTCGAAAAAGAGATTACCGTATTTGTAACAACACATTACATGGATGAGGCTGAATATTGCGACAGGGTTTCAATCATGGCCGATGGGCGGATTGTGGCACTCGACACCCCTGAAAACTTAAAAGAACACTATAATTCCTCCAATATGGACGGAGTATTTTTAAAAATTGCACGATGAACAGGTTCCTTGCATTTATTCGAAAAGAGTTTTACCACATATTTCGCGATCCGCGGACCCTGGTTATTCTGTTTGGGATCCCCATTGCACAGATCCTGCTCTTTGGTTTTGTAATGACCAATGAAATGCGGAATGTAAAAATTGCCATTGTTGATCATTCAAAAGATGATCTGAGCAAACGTCTCAGTCAGCAATTATTATCTTCCGGATTTTTTCAGTTGGCCGCAATACCTGTTTCCGAAAATGATTACGAACCTCTTTTCAGAAGTGGGCAGGTTAAGGAGATCGTAGTTATAGAACAGAATTTTGCCCAAAATCTCATAAAACAGGGAACGGCCGGTATCCAGGTTATTGCAGATGCTTCAGAACCAAATGCAGCACAACTTATTGTAACTTACACCACGGCTATAGTCAATAACTTTGTTAAAAATGAGTTTTTTAAAAATCAGGCACTGCCGGGTATAGATATAAAGGTCAGGATGCTTTTCAATGAAAATATGCGCGACGCCTATAATTTTATTCCAGGTTTAATTGCTGTGATTTTAATGCTTATCTCAGCCATGATGACCGCCATCACCATTGCCCGCGAAAAGGAGACCGGGACCATGGAAATCCTTCTGGCTTCACCACTCAAGCCGATCCAGATTATTTTGGGAAAAGTAGTGCCATACATGATTCTCTCGGTAATTAATGCCTTGGTGGTACTAATATTAGGAGTTCTGGTTTTCAATGTACCCATCATCGGAAGTTTTGCATTGTTACTGAGTGAAATCTTGCTTTTCATATTTCTGGCGCTTTCACTGGGGATCATGATTTCCACTTTTGTTGAAAATCAGCTTTCAGCTCTCGCTCTTTCGGGTTTTGTCCTAATGTTGCCGAGTATACTGCTTTCAGGCTTTATTTTCCCTGTCAAAAACATGCCGATCCCCTTGCAGGTTATAGCCAACCTGATGCCTCCGCGATGGTTTATAGAGATCAACCGTACTGTCATGTTAAAAGGGGGAGGTTTGGATGTAGTCTGGCCACATACCCTCGTGTTAATCGGCATGTCGGCTCTCTTTATAATGATCAGTATCCGAAAATTTAAAATCCGTCTTCAATAGTCAGCTATGCGAACACTATTTTATATACTGCAAAAAGAATTTACCCAGATTTTCCGTAACAAAGGTATGCTGCCGGTAATCTTTATGATGCCAATGGTCCAGATGCTGATCCTCGTTTTCGCGGCAACCAATGAGCTTCGCCAGGTCGACCTTGCAATTGTTGATTTTGACAATTCAGTTTCGTCACGGAAACTGACTTCCGAGATTAGTGGCATTCCTTTTTTTAAAGTCAGACAGAATCTTGCCAATACGAAGGAGGCCGAAGATCTTTTGATGCGAAATAAGGTCGATCTTGCCCTGATCATCCCGCAAAGTTTCGATAAAAATTTAACATTAAACAAAAAGGCGGATGTACAGGTACTACTCGACGCAATTAATGGAAATGCAGCTCAGCTTTCACTGGGCTACCTTACCAGTGTGATCGGGTCGTACAGTCATAAGATCCTGGTTGGAACGGCATCACCGGGATTTAAGCAGGTCGTGATAAAACCTACATTCTGGTTCAATCAGCAACTCAATTTTAAATATTATATGGCCCCGGGAATCCTGGTTATCCTGATCACTGTTGTGGGGATGTTACTGGGTGGGATGAATCTTGTACGCGAAAAAGAGCTCGGGACCATTGAGCAAATCAATGTTACCCCCATTAAGAAATGGCAGTTTATCGCGGGTAAACTCCTCCCCTTCCTGGCGATCGGATTGTTTGATATGGCCTTTGGGTTACTAATTGCAAAATTGGCATTTAATATCCCTATACGGGGAAGTTTCCTGCTTCTTTTCGGAATGAGTGCCATTTACCTTGTGTTAGTCCTCTCAATGGGTTTGTTTATCTCGACCATCAGTGATACACAACAACAGGCTACATTTGTAACATATTTTTCTCTGATTGTTTTTATCCTGATGAGCGGCTTGTTCACCCCTGTTGAAAGTATGCCTGAATGGGCTCAGAAAATTGACTATGCCAACCCATTATATTATTTCGTAAAAATTATGCGAAGTATTATATTGAAGGGTTCCAATTTCACAGATATCTTTAATGATTTCGCAGCTCTTTCAATTTTTGGTATTTCGATGTTCGGGCTGGCCATTTTCAGGTACCGCAAGACCTCCTAAAGTGTAAATATGTTAATATAAAACATGAAATAAAGAAATTTATTGAAGCGATTTGATCTTAATTTAATATTGGCAATTTTGAGTGCGGTTTAAAAAGAGCTAATTTTGGAGTTATAAAATTATTATTCAGTTTAAACTGTTAAATCTTAATTACTTGTAATGAAAAACACAGATTTGTTGAAGTACGGCATTCATACGAATATTGAAATCGTTCATAATCCTACCTACAAAAAACTTTATAAAGCTGAAGTTGACCCGAATAATACGGGTTTTGAAAAAGGGGTATTAACTGACACAGGTGCTGTTGCTGTGAAAACAGGAATTTTTACAGGACGTTCTCCCAAGGACAAATTTTTTGTAAAAGATGCTATTACAGAAGATACATTGTGGTGGGATGGCGTAATTAACCGCCCGATAACACCGGAAGTATTTACAGATTTAAAAGGACTGGTTTCCAATCACCTCGGCACTTCGGACAAATTGTTTGTTGTAGATGTTTTTTGTGGTACAAATGCCAATACCCGTATGAAGGTTCGCTTCATCATGGAGGTAGCCTGGCAGGCACATTTTGTAACAAATATGTTTATTCGCCCTTCTCATTACGAACTTGCAAACTTCGGGGAACCTGATTTTGTAGTGTTGAACGGTTCGAAAGTTACGAACCCAAACTGGAAAGCGCATGGTTTGAATTCTGATGTATTTGTGTTGTTCAACCTCACCGAAAAAATGGCTGTTATTGGAGGTACATGGTATGGCGGAGAAATGAAAAAAGGTATCTTTTCATTAATGAATTTTTATTTGCCACTTAAAGGCATTGCTTCTATGCATTGTTCTGCAAACGTAGGCGAAGAAGGCGATGTGGCTATTTTCTTTGGCCTTTCAGGAACAGGTAAAACCACCTTGTCGGCTGACCCGAAGCGTTACCTGATCGGTGATGACGAACATGGCTGGGACGAGAAAGGTGTTTTCAACTACGAAGGTGGTTGCTATGCAAAAACAGTTAACCTTAGTAAAGAAAACGAACCCGACATCTGGAGAGCAATCAAACGTGATGCCCTGCTTGAAAATGTTACGGTACATGAAGATGGTTCAATCGACTATTCTGATATTTCGGTAACTGAAAACACGCGTGTTTCTTATCCTATTTACCATATCAGTAAAATCGTTCTTCCTTCCAGGGCAGGTCATGCGAATAAAATCATCTATCTGTCTGCCGATGCCTTCGGTGTATTGCCTCCGGTATCTATACTCGACCGTGATCAGGCTCAATACCATTTCCTTTGTGGTTTTACCTCAAAATTAGCAGGAACAGAACGTGGAATTACAGAACCTGTACCTTCCTTCTCACCAGCATTCGGAGAAGCCTTCCTTACATTGCACCCAACCATGTATGCTTCAACTCTGGTGAAGAAAATGGATGAGAACAATGCAAAAGCATTCCTCGTTAATACAGGTTGGAACGGAACTGGCAAACGAATCTCTCTCAAAGATACAAGGGCTATCATTGATGCGATTATTGACGGATCAATTGAGAAAGCCAAAACAGTTCATATCCCAATTTTAAACCTGACAGCTCCGGTAGCCTTAAACAATGTATCGCAAGGTATTCTTGATCCGCGCGATACTTATGCCGACGTTGCTGAATGGAGTGCAAAAGCAAAAAATCTTGCGGCGCTGTACATCAAAAACTTCGAGCAGTACTGCGATAATGATGCAGCAAAAGCGCTCATCCCCGCAGGTCCTCAATTAGACTAAGTTAGTGGTAATTTTTTGATTCAAAAACCTGTCGGGAACGGCAGGTTTTTTTATGTACAACTGAGCCCACTCCGAAAAGTCATCCGATGAATATTTTTGTAATGAGCTTAATATTTATAGCCTGATAATCAGATATTTATAATACATCAGATGACTTATGTAAGGCTTCTTAACTTTTCGGGCAGACTCATAACTCTTTTATAAAAACTAATTTTTCGTTAAATTTATCAACGATCGTAGTGAAGTAACTCCTGAGATCAGAATATTCAGAAATCTCATAAACATCTGTTTGGATCAACAGCTTCTCTTAATTACCCGAAATTTGCAAAGTAAGTTTATCTTTGTTTCGATAAACAAAACACACTGAAGCTTTGCCGGAAGTTATTCTTTCAGCGGAATACTGATCGGAGAGTACATGATTAATTATCACTTAATATTTGACATGAGAAGATCTCTTACATTAATTATTGTTCTTATGATGTCCTTAAGCGGCTTCAGCCAGACTCAAACGCCGGTTTACCTTTGGCCTAACCAGGTGCCCGGCGAAACAGAAGCCAAACACGAACCTGTTGTGACACCAAACAGAGAGCGTGACGTAATCCGACTCACTGATGTTACCAATCCTGCCTTTTTGGTCTTCGAACCTGCAAAAGGAAAAAATAATGGCGCGGGGGTGATTGTATGTCCGGGCGGAGGTTATGGAATTCTTGCAATCAATCTCGAAGGTTATGAAATTGCAACCTGGCTTACCCAACAAGGATTTACCGCATTTGTGTTGCAATACCGTGTTCCCAAAAAACAGGAAGGTGCATTAATGGATGTGCAAAGGGCTATTCGGGTCATCAGGGATCGTGCGGGCGATTATGGATTGAAACCAAATCAATTAGGCGTAATGGGATTCTCTGCAGGCGGAAGCTTATCGGCCAGGGCAGCAACGCTTTACGAAAAGAAGAGCTATGCTCCGGTTGATAAAGCCGACTCATTGTCGTGCCGTCCCGATTTTGCACTACTGATTTATCCGGCTTATCTCGACCAGGGTGCCAACAGGTCGTTAACACCAGAATTAACAGTAAATCAGCATTCGCCACCCATGTTTCTTTTCGCAACGGCTGATGATACTCATGGAAACAGTGCACTTGTTATGGCAACTGCACTTAAAGATGCCAAAGTACCAGTAGAATTGCACTTTTTAGCTAAAGGAGGACATGGTTACGGATTGCGGTCAGGGAATATAGCAGGTGAAACCTGGCCAAAACTGGCCGAAATATGGTTGAAAAATATTATTGCCGGTAAATAATCAGACATATATTCCTACTCTTATTAGCTTTTAACTTTTTTAAATGCGACTCAGGCTCGAAATCGATAGCGATTCCGCTTTCTATCCCTTCTTGAGTCGCTGCTCTTAAAGCAATAATTTTGTTTTCTTCTTCTTCTAAAAGCCTTAGTCCCGCACGGACTACTTCACTAGCATTTTTATATCGTCCTGCAGAGATTTTTCTTTGAATAAATTCATCAAAATAGTTCGTAGGGGAATGCACATCGTAAATTGTAGCTGTCACATCGTAAATAGCAAAATGCTCATCGCAATTTGGTGTTGAATAACGCATAAGAGAAATCTGCGTCAAGCTGGGTAATTCAAAAATCCAAGCAACGCTTAGGGTATTTTAAGCATCAATTAAAAACATTCGATTATCTTATTTTTGTATCAATATCTCTTTTATTGCTTAACCGGATCTTAAAATACAGAATTCCATGATCTTTAGAATCCTGCCTCCCCTATTGTTTTGTTTTATTTCATTTGGATCAGCTTTAGCACAGGGAATTCACGGACGAATTACGGACGTACATGGCAAGGCTGTTCCCTTTGCGAATATATATGTACCCCAATTATCGACCGGAACCACTTCGAATATTGACGGAAATTACGAACTGAAACTACCGGCGGGAAACTTGAAGATCTTGTTTCAATACATCGGTTATCAAACCCAGTCGTATGATTTGGTCATTGGAAAAACGTTCCAGGAGAAAAACGTGCAACTGATTTCCCAGAATTACAAGATTCCTGAAATCACAATTCTTGCGTCGGGAGAAGATCCCGCGTATTACATCATGCGGCGCGCCATTGCTTTGTCTCCCTATTACCAGAAACAGGTTTCGAAATATTCGTGCAAAGTGTACCTGAAAGGATCGGGTGTGTTCGAAGAGATTCCAACGATGGCGAAGCTGTTAATGGACAAAAAAGAAGTCAAAGACCTTCAGGAACCCTTTGTATTGGAGACGGTCAGCAAAATCGACTTTGAATTACCCGACAAAATTAAACAGGAGGTTCTGGCAATGCACTCTTCCGGAAAAGACAACAATACATCACCCATGGGAATGATTACCAATAATTTGTACGATGCCGACAAATACGGAGTTGTTTCGCCGGTTGGGATAAATGCATTAAAGGTCTACCGGTTTAAACTGGAAAGTGTCTTCGAAGACCAGGGGTTTACCATCAATAAAATAAAGGTGACGCCAAAGACCAATGGGAATGATGTGTTTTCGGGGTACATCTATATTGCAGATTTGTTCTGGAACATTCATTCGGCCGATCTTCAACTTCACATCCCAATGACCGATGTAAATGTGCATCAGCTTTATGCAGAAGTAAACAAAAACACCTGGATGCCAGTAAGCCTCGATTTTGACATGAATTTTGCCGGACTTGGCTTCAAAATGAAATTCAGGTATGTTGCAGCCATCACCGATTACAAAACCACGTTGAATTCGGCTCTTGACCATTCATTTCTTGAGAAACTGAATAACCAGCAGGTACAGGATCAGCAGATGTTTGAAAAAATGAATGCCGTTAATAGTACTGTTCAAAAG
>JBBRGI010000014.1:0-24451 GCA_038240855.1 Bacteroidales bacterium | reverse complement strand
AACTTATTTTTAACCTTTACACACTGATATTGTTGTAGGAATGAAGTAAATTTGCGGATAACTTTTTAATCGTTAAATTATGGACAAAATATCAGATGTTGTTAAGCCAGGGGTGGTAACAGGAACGGATCTGCAGTATATTTTTAAAGTGGCCAAAGCCAATGGATTTGCTATTCCTGCTGTTAATGTTGTTGGATCATCGACCGTTAACGCTGTAATAGAGGCTGCTAAGTTAGTCAATTCTCCTGTAATGATCCAGTTCTCTAATGGAGGTGCTGCGTTTAATGCAGGTAAGGGATTGAAACTTGAAGGACAGCAGGCCGCAATTCTTGGCGCCGTTGCAGGAGCAAAACACATTCATACACTTGCAGAAGCTTATGGCGTAAGGGTTATTCTTCATACAGACCATGCCGCGAGAAAATTACTCCCATGGATTGATGGACTTTTGGATGCAAGTGAAAAAAACTTTGCTGAAACGGGAAAACCACTTTTCAGTTCACATATGCTCGATCTTTCTGAAGAGACAATCGAAGAAAATATCGCGATCAGCAAACGTTACCTCGAACGTATGAGTAAAATGGGGATGACACTCGAAATCGAACTTGGAATTACAGGTGGCGAAGAAGATGGCGTCGATAACAGCGGATTAGATAACAGCCTGCTGTACACTCAGCCAGCCCATGTCTTTTATGCATACCAGGAATTAAGCAAAGTCTCGCCTAACTTTACAATCGCAGCATCTTTTGGAAATGTTCATGGGGTATACAAACCGGGAAATGTTAAACTTATGCCTGTAATCCTTAAAAATTCACAGGATTATATCAAAGAAAAGCTTGGAATTGAAGACGCTCATCCTGTTAATTTTGTATTCCATGGAGGTTCTGGTTCAACACATGCCGAAATCAGGGAAGCAATTAGTTACGGCGTAATCAAAATGAACATCGATACCGATACGCAATGGGCTTATTGGGATGGTGTCCGTCAGTTTGAAGCGGCCAATCGTGGTTACCTGCAGGCGCAGATCGGTAATCCGGACGGAGCAGAAAAACCAAATAAGAAATACTACGATCCCCGCGTATGGTTACGTAAGGGCGAAGAGGCTCTTATTGCCAGGTTAAAACAAGCCTTTGAAGATCTGAATGCTGTAAATAGCATTTAACGATCATTGAATATATTCTCATTCCGCTTCGGTTTATTCCGAAGCGGTTTTTTTATGTTTTGACGTATAGTTCCATATTCGATAAAGATTAACTTTGGATAGAATTATTTCCCACGATTATTTACCGGATTGTAATGAGGCGATTTTTATTCATAGTTACCTGTTTTATGATTTTGGGCAATGCTTTGGCGCAGAAGGGCAATGCACAGAAAGGCAGGGCTGCCGCGCTTTATAATGAAGCCAAAATCAGTGCACAGGCAGGCGACAGAAATAAAGCTATTTCACTGCTCAACCAGGCAATAAAAATTGATCCTCAATGTTATATGGCTTTTTTCGGTCTGGCTGATGTTTACCATGAAACAGGTGATCGTGAACTTGAACGTGATGCATTGGTTAAGGGATTGAAAACCGGAACCGATCAGTTTCCAAAAGGGTATAAGTTTTTGGCAGAACTTTTATATGCCGGTTCGGAGTATGCTGAGGCCTTAAAAAATATGGAGAAATACAAGGACCTGACCAATCACCTTACCCCGGAAGAGAATAAATTGCTGGAATCGTGCAGGTTTGCTGTTGCGGCTGTTAATTCGCCGGTGGCTTTTAAGGCTGAGAATGCAGGTGATTCAATTAATACCGATGAAGATGAATATTGGCCAAGCCTCAACGGTGAGTCCAACGCTTTGGTATTTACCCGCTTGATCAGCAAAGATCACGCCGGCCGCAAAATTGCTTATCCCCAGGAGGACTTCTATATCTCGAAGAGAGATTCAATAGGGTGGCGTCATGCAACACCTTTAGGAACAACAATCAATACGATCGAAAACGAAGGGGCGCAATGTATTTCTGCTGACGGACGGCTCCTGTTTTTTACCGGGTGTGGGCGTCGCGGCGGATTAGGCAGTTGCGATATCTACATGTCTGTATGGCAAAAAGGGAAATGGTCGGAACCCGTTAACCTTGGCAATCCTGTAAATACCGGTGCCTGGGAGTCGCAGCCGTCAGTCTCAGCCGATGGACGCTGGCTGTATTTCACAAGTAACCGGAATGGAGGTAAAGGGAAAATGGATATCTGGCGGGCAGAAAAATTGGGCGTCTCGCCCGAGGGACTGCCTGTTTATGGTAAAATCAGTAATCCCGAAGACCTGAATACTCCCGGAAATGAATTATCTCCTTTTATCCATGCGGATGGCCGAACCCTGTATTTTGCTTCCGATTTCTGGCCTGGTATGGGTGGAAACGACCTGTTTTTCCTTTCGCTTGACAGTACCAGAACCATATATCCACAGAATTTGGGTTTCCCCATTAATACCGCCGGAAATGAGGAAGGAATGGTTGTTGAAGTTTCAGGACGGACTGCCTGGTATACCTCAGATAAAACTGGCTTTGGCGGACGCGATATTTTTACTTTCCAACTCCCCGAAGCATTTATGCCTCAGCCTGTATCGTGGGTAAAAGGGCGGGTAACCAACCGCAGAACGGGTCAGTTACTTCTTGCAGATATCGTTTTAAATGACCTGGTAACAAACCGATTGGTTCAGCATATGTATCCGTTTGAGAATGAAGGTGAATTCCTGTTTTGTCTCCCGCTGGGCCACAATTACGGATTAAATGTATCGAAAGAGGGTTACCTGTTTCATTCTGAAAATTTTAATTTACTGGAGTCATACAACAAACTGCAACCCCTGATGCTCAATATTGCACTCGATCCGATTGAAATCGGCAAAACAACAATTCTGAGAAATATATTTTTCGATACTGATTCATTTCGTTTAAAGCCTGAATCCATGGGTCAGCTTATGGAGATTGTCGTTTTTATGAATAAAAATCCGCGGTTACTGGTCGAAATCGGAGGACACACTGATAATCAGGGTTCCGAAAGTTATAACCTGGCCCTTTCTGCTAAACGGGCAGAGGCGGTAGTCAAAGCATTGATTGACATGGGAGTCTATGCATCAAAACTAAAAAGCAAAGGTTATGGATTTTCGACACCTGTGGCTGATAATTTAACCGAAGAGAGTAGAGCGCAAAACCGCAGAACCGAGTTCAGGATTCTGGAAAACAAATAGTGTTATTCTTTGGTTATTCTTACTTCTGCTTTATAATCCTCCTGGTTAATGATCCCCGCAATCTCCGGATAAGGGAATAAATTAATCAATTTTATTCTATATCCGTTTATTAATGTATCTGTTCTGAATGAAGGAAGTGTATTCAGTATAAATTTAACGCTGTTATTGTCTTTTAAATATACAAATCTTACTTCAACATTTCCGGCCCATACACAAACTGCCTTTGACGGGCACCTGGAATCATTTAAAACTGAATCGAGACGAATAGACAAGCCATAATCAGCTTTAATTTTTGTTTCTCCATATTTGAGTTCAAAAGTTTGATCCGGTGCAATTGTATTCATCTCCTTATTACAACTGCCAGTCACTAACATGAGAATAATCTCTAATATAATCAGCGTTTTCATAATCTTTGTTTTTTTTTAGATGACCTGTCTTTCATTTTGGTTGCTTTAACAATAGGATTTTTTGATGCGATTTTATTTCACTCTTGATGAAATTACGGGATTTATCCCTGTGTTATTCCAGGACGATTTCCACCATGTAATCGAAATGGGCGCCGACGATTTTTTCCTTTACCGTAAACCCGGCTAATGATGCATAATCGGCGAATGTTTCAGGATCGACAAACAGCCACGGGAAAGGTTTTCCTTTAATTGACTTATAGCTGAGCTGATACTCCATCTCGCCGTAATAGGCATCTGAGGCAATGTCCACCCACATTTCACCATTCTCATCAGTAAAAAGGTAGAGCAAATCTGACGAATCTGCAAGGATCTTCCCACCAGGATTGAGGAGTGTCTTCAGGTGCGATAATAATGTTTCGAGTCCGGGTAAAGTCTGGGCAACCCCGGCACCATTCATAAGCAGGAGAATGGTATCGTATTTCTGGTTTTTTAGCGAGTAAATATCTTTAAGATGTACGTTTTTCAGACCTCTTTTTCGCATCGTATCACACGATAATGGTGATATATCGAGTGAATCAACATCAAATCCCTGGTTCTGAAGCCATAGTGAATGAACTCCCGCACCGGCGCCAACATCGAGTATCTTGCCCGAACATCGTCTGAGTGCCTCTTGTTCCTGAACCGGCATTTCATCAAAAGTTCTGAAAAAATAGGAGGGTGAAAGCAGTTCATCTTCCGCAATATCAGTTTTAACAACAATTGCTTCTCCGGTGATTCCGTTCAGGTAGTCCCAGACAGCCTGGCCGATGGGATCATGATGTTTTTTTAATACGGACATTTCAATGATTGCTGATAATCATATTAATAAAGAAAACTAATGAAAAGCGCTATATTTAAGGCAGTTACAATTCCACTGATCAGATAGAGTAATACTTTATCCAATTTGGTGTTTTTATATTTACCCATCACCTTTTCTGACGAAGTGAGCCACACCTGAACATAGATCGTGATTGGAAGTTGAATGCTGAGTATCATCTGTGAATAAATTAATCCGCTGAACGGATTTGAAATTACAAAGATAATCAGCAGCGCAACAACAAATGAGATGGTAATACCAAGTCTCGAGTGATTGTCTTTAATATCGTAAGGCTCACTAAAGATTCCGGAAAAAATCGAACCTGCTGCCATCCCGGAGGTGATCGTTGAGGCAATACCTGAAAAAAGCAAGGCCACCGCAAAAACGACTCCCGCATGAACGCCCAGCAAGGGGTCAAGAAGACTTTTGGCTTGCTGTAGTTCGGTCACCACTGTACCAACTTTATAAAATGTGGCAGCAGCGAGCAAGATCATGGCGCTGTTGATAGCCCAGCCAATCAGCATAGATATTAGCGTGTCGAGAAACTCGTAGTTGAGCCTCTTTTTAATCGTCTTTTCGTCCTGGAGGTTCCATTGCCGACTTTGAATGATCTCAGAATGCAGGAAGAGATTATGAGGCATCACAACGGCACCCAATACACTCATTATTATTATCATGGATCCTTTCGGGAAACTTGGGGTTACCCATGATTGGATGGCAGTGTTCCAGTCAATATTCACCAGTGAAAGTTCATAAAGAAATGAAAGCCCGATGACCGACACAAAAGCAATGATCCATTTCTCAATCATTTGGTAGCCATTGGTAAATAGCATAATTAGCACGAACACCACGACCATAATTGCACCGGCCCGAATCGGAATTTCAAACAGCATATGCAAAGCAATTGCACCACCCAGAATTTCCGCAAGGGAAGTAGAGATCGAAGCCAGGATCGCGGTAATCAGTACCGAAATCGAATAACCAGGTTTCATATATTTTGTGGTCGCTTCCGAAAGACAAAGTCCCGTTGCAATCCCAAGATGTGCAACGTTATGCTGCAGCATGATCAGCATCATCGTCGATAAGGTAACCATCCACAATAATTGGTAACCAAACTGAGCCCCGGCACCCAGGTTGGATGCCCAGTTCCCGGGATCAATAAAACCTACGGTTACCAGCAAACCAGGCCCCAGAAATTTGAGGATTTCCAGGCCACCGAGTTTTGGCCGATAACCTTTACGATCTATATTATTAAAGAAGTGAGCAAGTCTTTTGATCATCGTACAAAGTTAACTTTTTTTGTAATTTCTGCCTTTAACTGCTTAACAGTTTTCAGCTTAATACGATTGGCACATGACCACTTAATCCCATTTTTCGGGTTGAATATGTTTTCTTTTATTCCGATCATCTTCATTTATCCGAAAAGGGGTAAATTTGCAGCCGTATGACAAGAGAAAAAGTTGTAATTGGCCTTTCGGGTGGCGTTGATTCCAGCGTGGCTGCCTATCTCCTTAAAAAAGAGGGATATGAAGTGATTGGTGTGTTTATGATTAACTGGAAGGAAAATACGGGAACACTTACTGCAGAATGCACCTGGGAGGATGACGTGACGTTTGCTGAAATGGTCGCGAAAAAACTGGATATTCCATTTCATGTAGTCGATCTGTCAGATTTTTATCGAAAGCGGGTCGTCGATTATATGTTTTCGGAATACGAAAGAGGGCGCACCCCAAATCCTGATGTATTGTGTAACCGCGAGATTAAGTTTGATCTTTTTATGGAAAAAGCGATGGAACTTGGGGCTTCGTCTGTGGCAACGGGTCATTACTGCCGGAGAGAAGTTATTGAAGTGGAAGGAAACAAGTACTATCGTTTACTGGCCGGTACCGATGCCAATAAAGATCAGAGCTATTTTCTGTGCCAATTGAACCAGCAGCAGCTTTCAAAATCGCTCTTTCCCATAGGCAATTTACTGAAGCCTGAGGTACGCGAAATTGCGCGCGAACAAGGTTTGATAACCGCAGAGAGGAAAGATTCTCAGGGGATCTGTTTTGTGGGAAAGGTGGATCTTCCGGTTTTCCTTCAGCAGCAATTGGCCGCAAAAAAGGGCAATGTGATCGAGATTCCTGCCTCGTTTATAACGAAAAAGAAAGAGGTGCCCCGGCAGCCTGAATTCTTTAATAAACTGTGCTTCCCTTTCCCTTACAAACCATGGAATGGCAAGGTAATCGGTGAACACAACGGCGCACACTTTCATACCATAGGTCAGCGAAAAGGACTGAATATTGGCGGATACGAAACACCGCTATTTGTATTGGCAACAGATGTCGTACGCAATATTATTTATGTTGGTGAAGGGAAAGAGCATCCCGGACTTTATCGACCCGGACTATTTATTCCCAAAGAAGATATCCACTGGATTAGACCCGATCTGGCTATGGCAGAGGGTGAAGAACGCAGTTTTCTTTTCCGGATCCGTTATCGTCAGGCTCTTGAGGAAGGGCGAATGTATGTGAAAAGCGATGGAGCCTATGTGCTGTTCGGTGACGAACAACGCGGAATTACATCGGGACAGTTTGCTGCCTGGTACCTTGATGATGAGCTGGTAGGATCAGGTGTAATTGCTTAATGGTAGTAACAGTCCGGAGTTAATAACATAAATGACATATCTTCCGTCTTTTAATTTAAATACTTCAATGCGCTGGTCCAATTGAATCTTTGACTGTAAATGGTCCGAATCCATGACGGGGCAAAAAACCATCAGCTCTCCAGGTCTTACGAGTTAATTTTCCGATAATTGGCATTGGCAGAAATCAGTCCATAAATCGCCCTCAAAAAACGAGATATTCCACTCAACCGGACGTTCCCTGAAAATTGTATGAACATTTGCATCATAATGATGTGCGAATAATGCTCTATTTTAACTTTTTTGATTTATTCATTCTAAATAGGCGGTGAAAAAGTGCAGGAGTTGACAGATATACAGGTATATAACTGGATGTGCAATTTAGATTTTTATTTTTTGAATATTTCTTGCATTAGGCCTTTTGCGAGATTATATTTGTGTTTATTTAATCTAAATAAAAAGAGCAATGAAGATAAAATTTGTTTTTGTCGCTGTTCTAATCTTCGGGTTTTCTAATCTAAAATCTCAACAGAAAAAACCCGATACCAATATTCCAGTAATCGGTCAGGATGCTCCCCGGTTTTATGCTGAATCAACCGCAGGTACATTGTCATTTCCTGATGATTATGGTCAAAATTGGAAGGTGATATTTAGTCATCCCCGTGATTTTACGCCTGTTTGTACTTCTGAAATTCTCCAGCTGGCCCGTATGCAGGAAGATTTTGCAAATCTGGAAACCAAACTTATTGTCATTTCGACCGATTTTATTCAGTCACATTTTCAATGGAAAAAAGAATTGGAATCCTTACGAACTGAACGATTTGAACCTGTGAAAATCAAATTTCCTTTAGTTGCTGATGATCATTTTGTTATTGCAAAGAAATATGGAATGATGCACCTGAATGTGAGTAAAACACAAACAGTCAGAGGTGTATTCTATATTACCCCTGATAATAAAATTGCCGCATTTAGTTTTTATCCGATGAACATCGGGCGAAATCTTGAAGATATTAAATCCACTCTAATCGCTTTACAATCTGCTTACTAATTTATAAGAGTCGTGTTAAATCGATGAAATAAATTATTATTAAAGCAATTCTCTCTGGCATTGGGTATTTAAGTTGCTCCAAATGCACTACAAACTTTTTGATTATTGAGTATTATAAACTATTGATATGATTGAATCTAAAAAATTTTGATTATGAAAACGCGATTTATTATCTTTTGTTTTTTGTTGCTGTTCTCCGGCTATCTATGGTCTCAGGAAAAGAGAAATGGCAATATTTTGATGATTGGGGATCAGGCCCCTTCCTTTACTGCTGAAACAACATCCGGACTACTTAATTTTCCACAGGATTATGGGAATAAGTGGAAAATTCTTTTTAGCCATCCCCGTGATTTTACTCCTGTTTGCTCTTCCGAGATTTTGACTCTGGCGCATATGCAGGATGAATTTAAAAAACTTAATGTAAAATTGGTTGTTCTTTCGACTGACACACTTCTTAAGCACCATATGTGGAAAGAGGAGTTGGAAGCACTTTCATACAAAGACAAAGATCCTGTAAAAATTAATTTTCCACTCGTCGAGGACAACCGGATGAATGTATCTAAATTGTATGGTATGCTGCATCTTCCTGTAAGTACTACTAAAGACGTTCGGGGTGTTTACATTATTAATCCCCAAAACACGATTGAAGCGATTTATTTTTATCCGATGAATATTGGCAGGAATATGGAGGAAATTAAAAGGACAGTAATTGCGCTTCAAACTGCAGCAGGAAAGGGAAAAGATCAATACCTGACTCCGGCAAACTGGAAGGAAGGGGATGATGTAATGGTTCCCTATTTCCCGTATACTCAAAAACAGTTGTCTGAAAATCCTGAATTGAAGAACTCTTATTATAACGTGGGCTCGTTTATGTGGTTCAAGAAAGTGGGATTATCAAAATCAACTGCAAGTGGATCGACTTCAAATTCAACGTCAAGTGATGAAGCCGGATCTGGTGCGAATTGATTTCTAACCCATGGTTGAAATGTTCGTGATTTGTCTTCTATATTAATGAATAGTCCGCTTTTATTGGTTTTTAGTAATACACAATCCGCGCATTAAATATGTCAGACAAAGGTGTTCTTCCAATATATATGATTTATTCAAAAAAGTAAAAGCGCCTCCCAATGGCGCTTTACGTGTTTTCAGCGTGACTGTAATCAGAGTTTATCTGCATTTGCGAGCAGATAAGTTTCAGCTTCTACATTCCATAGTCCCTTGTGTTTGGCACATATTTCTGCCAACCGTTTATAAACAGGATTTGTTTGACCTAACCGGGTGAATTCAGTAATTGGAGTAAGTGGCATTTCCAGGTGATTATAAATTAGTTTTTTGCCACCCGGGATTTCAGGAAGGTGAAGTGTGGTTTCGATCACCGAGTTTATTCCACCTATATGGGTAACCAATCCGGCCGGATCAAGCCCCGCAGACATCAAACTGAGTGCTTCTTTCATATCGTCAGTGTTTCCGCCGCTCGTTCCTACAATATGGGTGTATGCGTAATGGACATTGTAGAAATTGAGAGATGCCCTGAAATTCGGATCCGACGGACCAGCGAAGAAATTCAGACATCCGTCGAAGGCCAGTAAGGCATCGGCCTGCTCGATAACAGGTGCAACGGGTGCAAAGACAAAAACATCATTGTACCCTTCTCCTCCGCTTATGGCTTTGAGTTCTTCAATTGTATTGGTGAATGCAGAGGTATTGATATACCGGAGATCGATTCCCCTGGATTTGGCAAAAGCCACGGAATATAATCCTGCGGCGCGATCGAGCCGTGTCTGATCGATATCGGTAACAATGAGTAACGAGGGCTTGCGGTCTTCGCGGTGTATCACATAGTTGATAGCGGCAAGTCCCATTGGTCCTACTCCTGCCAGCAGTGCCATTTTACCTCCGTCAACTATCTCCATTCTATGTACATAGGATCCTGGCGTGGTATGATAGTTGGCATGAATGGCACCGATTACACACGAAAGTGGTTCAGATAAGGATGCCGGATAAAATCCTTCGCCGGTGAAGGGAAGCAAACAATCGGCTTCCATAACTTCATTGGGAATCACAACATAGGTGGCATCGCCACCGATAAAACGATAAGAGTATCCGGGGGCGCCGAGAATTCCTACAGGACTTCCGGGGTAATTGATTGCGGGCTGAATCGAGAACTTATCGCCAACCTTGAATTTGTCTTTCCACTTTGATCCGATTTCAATCAGCTCGCCCGCGAACTCATGTCCTATAATGGGTGGATTTATGGCACAATCATCGGGAATCCTCTTGTGATCAGCTCCCTGGCTGGCCGCTTTGTAGGAGGACATACAGATGCTGTCACAGACCACCCTGGCCAATATTTCATCATTATTTATCTGAGGTAATTCGAACTCCTCGAGCCGCAAGTCCTTCTTTCCGTATAATCTTACTGCGCGTGTAATCATGGTGATTATTTTAAAAATTTATTTCTCAATTAACGTTTTGCAACTTAATATTAGCTGCTGGCGATTGGCGACTTGCAACTGGCCGACTGTGCTAAAAAATCAGTTAAGCATGTTCTGTCCGCCTGTAACAGGCACGGCCTGACCGGTTTCGTACTCCTGTTCAATTACGTAGAATATCGCCCTGACCACGTCGATGACCCGGCAACCTCTTCCGGCCGGGACCTGGGCCTCGTAAAATGCTTTTACATCTTCGATATCTTCGGCTCCGGGCACTTTTCCTGCCTTGAGATATTGAACGAACAGTCCTTTTTCGGGATCGCTCCAAAGCGGTCCTTCGAAAAAATTACCGGGACAGATTGAGTTAACCTTGATCCGGTATGGCATCAATTCCATAGCAAAGGATTGGGTAAGACCGATTCCGCCAAATTTTCCGCCCGCGTAGGCAAAATTCCGGTTACTTCCCTTCAAACCCGATTTTGAATTGATCTGAATAATATCTGTAAAATGATTGTCTTTGTATTCAGACTGCACCTTCATAATGGCCGAAGCATATTTTGCGCAAAGGAAATAGCCTTTATAGTTGACATCAGTCATCACCGAGAAAATTTCCGGTGTCATTTCATCAAGACCACCCGCGCGCAGAATCCCTGCATTGCTGATGATCAGGTCCAGTCCGCCGAAATGTTTTACTGTAGTTCTTACCATCTCTTCAACCGAGAAGGGATCAACAACGTTTGCTTTCACAAACCATGCCTGGTTAGCCTGGTTTTTGGCATTCAATATAGCAACCAATTTTCGTCCAACCTCTTCATTGAGGTCCGCAATGACAACATTTGCCCCACTGGCAAACAACAGTTCTGCGATGCCGCCGCCAAATCCCTGTGCCCCTCCTGTCACGATAGCAATTTTATCCTGAACCCTGCCTGAAACTATATTAACAGGTACTTCCGGGCCTCCAAGAAGGACATCAAGCGCTGCAGCATTAGTAGCAACGGCAGCTAATCCGATCCCTTTCAAAAAGATGTAATCGGGAGGTGTTGCCCTGGAATCAAACCATGCAGAAAGTTTTACTTTTAAATCATCAATAATCTCCTCCGGGTCGGTCGTTTCGTCGAAAACCAGAATACCTGATGACGGTTGAATAAAATTAATTGCCCGGAGATCTGCCTCGCTTTCAACACGAATTAATTCACTCCGATCATCGAACCTGACGGTTCTTATCTTGTCATTGGAAGTTAGCATCCTGATTGCAGGAATGACGCGATCAATTATCAAATTATTCATATTTAGTTTTTTGTCAGATATTCAACAAGAGCTTTGCCGAGTGTAAAGAAGTATTCCCTCTTATTCGGATCAGGTTTGCCATCTTTACCGGGATATCCTGTTTCATTTGTTGCAACCAGATATTGATGCGCAGCGGTGATACAAGCTCCTTCGTAGTTAATATCCATTAACTTTTTACTCAGCGGTGTACTATTCCGGGCGAAAAGTTCAATGGGTTCCATCGCGGGTGTGTTGTGTTCTGATCCAAAGGTGACCACAAATCCGTGATCGCTTAAATAACCGGCATATTCTTCAAGCACGGTTAAACTGTTTCGCGTGGGAATGAACTCTACAGACCATATATTTCTTTTCCGGAGAATTTCCAGTGCAGTTTCTTTTGATTTTTCGAAATCTGTGAAGTTACCGTTATTGTCATCAGCCAGGAAGGGGTAGGTAGGAATACCCCCGGAGTTAAGAATGATCCGGCAAACCATTTCCATGTCGGGAAATGCTTCCGGACTTTCGGGAATGAATGCGGCACCACCGGCTTTTAGGAGATTTCCCCTGATTTCGTTTTCGACGGCTGCGGGGTTTTCAATTGGTGATTTGAGCGCTTTCCCGCCGAAAATTGTTTTGTAAAAGAGCTGCTGTTCGTCTGTGGCCGAAATTTCGGAAGCGATTTTTTCGCGTAATGCTTTGGCCAGATGTCGCTCACGCACCATACCTTTTGTCATCTCTGTTTTAATCAGCCGAAAATCAAGACGGAAACCGGCATTGGAGCTTTCAAGAAGTTCATTGAGTTTTGCACACATTTTCTCAACCTGGAGATTTGCTTCCTCGCGGACCGATTTTAGGGTTGAGGCGTAAGGTTCGTCTAACAGGGCAGGAAATGCCAGTCCTTTCCCGCTCAAATAAGTACGACCCGGATTATTGGGGTCGTTAACTTTTATGCCGGCATCCTGATCGGCGCGGTTCAAACTGATGTATTCGATGTTGAATAGCGGGAAGATTTTGCGTTTTGCGCACCCTTCTGCCCATTCAGCATAGCCGTCGGTTGAATAGAAGTCGTTAATTCCTGCGACTTTAACATTTTCATTCAGTGTCCTGTCCAGCGCATCTGAAATATCGTTAAAGGCACTGAATGAATAGGGTGTATGCATATGAGCATTGACCAGACGTGTTTGTCCGTCGCCATTTGTCGCGTACCATTTTAACAATTCTTCCTTCGCGGGAAAATATTTCCAGAAATCCATAAAGCCTGTATTAGTCGTCAATTAAATCCTGTTTTGATCAAATATAGTGTACACGAGGATTTTATTCCCCGCATACACTATGCTTTATATGAGTTATACTCCAATTTTTGCTCTGCGGATCTGTTCCGGATCACTAAAGTTCTGACCTGAAACATGACCTTTTAACGGAACGATTTTTTCGTGAATAGCATCAATAAACCATTCCGGTTGTGGGAAGAAAGCCTCTTCCAGTTCATATGCCGGCGTGATCCAGTTTCTGGAACCGACAACTACAGGTGGTGCATCGAGATAGTCAAATGCCAGTTCGGTAATATTGCGGGACAGTTCACTTAGGAAAGATCCGCGGGCTGTTGAATCGCCAGAAATAACGATACGACCTGTTTTTTTAACCGAAGCAATTACTTTTTCATAGTTAAACGGTACCAGCGATCGTGCGTCAATTACTTCAGCAGAAAGTCCATATTTTTCTTCCAGAATTTTAGCTGCGTCAAGAGCGCGGTAAAGTGTCGCGCCGATTGTAAGGATTGTTATATCTTTTCCTTCACGCTTCACATCGGGTTCACCGATTGGAATTTCGTAATAGCCTTCCGGAACCCCACCCTTGTGGAACTGTTCCCCGATATCGTAAATACGCTGACTTTCGAAGAAAATTACCGGGTCTGTACCTTGTAATGCGCTGTTCATAAGACCTTTGGCATCGTATGGTGTTACGGGGAATACGACCTTCAAACCGGGGATATGTGCAACCAGCGAGGTCCAGTCCTGTGAATGTTGTGCGCCATATTTCGAGCCGACAGAAACACGCAGTACAACGGGCATTGTGAGTACATTTCCGCTCATTGCCTGCCATTTGGGAAGCTGGTTGAAAACTTCGTCACCACATCTTCCAAGGAAGTCGCAATACATGATTTCAGGAATTACGCGTCCGCCGCACATGGCGTATCCGATGGCAGTTCCGACAATTGAACCTTCCGCAATCGGTGAATTAAACAGGCGGTGATAAGGTAATGCTTCAGTGAGTCCGCGGTAAACGGCAAATGCGCCACCCCAGTCGCGGTTTTCTTCTCCGTAGGCCACAAGAGTTGGATCCTTATAGAACCGGTCGACAATGGCATCGAAAATTCCATCGCGTAACTGGTATTGTTTCATTTTCGAAAACGGCTGGCCGTTTGAATCAAAAGCAAAACGTTCCTTTTTTGATATCTGGATTACCCTTGGATTTTCAGCCATCGGGTGATTGACCTCCGGAGTACGGCTATCCATGCTGTCAACAGACTGATTGGAGAAAATCATTTCGCCAATCTGCTCCGGACGCTTATGTATATCCATACGCGGTGAAATCTCGTCATTGATTGAGAGTTTCATCATATCAACCATGATTTGCTTTATTTCGTCCCATATGTTATCAAGAGTTGCCTGGCTTGTTACATCTGCTTCGATCAGGCTTTTGCCGAATGAGGCGATGCTGTCCTGTGCCTGCCACGCTTCGATTTCCTCTTTTGAACGGTAGGATGAGGCATCGGAAGGGGAGTGGCCGCTAATCCGGTAGGTAAGTACTTCGAGCAATACCGGACCATTTTTTTCTTCAATAACTTTCCGTTTCCTGCGGTAAGCGTCAATAACGGCTAACGGATTGTATCCGTCAACGCGTTCGGCATGCATCTGTTCAGGATTAACACCGGCACCGATGCGGGCAACTTTGCCGAAACCCATTGTTTCACCACATGTCTGTCCACCCATACCGTACTGGTTGTTCATAACGTTAAAAATGACAGGCAGACCGCCTTTCATATCGCCTTCCCAAAGATCCTTAAACTGGTCCATAGCAGCAAACGACATCCCTTCCCAAACAGGACCGCAAGCCATTGATGCATCACCAATGTTGGCAATCACCATTCCCGGTTTACGGTTGATTTTTTTATACAGTGCAGCACCGACAGAAATATCGCCACTTCCACCTACAATTGCATTGTTCGGATAAACACCGAAAGGAGTGAAGAAGGCATGCATACTTCCTCCAAGACCTTTATTAAACCCCGTTTCACGGGCAAAAATTTCGGCCAGGGTTCCGTAAATAAGGAATCTGCGTCCCAACTCTCTCACAGTTCCTTTGAAATCTTTTTTTACAACATTCAGCACTGTTCCGTTAAAGAACGATTCCATGATATGCATCAGTTCAGCATCATTCAATTTTTGAATAGCGCTTAATCCTTTCGCGAGAATTTCGCCATGGCTTCGGTGTGAGCCAAAAATGAAATCTTCGACTGTAAGTGTATAAGCCATTCCAACGGCCGCAGCTTCCTGTCCTGCAGAGAGATGTGCGGGCCCGGGATGATCATATTTAATCCCGCTGTACTCTCCGGTTGTTTTAATCAGGTTTAACATGGTTTCGAATTCGCGGATTACCACCATATCGTGATAAATGCGAAGGAAATCTTTGTTCGAAAAATTTTCTTTTTCTTCGGTTATGGTTTTATTGTATTGATTAACCGGGATGGGAGTAAAGGTAATTTCTCCGGCTGATCTGGCCACATTAGGGTCAATAAACTGAACTTTAGGCATATGAATTTATTATTGAAATGATTTTGTCTCTGTTTAATTAAAATGAAAAAATATTTTCCTTGAAGATCTCCGAAACGGTAGGATGAGGAAAGACTACTTCTTCCATCTCCTTAAGGGTCATTTCCATTTCGATGGCCATTGCGGCTCCGTAAATGATTTCACCTGAAGGATTTCCAAGGATGTGGACGCCAAGTATTTCGCCATATTTTGCGCCTACAAGTACTTTGCTCAACCCACTTACGCCTTCATTTTCCGCAACAAACCGTCCGGCAAATGCCATTGGTAATTTGGATACACGGTATTCTATATTTTTTGCTTTGGCTTCTTCTTCAGTCAGCCCGACGCCCGAAAACTCGGGATTGGTGTAAACGACAGCAGGAATCGCGTTGTAACGCATTCTATCGGCGCGGCCTGTGAGGTTATTTACCACCACTTCGCCTTCGCGGCTTGCTGTATGGGCTAATAATGAGAAACCTGTAACATCACCGGCTGCAAATACATTCGGAACATTGGTTCTCATTTTTTCATCCACTTTAATACCGCCACGGTAGGTCTCTACGCCGATATTTTCAAGACCGAAACCTGTGGTATTGGCTTTCCGACCGACACTTACCAAGATTTTTTCACCCGAAATTGACTCCTTTTTTCCATTTTTCTCAAATATTACTTCATTCCCCTTGACTTCAGTTACTTTAGCAAGGAGGTTAAAAACAATACCTTTCTTTGTATATATCTGCCTGAGCATTGTGCTCATTTCACGATCCATCCCCGTAAGGATTTCATCCAGCATTTCAACAACAGTAACTTTGGTCCCAAGGCTGTTAAAGAAACTGGCAAATTCGAGACCGATTACCCCGCCACCAATAATCACGAGTGATTCAGGTCGTTGACTCAATTCAAGGATCTCCCTGTTCGTTAATATTAGTTCTCCCGGAGTTCCAAGTCCAGGGATCGGCGGCACAAATGCCTCAGAACCGGTACAAATCAATAGGTTAGTAGCCAATATTTCGGATTCTCCGGCTGATATTTCGATTCCAGCGGCTGAACGTCCTTTTATAAAGGCCGAACCTTTAATAACTTGCACATGAAACTCTCTCATCTTCGCGCCGACTCCGCCAACCAGTTTTTTGACTATTTTTTGTTTGCGGGCCATCATTTTGGAAAAATCGAAAGACACCTCTTTAATATCTACGCCGTATTTGCTGCTGCCAATGGCATTATCGTAGAGTTTTGCGCTGTACAAAAGGGTTTTCGTGGGGATACATCCTTCGTTGAGGCACACACCTCCTAGTTCGCTTTTTTCGATTAAAACGACCTTAAGTCCTTTTTTTCCAGCTCTTTCTGCTGCTATATATCCGGCAGGACCTCCGCCAATAATTGCTAAATCAAATGATGTACTCATATTATTTCTCCTATTTATTTAAAGTTCAAACTCAAGGTTTTCGATTTCCAGGGCGATTTGTTTCAGAAAACGCGTGGCTTCACCACCATCCAATGCCTGGTGGTCGTAGGTAAGACTAAGGCCGATGAACGGAACGAATCCGTAAACTCCGTCACCCAAATCTTTCGGGCGAGGTACTATGGTGTTAACACCAAGGATACCAACCTGCGGCAAGTTAATCACCGGTGTAAACATTTCCACTCCGTAATTTCCCAGGTTCGAAACGGTAAATGATGCAGCTTCCGAGGCAAGCAATTCGGGGTTGACTGCTCCTTTACGACAAGAGGTGGCAATTTCGCGCATCTGGTTCGAAAGTCCTTGAATAGAAAGATCGTCAGCATTTCTGATTGCAGGAACCATTAATCCGCGATCTGTATCGACCGCTATACCAAGGTGTATTTTATTGAAATATTTCACGCTATCACCAAGAAAATGGGCATTGGCCTGAGGAAATTTCCGTAAAGCTTTGACCACTGCAAAACAAACCATATCATTAAGGGTAATGTTCACCGGATACCCGTTATCGTTGGCTTTTTTTACTTTTCGGCGCAATTCAAGAATCCTTCGGGCATCTGCGCCCATGTGATGGGTCAATTGCGCCGAATTTTGCAGCGAGTTGTGCATCGCTTTGGCAATCATCTTGCGGATATTGGATAATTTTTTGATTTCAAAATCGCTGCTATATACTGGATTTGGACTTGTGAGGTCTTTCGCCGTTACAGAACCACCCAGGCCACTTCCTGCTGAGGCAGGTTGCAATTGCTCCTGACCGGCGATTTTTCGTGCCAGCGGGGTTGTTTTTGGGATACCGGAGATCGCTGCAAGAACGTCGTGCTCAATGATGCGCCCCCCGGGACCTGATCCCGATAAGTTTTCTGTAGCTATTCCCTCTTTTTCTGCCAGATTTCGGGCTCTGGGCGAAATAAATCCGGTTCCGGTAACCGTTTTTACGGTCAGTTCTTCGGGCGCACCTGTAGGATGATCAGCGGGAACTTCGGGTTTTTGAAGGTCTTCCTTTTTTTGGGCAATTCCTCCCGGTCTATAGGTTGCGGTTGATTCACCTTCGGTACCGATTACACAGACATTTGTCAGTACCGGAACTTCGTCACCTGCTTCATAAAAAAGCTCGAGAAGAATACCATCAGCAGGAGCCTCTTCTTCAAAGGAAGCTTTGTCGGTTTCGTAGGCAAACAGGATGTCGCCTTTAGATACCTGGTCTCCTTTTTTCTTATTCCATTCTGTAATTATACAACTTTCAACGGATTGGCCTTGTTTAGGCATGATAACGACTGTAGCCATAGAAAAAAATATTTTTTACAAAGATATTTCATTCAACTTGTATTTACAAGTAAATTTTGATTTTATTTTTAATGATAAAAAATTGTGTTTTAAACAATAGATAATCAATAATATAATGAGTTGTCAAGGTTTTTATCATGTAAATACAATTATTTACTTTTGTAAATTATTGTATTACATTTGCAGGTGAATCACAATCAATAGTAGCAGATGTTATGCAACAAACAGCTTTAATACCACAGCACCGTAAAGTGTATGAAATTTTAAGATCTCATATAACAGATGGTGTTTTTCACGAAGGTGATTTGCTTCCGTCTGAAAATGAATTGTGTACGGTCCACAAAGTGACCCGTCCAACCATACGGAAAGCACTTGACCGATTGACTAATGAGGGATATATAGTCCGGCGTCAGGGAAAGGGTAGTATAGTAAAAGGCATTCCCAAAGGGGTTGGGATACTTTCGATGAGCGGTACAACTTCGGCGATTGGACAGGATAATCTGCAAACTCACATCATTATTAAGCCTGAAGTAAGGAATTGGAGCGAAGCTTTTACCTTTCTGCTGAGTCAGCCTGAGATCGAATCGGGCTGTATTTATATGGAACGTCTTCGCCTGGTGAATAACAAACCAGTGTTTTTTGATATCACGATGATCCCGAATATAAACCTTTCGCGTTTTACATCCCGTAATTTTGATAACAAGTCGCTGTTTGATATTCTTCGCAAGTATTACCAGATCGAGGTAAAGGGGGGAGAACAGAAACTTCATGCAATTGTGGCAGATGAACGGCTCAAAGAATATTTCCAGGTAGGATCTGGGCATCCTGTTTTACAGTTAAACCGCAAAATTGAAACGAGTCGTCCGGGTTTTTATATTTACAGCCAGGTATTCTGCAATACTGATGAATACGCGTTGTATGGTACATTCTGATTTCCAGGAAATATATCCCATAAGATTTTCGAACCTGAATGCCCGCAGGCTGCGGAATAAATTCAAGACAACTTTACAGCAATAAAAAACCCGGCTTAACCGGGCTGCATCCAATCAGTGGAAATCTGATTCTTAAATTTTCATCACCGGACGTTCCGGTAATGAAGTTGGTTGAATTTAGATATTCGCCATTTGGCTTGTAGAATTGATCTGCACGTTTGTTCCTGTCCAGTAGGCGCTGTTGTTCATCCATGATTCGACAGGTAGTGATGATTCAGTTACCGCAGTTGCGTCGGTTGATCCGTTCCAGTATGCACTGCTCATCATCCACGATTCAATCACGATGGCAGGTTCGGCTTCTTCATTCTCCGGACGACCGTTCCAGTAAGTGTTGTCGGCCATCCAGTTTTCGATGGCAAGAGCGGGAAGGGTTTCAATTTCTTCAGCAATATTTGATTCACCCCAGTAGGAACTGCTGTTCATCCATGATTCGATTCTCATGGCAGGTTCTGCTTTTTCATTCTCCACTAGACCGTACCAGAAAGAGTTATCTGTCATCCACGATTCAACTATAAGTTCCGATTCGTTTTCGATGGCTTCTGTACCTGGATTTTCACCTTTGGAGATAGTTGAGAACGAAGCCATGAGGATTAATAATGCTGCTACTGCTGTCATCCCGTTTCCTGTTTTGCTATTGAGTGTTTTCATTTTGTTTGTCTTTTAAAATTTGTTGTCCGGATTGTTTATTTCATCAATCGTGCCAAAAATGTTAATATATTGAAAAACAATTAAATAACTGTGTTCAGGGTCGAAAATGAGGCATTGAAGTGTACGATTTCTTAACCCTCACCTGTCCGGATTTGGACATTTTTTGGATAGGAGTGAGGGTGGTGAATTGAAAATTAGTTAGATTTTGGGTACACGCCTGAGGATATTTGCAGACCAGTCCAATATGATTCAACCATCATCCATCTTTCAATTTCGGTTGCCGGTACTATTGATATTATTTCTTCCGCGATTTCTCCTTTTGATTAGCTTAAAAATGGATGGATTTCACTGATAATCTTTTATGCAGGAGCAGATGCTGATAATTGATCTCAACTTCATATTGCCCGGTAAACTTTTAAGTTTGAAAGGACGTCAGACGAACAGGTTATTTATATTTTGATCTGTGATTTACCGAATTCCATATTACTTTTGCAACTTAAATTGAGCATTGAACATGGATATTTATCCTTTGAATTTCGAAAGTAAGATTGGTTTTGATAAAGTGCGCGAAATACTTCAGGGGCGTTGCCTGAGTACGTTGGGCAAAGAGCAGGTGGAGGCATGTAGTTTCTCCTCCGATCGGGAAGATGTTGATCGTCAATTGGATGAGACGATTGAGTTTGTGAAGATCATTAGCGAAGGGATGAATTTTCCGAATGGATATTTTATTGATATGCGTCCTGCCTTGTCGCGGTCGAAAGTTGCGGGAACTTTCCTGGAGGTGTTTGAATTGTTCGATCTCCGGCGCTCACTCGAAACGGTACGTGCAATCGTGGCTTTCTTTCGTAACACGGAGGAAGGTTCCTTTCCCCGGTTGAGGGATGTGGTACAAAATGTTCAGATTTTTCCTTTTATTTACGAACGAATCGATCAGATCATTAATAAACATGGTCAGATCAAGGATAACGCCTCTCCCGAACTTTCACAAATCAGGCGTGATATTTTTTCCCTGCAATCGAGTATCTCGAAGATTATGAGCACCATTTTACGAAAAATGCAGGCGGAAGGGCTCGTAGAAAAAGATATTTCCGTTTCAATGCGTGATGGTCGTGCTGTAATTCCTGTTTCATCGGCCAATAAGCGGAAGATCAAGGGAATCATTCACGACGAATCGGCTACCGGAAGAACAGCTTATGTGGAACCGGAGGAGATGGTTGAGACGAATAACCGTATCCGGGAACTCGAGTCGGCAGAAAGACGCGAAATCGTCAAAATTCTCACCCGCTTTACCGACGATATCCGCCCTTATGCCGATGATATCGCCTATTCTTACCAGGTGATGGCGATACTCGATTTTATCAGGGCTAAAGCAATCTGGTCGATTGAAAGTAAATCGGTTAAGCCCGTGTTATTAAATGAGATGGGGCTCGACTGGATCGCTGCCCGTCATCCGCTTCTGGAGATTAACCTCGCACGTGAACAGCGCAAAATTGTCCCCTTGGATATACGGCTCGATATGACTGACAGGATATTATTGATTTCAGGACCCAATGCGGGAGGGAAATCGGTATGTTTGAAAACGGTCGGTTTGTTGCAGTATATGTTGCAATGCGGCATACCTGTTCCGGTTCAGGCAGATAGTCATGCTTGTTTATTCCGTGCAGTTTTTATGGACATTGGCGATGATCAGTCCCTGGATAATGATCTGAGCACCTATAGTTCACATCTTTACAACATGAAATTTTTCGTAAAGAACTGTACACCCGATTCGTTGGTATTGATTGACGAATTCGGTACGGGAACCGAGCCAATGCTTGGCGGAGCCATTGCTGAATCAATTCTGAATAAAATAAACGAGCTGGGATCATTTGGCGTGATTACCACCCATTATACAAATCTTAAACACTTTGCTTCATCAGCGCCAGGCATTGCCAATGGTGCTATGCTTTACGATTCGCACAGGATGGAACCTCTTTTCCAGCTTCAAACCGGAAAGCCGGGTAGTTCGTTTGCTTTTGAAATTGCCCGCAAAATCGGCTTGCCCGAAGAGATACTTCAGGATGCAACAAATAAAATAGGGGTCGATCACATCGATTTTGACAAACACTTGCGTGATATCGTCCGCGATAAAAGATACTGGGAGAGTAAGCGTCAGAAAATCAGGCAGGAGGAGAAACGCCTTGAGGAACTGGCAGAAAGTTTCGAAACGGGTGTTTCGGAGACAAAAAAGTTGCGGAAAGAGATTCTGGATAAGGCAAAGCGGGAAGCCGAGGAGATTGTTTCAGGGGCGAACCGAATCATAGAGAAGACAATTCGTGATATAAAAGAGGCTGGCGCAGCAAAAGAGCAGACGCAGGAAGCACGGCAAAAGCTCAGCGATTTTAAGACTGAAATTTCCAAAACGGGCAGTGAAGATGATGAACGGATTCTCCGTAAAATGGCCAAACTCCGGAAAGAGGAAATCCGGCGCAAGGAACAGCCATTAAAGACGGAGGAGAAAAAGAAAGACGTTGTCGTTGACCGTAAAGCCCCCGCAGAAATCGAGGTGGGAGGTTTTGTCCGGCTTGCAGGTCAGGATACTTTAGGTGAAGTTCTTGATATTAAATTGAATAGAATTACAGTTGCATTCGGTCACCTCCGGTCTGTAGTAAACCGGAACATATTAACCCCTGTTTCACGCAGTGAGGTCAAACGAGCAAAGGTTGAAAACAAAACCATAGGTCGTATTAACCAGGATATCGGAGACCGGAAACTTGTCTTTAAATCCAATATCGATGTTCGGGGCTTGCGTGCAGAAGAGGCATTGCAAAAAATCAGGGAGTTTGTCGATGAAGCAATAATGGTCGATGTGAATGAACTTCGGATCCTGCATGGAAAAGGTAACGGAATCCTGCGCGAATTGATTCAGAGCTATCTCCGGACAGAGCCAGCAGTAAAAAACTGCCGTGATGAACATGTTCAGTTTGGTGGCTCGGGGATTACGATTGTGGAGTTGGGATGATTTGGCAATTAGGTAATTTGACAATTCGTTAATTTGCTCCGCTGAACTTCCCCGTTGCCCGGGGCAGGCAATTTCGGCAATGCGACAATGATGATTAGAGAACAAGTGGGCGAAATAAGATGGAAATAAGGGTGAAATACGGTGTTAGTCAATGATTTACTAATTAGATGATGCGTTAATCGTCACTCAATCATGCTCTTGGCATGCGCTCGGGTTACATTATTTTTAATGAGCCAGGGTCTTTTCTATTATCAAAAAGCGAAATGCGTGTGGATTTTTTGATATTAAATTAATTCGTTTATCGAGCTTTTTAAACAAAATGCTAAGCTGCCTCCTTGTCCATCTATTTTGTAGATAATTAATTATGGAATCAAGATTATCATCAGCTTCATCTGACCAATCTACTTCATAACCACTTTTTTATCTTCTAATCCCGCAACCCATTGAATGATTTCAACTTTATCAGCGTGTGTATTCATGTCGAATCAATTTTTAGGAAATTTAAAAAAATCAATTGCATTTCACATCCGAATAGACAAGGTAATTTATCCTAAATTTCATCTACAGTTTGCCGCAGCATCACGAAGGGAGGTACACTTACTACCAAATTTGATAAAAAGACGGAATTCTCACTAAGCGGAATCTATGGTTAAAACTGTCGCCGCGAACATGTTCAGTTTGGTGGATCTGGGATTACGATTGTGGAGTTGGGGTAGGAGCACAATGACTTTATTATCAAACTTCGTTTCTGGAAAATATTAGTATACTTTGCTAATTAACTACTTGCGAGATTGTCTTCTTGATTATACTTTGTTTTAGGTTCTTTCACTAAATCATTTAATGAATAGACCGAATATTTATTTCTCTCAGCATGAAGTAGTTTATTCATTTCATTTTTTGCCTGAATTTCTATCCATAACATCGCTTTATGATTAAATAATCGGCCAAAAATCAAGGCTAAATCATAGTTTATTGTACGTTCTCCGCTAATCAATTTGCTTAGATTTGATGGTTTTAAACCAATATAACCAGCAAACTGATTTTGTTGGATTTGTAATGTCTTTAATATAGTTTTTAAGAATTCCCCTACAGATTTTTCTTCCGTTTTATTTGAAGTTAAATAGTCCTCCATTTGATATTTGAGTGTCAGCAAATTGATTCTTAATTTCTGATCTTCAGTTCGGTCTCTTGATCTTTTTAATAGAATAGCCTGAAAATCATCAAATCCCTTTGTGCCAACATCCATACTTCGTGTCAGCATCCCTTCTTGTGGTTCTTCTATTTGCTTTTTCATGACTAATCTTTTTCTGTTCGATTTAAATACTTTTCAATTAATCTTTCTCCATTTTCCCAATCAATAAACATGCGTTGTCCAAGAGCCAGTTTTGCACCGTATTT
>JBBRGI010000013.1:0-24891 GCA_038240855.1 Bacteroidales bacterium | reverse complement strand
TCGCACAAATTAATTAATGGCTACAAACCTTCGTGTCAGCAGTAACCGCCCACTGGAATTTAGCCTTTGCGTGCGCCCTGCATAAGCACGAGCGCACACTTGTTGATTATTTCGGGAGTACTGACGAAGAAATAGGACTGGTTGTTATTGACATACCCAGCGGGTGGGGTGTTAGAAATTCAATATAGATTTGTTTTTTCTTCGTACTAAAATAATTATGTCGTGATTAATCTGTCCTGCTACCTAAGAAGAGCAGCTTAGCTGCGACCTCTTTGTAGCACAAAAACATACTATTAGTTCTGAGCCGCTTAGCGGTGACCTCTAAATTTGTAAGCAAAACAATTTAAAAGCAGATTTTAGGTCACCACTACTCGGCTTATTAACATTGAATTTGATATTTCTCTACAAAGAGGCCGCTGCTATGCAGCATTTATGAACTTACATTTTAATAAAAACGAATGAAAAAAATAATGCTAAACACCAAATACTTAACAGCATACCCAGCGGGGTTATGAATCGTTACTGACCCATTATTACAAAGTAAGTACACATTACCAACGTTCACCGCTATTCGGTTACTGAGGGATCGAAGTATCCCATTGTTTAGCGAACCGCCGTAAACGAGACCAGTATCTGCCAGCTGGCGGATGATGTGATAGGCTCTCCTTGAGGTGTTTACACCTTGGGGCGGTCTACCCGATTACCGGGCTTCTTGTCTGACCGTTATGGTTCTATGCCTAAAATCAATAATGGAACTGGTGGACTATTTCGTCCCTGTCTCATTACGTTATAAACTTCTCCTTCATAGTAAGCAACACCACTACTCATTTGTGCTTGCATTATCTTTGTCGGTAAAATTTCAATACCAAGATTAATTTTACCACCAGAGTAGAACAGCATATGTTTAACGAATAGGTCAAATGCAACAAAGGCATATTTTCCAAATTGAACTTCTACAGCAATTTTGTCTTTAACAAAATCTGTTTGATTGTAACTGTAAATTGGCTCCTTCTCATCATTTTCAACAAGAAATTCTTTTTGTTCTTTAGCAGACATTAAAACGCTTTTCTCCATTAACTCACGATCAAGCGTAATATAATAGTTATATCTGCTTTCTTTCCATTTACGTTTATAGAAAGCTTCATTGAATGCTTTATTTAGGTCAATAGGTGAAAGCAATGAGTGTCCAATTTTGCGTTTCTCTTTGCTAATTTTAGTTCTTAAAGTGTCTGCATCAATACTAGCAATGACATCTTTTATTTCTTTGTAAAGGTTGTTGTGATGAACGATTAGATATTCTTCTCCGTTCAAGTGCGAATATTTTTGTGCTATTTTCATTTATGTCCGTTTGTTCCGTTGCCATTTTCAAATGAAAGTTCCAACCATTCCTTAGGAATTTGGGCAACTTTGTCTTTACTTGTTGGTTTATGGATTGGTTTATTAATAGGTCTTATTTTTAATTTTCCTTCTTTTAAATCTTCAATTCTTTGATTAGCAATTTTGCAATATTCCTTTTCTTTCTCAATGCCAATTCCATTGCGTTTATTTTTAATTGCACCTAAAACAGTAGAGCCAACACCTGAAAATGGATCAAGAACCCAACTGTTTTCGTCTGTCAATGCTAATACACAACGTTCAACAAGTTCGATTGGAAATTGACAAGGGTGGTCTGTCTTTTCAGGATGGTTTGATTTAACATTAGGAATGTCCCACATTGCTCTATCCCAGTCTTGTTCAATAATTTCCCAAATGTCACTTGGATTTTTACCTAAAGGATTTCCTGATGGCTGTCCCTTTTTTGGCCCCTTGAAATGTAATTTTCCTGGATATTTAGATGCAACTCGAACATTGTCAAGGTTGAAAATATAGTCGTCTGTTTTGCTGAACCAAAGTATTGTTTCGTAACGTCCACTAAAACGTTTGCTGGCGTGAAGTCCGTGTCCAAAATGCCAAATAATTCGATTTCGAAGTTTAAGCCCTAGTTTTTTAAATATTTGGTAATAGAATATGTCAAGCGGAAATATTTCTCCTTTGTCAACATAGTTTCCAACTTGCCAACAGAGATTTCCTTTTTCAGATAATGTTCTTACAAGTTCAGTTATGATTTCTTCCTGTGTTTCGAGGTATTTCTCAATGCTTGTTTTTGTCTCATATGATTTGCCAACATTGTAGGGTGGTGATGTCAAAATGAGGTCAAATTTGCCGTCTTCAATTGTCTTGAGAACGGTCAAGCAGTCACCGTTTTTTATAGCATAGTCGGTGTCTGGGCTTATGTAGTCGAATAAAGGCTCTTTTACTATCATTTTCTTTGTCCTAATTTATTTAGCAAAGTTACTTTTTTAATTATTTGAAAGTGTCAAAATTGTCCCGAAGTAATCTAAGATTTTGTTGTTTGTTCGGGTTCTATATATCATTGCCTATATCGTTTGTGTATACGCCACTGTGGCGTTTATAAAAAATCATTTTTAGCAATACCTCTGTGTGAATGAATTTGTGTTAATTCCCCGATTCTTCCCGAAAAATCGGGGCCGGCCGGGGCAGGGCAGTCTTATTTCGGAAAATTCGTTTCTTAAAATAAAAGGCAACGTTAACCAGCGCCACCATCACCGGGACTTCGACAAGCGGTCCGATAACAGTTGCAAAGGCCGCTTGTGAGTTGATTCCGAATACTGCAATGGCTACAGCAATGGCTAATTCAAAATCATTACTTCCTGCCGTAAAAGCCAATGTAGTTGATCTTTCATAAGGCAAACTCAAAGGTCAAACTAACAATTACATTTTCTTTAAATTCATCATTCATCCTGGTTATAGTTTTAAGAGCGTAAATATTTATTGAATCTTCATCTGTTCAATCGGTAAATTGTCACATTAACACATTAACAAATTGACAAATTAACACATTGTCAAATCACCTCATTTTCAAATTATCCAGGTAAAATTGATAAAAGCCTTCTTTAATCTCGTCTCTCAATCTGATAAATTCGCTCCGGATATATTCATCGGTTCCAACAGCGTGTGACGGGTCGTCAAATCCAATATGCAACCTGTGTTTTACTTTCCCAATAAAGGCCGGACATGCTTCGTTAGCGCCGCCGCAAACCGTGATTACGTAATCCCACTCTTCAGCCAGGTACAAATCAACTGAGTCGGAGGTGTGGTGACTGATATCGATGCCGGTTTCTTTCATAACGGCAACTGCTTTTTGGTTCAATTTTCCCGATGCTTCGGTTCCAGCCGAGCACACAGTAAGGTTGGGATCGAACGATTGTAAAAAGCCGTGTGCCATCTGACTGCGGCAACTATTTCCCATACAAAGAATAAGTATTTTCATTTTATTTGATTTGAAGATTTGATAAAACACATTCCGACTATTTGCAGCAGAAATCTTTTGGGAGTACAATTTCGTCCAAAAAACTTTTCAGTATTTCCTTCATCTCAGCCACTTTTTCATAATCAAGACAATAATTCATTTTTACTCCTGACACATGTCCGCTAATTAACCCTGCGTCCTTAAGTTCCTTCAGATGTTGATTAACGGTAGTCCGGCTCAATGGCAGTTCATCCGAGATATCGCCCGAAATGCAGGTTTTTGTTTCAGCAAGAAATTGCAGGATCTGCAGTCGGGCAGGGTGAGCGAGCGCTTTAAATAAAATTGCCCTTTCCTGGAGCACCTCAGTGAATAGTTCTGTTTTTGATACAACCATGATCTTTGTTATTTAAATACGACGTAAAAATACGTTTTATTTCAATACAACGTATTTTTACGTCATTGAAATTTAAAATTATTTTAAGAAGGATTAAAGTGTGAAAATGGATCAGATTATATTTTTATGGGAAAAGGTCCAAATCCTGATCCGGGTTAAAAAAAGAAATGGGGTTATTCCTGATTTATGGAATAACCCCTGTTTGAAGCATTGTTGATTGTATTTATATTTTTTCCTTTTTGACTTCCGGTACGTTGTTGTGCTTTCGTGTTTTACGTGCGCGGGCTGCAGTATTTATCTCGTTAATGAAGGTTACCAACTGATTATGGATCTCGCCGTAAGTACCCGGGTCATGCTGATTATTGAGCTGGACCATGGCCATTATATCGATCATTGCAGGAATCGATTCTGTTAAAATGGTGGTAGCCGCTTCCGATTCACTGATTTGTTCTGTTTTTTGCTCCGATTTCTGTGTATTCACTTCTTCAAAGGCAAAATGGGCAGTTTTCAATGAATCATAGAAAGGAAGAATTCCAATATCTGTCAGTAGAGCCTGGTTGACAGGACGATCAAAATTGGAAAATAAAGAGATTAACGCTGCGGTTTCTTCTTTGTATCCCATATTATAAGCTTTCGAAATATACTTTGCGAAGATGGCATATAGTTTCGCAGCCTTTTTATTATGTTCATCGATTAAACATACCGACATGCCGTGCAGTTGTTCACGTACTGCCGTAAGCGCGTTATTGCGACGTTTGTCAAGGTGAATCAACGCATCGGTAAGCAGACTCTTACTGGAATATTTCTGATTTTTCACCAACCGTTTATTAACCGAAGTTAATTTCGCGTGAAGTTTCAAAACAACCTGGTTGAGATTAATTCTGATTAACACGATTTCAAATTGAGGTGTTTGAGAATGATTCTATGATATGGGAAATTCGAAAGATGTATTTGAGCGTGATTCTAATAAAGGAATTTTCGAAATGATGCAGTTGAGAATGATTCGTAGAAGCGAAATGAACTAATTTGTCGATTTGCGAATTTGCCAATGCTTTCGAATAGGATTCACACCTAAGACCGCTAAGACAAACTTTTTTCCAAAGGGATTAGAAAGAGCCGTAGGCTCGGGTCATATTGTAAGGCTGGACTTCAGTCCAGTCAAAATGACGACTCGCACTTTGACCTGAGAGCCGTAGGCTCGGATCATATTAATTCGAATTCAACCCCTCGTTTGCAACTGCGAGCACCGAATTTTTGGGGAGGGGTAGGTTGCTTGTCTTTTGTAACGATAGATTAATCCTTCATTAATAATAATTACGGAGCAAGACCTTTGACGGGAAGATTTCTGTTAATTATCCGCGGTTAAAAATCGCGGGACCCGTGGGGAGAATGGGCGAGTGTCCGTTCTCCCCCGGATCCGCAATCTACACCGGGGTTATTCAAATTGAACCACTTCGTGGTTTAAAGGTTAAAAAATATAGTTAAACAAATATCCGACTATCATTATTCCTGCACCAACAATGCCAATAAAGGTGAAGATTAACGGGAGTTTCAATACTTTTCGCAGGATAACCATTTCAGGAAGTGACAGGCCAATCACTGACATCATAAAGGCCAGGGCAGTTCCAAGCGAAGCTCCTTTTTCGATCAGTACCGATACAATCGGGACGATTCCTGCAGCATTTGAATACAAGGGGATACCTATCAGGATGGAGAGAGGGATGGAATACCATGCCGATTTTCCCATTAAGGCAGCCATAAAATCTTCAGGAACATATCCATGCGCTCCGGCGCCGACAAGGATTCCTAACGCTACATAAATCCAAACCTTTCCGACAATTTCTCTCACCGCATCATATCCTGAACTGATGCGTTTTACAAAGGTGAGTTTCTCTTCCTGAAGTCCGGTATTTCCAATATGGGTTTGATAGACCCACGGTTCTACCCATTTTTCGAGTTTCAGTAAACCAATGATCCATCCGGCAATGATTGCAATGACCAAACCGGTTCCTACATAAATAGCGGCAACCTGCCAGCCAAACATGCCATATAAAAGAATGATGGCCACTTCGTTGATCATTGGGGCAGCAATCAGGAATGAAAAGGTTACACCAAGTGGTACACCTGATTCAACAAATCCTAAAAACAGCGGAATCGCAGAACACGAACAAAACGGGGTGACAATGCCCAGACTTGCTGCCATTATGTTGCCCGTAACTGTTTTTTTCCCTTCGAGCGCCTGGCGGGTTCGTTCAGGTGTAAAGTAGGTCCGGATAATTCCGACAAAGAAGATAATAAGTATGAGCAGGAGCATCACCTTGGGAAATTCGAAAACGAAAAAACGTAATGCCTCGGTGAAATGGGCACCTTTCGTAAGTGAAAGTAGTGAATCTATGAACCAATCGGTCATAGGCTGCAGGTTGTAGTAGATCAGGTACCAGACCGGTAACAACAGCAACGGGATGACTATATATTTATTCAACTTCATACTCAGGTATCTTTTTCATTTCGAAAAAATACGAAATGAGTTTTCAAATTTTTTTTAATTAATCATATCATTAAGTTCGGACTATATAATACAAACCAACCAGAATAAAAAGTACTGCAATTACCCTCCGGAACCAGATTTCGAATGTCCTGACTTTGTTGTAAACATTACCGATCTCCGAAACGGTATAGGCCAGTACCCAAGCAAACAGGATAACCGGGATGCCTGTTGCCAGCGCAAAAACGATGGGGAGATAGAGTCCTGATGCACTTGCGACAGTCATTGGAATAAGCATCCCAAAATAAAGCACACCACTGTACGGACAGAATGCCAAAGCGAATACCATGCCGAGCAGAATGGCATCAAGATAGCCCCATTTCGTTTTGGATTCCATTTTGGACGTCAAACCACTCATACCCGGGAATTTTATCCTGATCACATCGAGCATAAACAAACCGATAAGAATCAGTAACGGTCCCAGTAGTTTTTCACCGTAAACCTGAAAAAAGCCTGAAAACTTAAACTGATCGGCTCCAAAATAAATAATCAAGGCGATCGCAGTGTAGGATATTGCCCGGCCAAGGGTGTAAAGCAATCCGTTGATAAAAACACGGTTGCGATCCTTTAAGTCCTTACTGATAAACCCCACTGCCGTGATGTTTGTCGCCAACGGGCATGGACTTATGGCGGTCATTAAACCTAGCACCAATGCCGAAAGCCATGGCAATGAGCTGTTATCCAAAAGATTGGTCAGAAACTCCATAAATTATAACTCACTGAGTTTGTCCACCTTCTCTTTGATGATCGATTTGAATTTTACAGGATTGGTCCGTGCATACATAAATCCTTCGTTGGTGATGTTTACTTTCGTTTCTCCCTTTACAAGCAAAAGTGTCTGACCCGAAATCTTCAGCTTTTCTGCAAGTGCTTTACTTGCATCCTCTTCAAGATTAATTGATTTAAAACTGACTTTTCCTCCATATAAGGCTTCCAGATCCTTTTTGGCCTCTGCTTCAACTGCCTGGCAGGTAATGCAACGCGCTGACAAGTGAAAATAATAGGCTTCCACCTTATCAACTGCCGCACTTTTGGTATTTTTTGTTGTCGTTTGAGCATTGCTTACCAGGCAGCTCATCATCAGTAGGGTAAAACTTAATAAAATGACTTTTTTCATTCCGAAAGATTTATTTGGTTAATACTTGTTTTATTTCATCCGATGAAGGAATCCGTCCTTTAATTTCAACTTTTTCATCCACAACCAATGCGGGTGTAGACATGATGCCATATTTCATGATTTCCATAATATCTTCCACCTTAGTGATGGAGGCATCAATTCCATTTTGTTCAACTACTTCACGGGTAAGTTTTTCAAGCGTCTTACATTTCGCGCAACCGGAACCTAAAATTTTGATGTTCATAGCGTTTACTGTATTGGTATTTCGGTAATTCCCGAAACATGTTATTAAGATTTTTATCGTTTAAAGAAATGGGTTAACATGAACTGAGCTTCCATCCAATTTTCGCGGTTAATACAATATTTGATGTAGGGTGGATTTATTTCGCCCTGGATCAGGCCGGCTTTTTTCAATTCTTTTAAATGTTCCGAAAGCGTAGATCGGGCAATCGGCAATTCTTCTGCCATATCGCCACTATAACAACATTTATTGATATTATTCGCGAGGTAATCGAGAATAAAAACGCGTACGGGGTGGGAGAGTGCTTTACCATACCGGGCTAATTTTTCCTGATTATCTGTGAAGTATTTTACTTTTTCCGTCATTTCCAATTCCATTTCGTGTTTTGACGAAACAAATGTAGACAATATTTTAAAACTAAAGAAATAATGTATAAGATGTCTTAAAATAAGTTACCGGATGCTTATCTATAAAAAGATAAACATCCGGTAACTTATTTTTGGAACGGCCCCGACTGTATTTACTGATTAATAATCAGACCCTGAACGGCTGTTATTCAAACATATCTTTCACCTTATCAAAAAAACCTTTGCCCTGATTTCCTTCCGGGGATACAAAATTGTGAGATGACTGTAGCTTCTCGAGGGTTTTCCGTTCTTCGGGAGTCAGTTTCTGGGGAACCCATGCGTGGATTTTGACCAGCAGATCGCCCTTTCCATAACCGTTTACATCGGGTAATCCTTTCCCGCGAAGGCGGAGGATCTTTTCAGGTTGAGTTCCCGATTCGATTTTCACTTTTACCTTTCCGTCAATGGTGGGGATCTCGGTGGTTACGCCAAGTGCGATATCGGGGAACGAAAGGTAGAGGTTATAGATTAAATCATTCTCATCGCGTGTTAGTTCCGGATGTTCCTCCTCCGCAATAAGGATAAGCAGATCGCCCGGGATTCCTCCGCGACGGGCTCCGTTTCCTTTACCTTCGAGTGAAAGCTGCATCCCTTCGGCCACTCCTGCAGGAATTTTTACAGTAATAACTTCTTCCCCCTGGACAATACCTTCACCGTAGCAGGTGTCGCATTTATGCGAGATGATCTTGCCATCGCCTCCGCAGGTCGGACATGTTGAAGTAGTTTGCATCTGGCCAAGAAAAGTATTGCTTACCCGGGTTACCTGTCCCGATCCGCGGCAGGTCGAACATGTGGTGAATCCACTGCTTCCCTTGGCACCGCTTCCATGACAGGTATCACAGGTGACATATTTCTTTACCTTGAGTTTTTTCTCCGCGCCATGGGCAATTTCGCTAAGATCGAGACTAACTTTGACACGAAGATTTGAACCGCGGTTAACCCGCTGACTTCTTCCTCCGGAGCTAAATCCACCAAATCCTCCAAATCCGCCGCCTCCAAAGATATCGCCGAACATCGAGAAAATATCGTCCATTGAACGGCCGCCTCCGCTGTATCCGCCCTGGTTACCCAGTCCGGCATGTCCAAACTGATCGTACCGCTGTTTTTTATCATCGCTGCTCAAAACCTCATAGGCCTCGGCAGCCTCCTTAAAGTTTTCCTCTGACTGCTTGTCACCCGGATTCTTATCCGGATGGTACTGCATCGCCTTTTTCCGGTAAGCTTTTTTAATTTCGTCGGCGCCGGCATTTTTGCTGACACCTAAGACTTCGTAGTAATCTCTTTTAGCCATTTCAAGTAAATTGTGAGGTTTTATTAACCTGTTTTAGTCATTCGCCCACCACAACTTTGGCAAACCTTATAACTTTATCGTTCAAATAATATCCTTTTTGAATCACATCGACAATTTTACCTTTCAATTCCGGTGAAGGAGCAGGAATTTTTGTCAGTGCTTCGTGCAGGTCGGTATTAAAATCCTGCCCTATTGCATCAATCTCGGTGATTCCGTTTTGTAGGTTAAAATCTTTAAATTTATTATAGATCAAGGCTATACCTTCTTTAGTAGCTTCAAAATCCATTCCCTGTCCGATCGAATGCATGGCCCGCTCGAAATCATCAGCAACAGGTAAAATACTCAACATAACCGATTCTGCTGCCGTTTTGGTCAGTTCCATGCGTTCCCTTAATGTACGTTTGCGATAGTTGTCAAATTCGGCTGACAGACGAAGATACTTGTCATTTAAGGCTAAGTTGGCAGATTCGAGTTCTAAAATTTTTTCCTGCAATAATGTCTTCTCATCGTTGGCAGGTAACTCTTCGACAGGAATCTGCTGGTCGTCTGCACTGGCTGAGACAGATGCTGAATCGTCAGTAGATTTTTGATTCTCAGTATTTAATTCTTCTGCCATGTTTTTGTCAACATGGGTACTTTGTTCATGATCCTTTTTTTTCATCGGTTCATTCTTATCTTTAAAAAAATTGAATTTCATTCCAGCATAAAGGTTTCTGTCTGTTATTTCCCCGGACGATTTACCTTCGTTACGTCCATGGAAAATCTCCGTGTTTTGTGATCAAATATTTTGCCAATTTTCAATTCATAGACAAAATGGCACATTGGAGAATAAAGTAGCTGCCAGTTATTCGATTATTAACTGGTTGGCATGACTATTTGAAAGAGTCCTATTTTTTTAAGGAGGCAAGCTTTTGTTCAAGCGCTTCACCTCTGAGGTTAGTCGCGAGGATTATTCCGTTGCCGTCAATTAAAAAGTTGGTAGGGATAGACCTTATCTGGTAAATTTTAATGTATTCCGGTGTCACGGCCGGTATGCAGACATGGTTTTCCCAACTCAGACGATCGGTTGTAATAGCTTCTTTCCAGGCATTAAGATCTTTGTCAAGCGAAACACTAAAAATAGTAAACCCTTTTCCGCCGGTGAATGAAGCTTTTTTGTATTTTTCGTAGGCAGCCACAACAAATGGATTCTCGCTCCTGCAGGGACGGCACCAGGATGCCCAGAAATCAATCAACACTATCTGACCTGCCAAAGAGGATAATTTTAACGGTTTACCGGTGACGGAATTTTCAACAATTTCGGGTGCCTTATTACCCACCTGGATTCCTACAGGAACAGCTGGACGACTTTGCGCCAGAAAAGAGCATAAAACCAAGGATACTACCAATAATGTGCCTTTTAAAAGTCTCATGTTATATCATATTAAATTATTATTGAAAACTGATTATCGATAAAGATTATTTTCGTGTAATTTTTGCCCCGATTGCATTGAGACGCAGATCTATATTTTCGTAGCCCCGGTCAATCTGATCGATATGATCGATTGTTGAAGTTCCGTTGGCTGAAATTGCGGCAATCAGTAACGCCACTCCTGCCCTGATATCGGGTGAACTCATCATGGTTCCACGCAGTCTGGTTGACTTATCGAGGCCAATCACGGTTGCACGGTGAGGATCGCATAAGATGATACGCGCGCCCATCTCGATCAGGCGATCTACAAAAAACAGCCTGCTTTCGAACATTTTCTGGTGAATCAGTACGCTGCCTCTTGCCTGTGTTGCGATAACAAGAAAGATACTCAATAAATCGGGGGTTAATCCGGGCCATGGCGCATCGGAAACAGTCAGAATGGAACCATCAATAAACGATTCAATATCATAATGATCCCGGGCAGGGATATACAGGTCATCGCCCTGGCGAATTATCTCTATACCAAAGCGGCGGAACGATTCGGGTATGATCCCGAGTTGATTATAACCGACATTTTTGATGGTAATATCTGAGGCAGTCATGGCCGCAAGACCAATAAAGCTGCCTACTTCAATCATATCGGGCAACAAAACATGAGAACAACCAGTGAGTGAGGTTACGCCATTTATCGTTAAGAGATTAGATCCTACTCCATTTATTCGGGCGCCCATCGAAATCAGCATTTTGCACAACTGTTGCAGGTATGGTTCACAAGCTGCATTGTAAATGGTCGTTGTTCCGCTGGCCAAAGTTGCGGCCATAACCAGATTGGCTGTTCCGGTCACAGAGGCTTCGTCGAGTAACATGTAGCAACCCTTAAGCTGCGTTGTATCGACCCGGTAGAATGATTTTGTGTTGTCGTAAGTAAATTTTGCTCCAAGTGCCTCGAAACCACGAAAATGGGTATCGAGCCTGCGTCTTCCGATCTTATCCCCACCAGGTTGTGGAATGATTCCAATGCCAAACCGGGTCAGTAACGGTCCCACAATCATCAGTGATCCCCGAAGACTACCTGCCAGTGAAAAAAAAAGAGGCGATTTAAGATGATCAATATCAATCGCATCCGATTGAAAAGTGAAAATCCCTTTCGCAATCCGCTCAACTTTACATCCCAGGTTTTTGAGAATTTCGATTAATTTCAATACATCACTTATCTCGGGTATATTGGAGATCGTGACTTTCTGAGGGGTAAGCAAAGTGGCACAAATCACCTGCAATGCTTCATTTTTGGCTCCCTGTGGTATTAACTCACCTTGGAGGGGATTGCCACCTTCAATAATAAACCTTGCCATTCCTTTTCTTAAAGGCTATTTGTGTTTACGGGACTGATTCGAAAGATTCGTTATTTTACCTTTTTTGGGTTGTGGTTTGAATAGGTCGTTGACTTCCTGCAAATGCAAGTCGGGTTTGGGATTAAGGCTTCCGCGGGATAGAAAGACCATATCCTTCAAAATTTTCGTATCCTCGACAGCATCTTTATTCCATACAACGTATGATTTTTTCATCTGGTTGGCAAGGAGCTCAATATTTGTAGCTTTGGAAGGGTTCTCATCATCAAGCCTGGCAGTAGCTGCAATATAATTTTCCATGATTTTGCCATAATGCCGGTATTTTATATCCGATTGACTATAGGGAATCAACTTTGGCTTTTCGATGAATGTTTCCGGTTTGGGAGGATCGTAAGGGTAATCAATATCGAGCTTGAAATCGGACATTATCGCAATATGATCCCAAAGTTTATGTTTGAATTCATTAATATCGCGCAGGTAGGGGTACATCATTCCCATAACATCGATCACAGCTTTCACAGCAAGAATTCGTTCTTCCCGGTCCTCAATCTGCATGATATGATCAACCATTTTATGAATACTTCTGCCATATTCGGGAAGTTTCATCTTTTTACGCTGGGTATTATAATCGCGTTCTATCATTGTCTTTAATAATAATGTTGGCTATGACCGGCATTGCCGATCCTTATTGTTTTCAATCTGCAAAGTTAATCGTTTTTTATTGTTATTTCGTTGAAAGACTTATTTGTTTTAATCAGATGATTCTGAGATTTTGAGTTTGGCAAATTTGAGCAACAGGTTTTTTTCTCCGGCGTTTGGAAAAAATACCTTGGCCTTAAGATCGGGCATTTTTCCTTCAACACTGAGCACTTTTCCGCGTCCGAACCGTTCGTGTTCAACAAACATGCCGGTTTGAATCGTTTCGGGAGGGTCACTTTTGAATGGTTCAGCACCCGGCAATATGCTTTTCGAAATCTGCAGCCGCTGTCCCGGTAATTCGGGTTTCCGGGGTGTCTGATATTTGGTTTCTTCCCGCTGAAGATGCCGGTTATTGGTATCCGAATTAAGTTCCTGGTTTCGGAATTGTGGTAATGAACGACTATTTTGAACATTGAGGAACTGGTGATCGATTTCACCGATAAAACGACTCGGACTGCAGAACTCAGATTTTCCCCAGCGCATTCTTTGCTGGGCAAATGATAGCCAGGCCTGGATTTCGGACCGGGTAAGCGCCACATAAAACAGCCTTCTTTCCTCTTCAAGTTCCGATAATGTGAGCGTCCCTGAGAATCCCGAAGGAAATAAATTTTCCTCCAGGCCCACGATAAATACATTTTTAAACTCAAGTCCCTTGGAAGAATGTACGGTCATCAGTGTTACCTTATCGGTATTTGCGTCCTTATCGTTATCCTGGTCGGTAAGCAAGGCAACATCTTCCATAAATACCTGCAGCCCATCGGGACGTCCCTCTTCCTTGGCTGTGAGCGAAAACTCCCGGATGGCATTGAGCAACTCCTGTGTATTTTCGTAGCGACTCAGGTTCTCGGGTGATTTGTCCTGGTATAGTTCCGTGAGAATCCCTGATTCTGAGGCGATTTTATTCGCCATTTCATAAGCCTCGGTTTTAATGAACTGAACCGAGAATTTACCGATTAATTGTGTAAAACCACTTATTTTTTTGATTGTTCCGGCGTTTATCCCAGCCATGATCATCCTTTCGGGGGAAGATGCAATTTCAAAAATACTGCAACCCGATGTGGCTGCTGCATCTTCAAGCCGGTTGAGTGTAGTCGCTCCGATCCCTCTGGCAGGATAGTTGATAATCCGTTTAAAGGATTCATCATCTTTAGTATTGATAATCAACCTGAAATAGGAGAGGATATCTTTGATTTCCTTCCGCTGGTAAAATGATAATCCGCCGTAAATTTTGTAAGGGATGTTACGCTTGCGTAAAATCTCTTCAAAAACACGCGATTGTGCATTGGTCCGGTAAAGAATTGCAAAATCAGAAAAGTTGGCGTGCTCCTGCATCCGGTAATCGAAAATTTCGTTGGCGACAAGATAGCCTTCCTCGTGTTCGTTCATCGCGGTCAGCACTTTTATCCGTTCACCGACTGCATTTTCGCTGAAAACTGTTTTTTGTAACTGGTGTTTATTTTTGGCGATCAGGCTGTTGGCCGCATCGACGATATTTTGTGTCGACCGGTAGTTCTGTTCCAGTTTGTAAGTGCTATAACCCGGATAGTCGTTTTTGAAGTTAAGGATATTTTCGATCCTTGCTCCCCTGAATGAATATATACTTTGGGCATCATCACCTACCACACAGATATTTTGATGGGTTTCAGCCAGTCGTTTTACAATCAGGTACTGCGAAAAATTAGTATCCTGGTACTCATCAACTAAAATATACCGGAATTTTTGCTGGTATTTTGCAAGAGTTTCGGGATGATTTTTAAATAAGATATTAGTTATCAGTAATAAATCATCGAAGTCCATTGCACCCGCGTTTTTGCAGCGTTTTGAGTATTCGAGATATATTTCAGCAGTGCGCGGAATTCGGGCTGCCTGATCAGCTTCACGCTGCTGGGCGTTCTGATGATAGGCAACGGGTGTCATCAGGTTGTTCTTTGCCGTTGAAATCCGGTTAAGAATAACCCCTGGTTTATAGGTGTTGTCTTCGAGGTTCAGACTTTTTATGATTGCTTTGAGCAGACTCTTCGAATCCTGGGTGTCATAAATGGTAAATGTGGTAGGATACCCTATGGTAGCTGCTTCGGCGCGTAAAATTCTCGAAAAGACGGCATGAAATGTTCCCATCCAAAGGTGCCGTGAGATATCATTTCCTACTTCACTGGCAATGCGTTCCTTCATTTCCCGGGCCGCTTTATTGGTAAAGGTAAGTGCCAGGATTGCCGAAGGGGGAACCCCATTTTTTAATAAATGGGCAATCCGGTAAGTGAGTACTCGGGTTTTCCCGGAGCCGGCTCCTGCTATTACGAGTGAAGCCCCTTCTGTATTAATCACCGCATCACGCTGTGCGTTATTCAGACTTTCAAGATAATTTGACAAAGCGTTGTAATTTAAGTACTTCGAAAAAATTGATTAGGGTTTTACCCATGAATCGTGCAAAGATAAACCGACCGGAATGATTATCATCAATTTGGAGCAAATTTTCTTAATTTTGTACGATTGCAAATCAATAATTGAAAAACACGTCAAATGGAACATGGCCGAATCGTCAGTAAGGGTATTTTTATGTCAATATTCCTTCTGCTTTCTGTGATCAACCTTAACGGACAATCTCTTGGTTCAACATCGGCCTCCTTTGCTGAGCCGACCGCATATCCTCAATTCCCGGAAAAAGATTTTATTTATTATTTCTGCGGTACAAACGGCCACCAGAATGGTTCGCTTAAGGCAATGTCGTCGAGCCTTCCGGTTACTTTTACCTGGGAAAAGTACAATCTTGTAGCCGGTTCTTTCAGTTTTTACAGCAACGAAACAGGTCTTTCATCTGTTTTAACTGGCCTTTCAAATGGATGTTACCGCGTCAGTTTCCGTGAGAATGGAGTCGATTACCTGTTCAGAGCCTGGATAATGAATACCTGGATAGAACCTTCAACTTCTATTTCAGATTCGAATTGTCAGTCCTTTAGGCTTAACGGTAACGCTGAAGGTCCGGGTTACACTTATTACGATTTGTTATCAAAGGAACTTCTGTCCCTAAACCCGGGGTATAAATACATCTGGTTGAGTGAAAATAAACAAGTTGCTACGGTACAGAATCCCGTAATCAGCAATCCTCCCGCCAGAAATACAGACTACAGGCTCGAAGTGACTGACCGTGCCGGCTGTATGCAATTCGCACAGGTAACTTACCAGTCGATTGTTGCAAAAGCAAAATTTTCATGGACAACTGACCAAAAATCGAAGCCTTCATTTACTCTTCCCGAGGCTCCGTTGGAAGTGAAATTTATCAATGAATCGGAGAATGGTGATCCGGATAAATTCGAATGGCTGCTGTTAAAGGAAAAGTCGCAGATTGAATCAGAAGGTTCGGCCGGGGGGGAGATAGACTCAATTATGGAGCGGATCTACCTTCAAAATGCGGAATATACCTACGAAAATACAGGAAGGTACAAAGTTAAGCTGGTTGCTGCCAAACAGAGTCCCGGCTTTACCTGCCGCGATACTTTTTATCTTAAAGATTACATCGTAATTGATACATCGCTCGTAAAGATCGCACCCGCTTTCACCCCAAATGGCGACGGGGTAAACGATATCTTAATAATTCAGACCAGGTCACTTGAATCTCTTGAATTTCTGGTGTTTAACAGGTGGGGGAAAACTGTCCATAAATTCAGTAAGTCGGGTTTTATTCCCGAAGATGCAGAGCTGGCAGCATGGGATGGAAAAATAAACAATAAGATGGCCACACCGGGAGTGTATTTCTATGTGGCCGATGCAAAGGGGCGTGACGGGGAACGTCGGCGAAAAAAGGGATTTGTACAACTCATTTGGTAAAAAAATAATAGATGAACAATAGTATTGAAAGATTTCGTAAACTTCTTGCCGAAAATACTGAGTGGCCGCTACTTTACTATTTTAAGTTTATTGTCCGGAATGATCCTGAAAAACTTAACCAGGTAACGGAACTGTTTGAAGATCCATCGGCGATAACCTACAACACATCAAGGGATATTCGTTTTATCAGCCTGTCGTGCAAACAACTAATGCCCGATACCGAATCGATTATCGAAATCTACCGGAAAGCTAATATGATTGACGGATTGATCGCATTATAGAAGATCTAAAACTCTTCTGAAAATTAGTCCTGAATCAGAAAAATAAGAAATTAAACTGAATTCAACTTCGGAATATTGTTTTTATTTTGTGAACTTTACAACAAGTATTAAATTACAAATTGCTGATTGACATGACTAAATTTTTAAGGGCTTCGTTAATATTTATTTTACTCGCCGCTATATGGCAGACAGGGATCTCCCAGAATCTTGCAGACCGGATAAAGAACCTGCCCGGAATTATTTCTGTCGAAAAAATGGAGCCAAACAAGTTTTTCTCCGAAGCATTTATTATCATGGTTCAACAGCCACTTGATCATCTGAATCCGGAAAAGGGAACATTCCCGCAACGGGTTGTTCTTTCCAGCCTGGGATTTGATCAGCCTGTTGTTTTTATCACGGAGGGATATGGTGGAGATTACGGGGCAACTACACGATATCTGAATGAACTTTGTCCTATGCTAAATGCCAACCAGTTATTTGTGGAGCATCGGTTCTTCGGAAAGTCTGTACCCGATTCGATAGAATGGAAATACCTCACCGTTGAAAACGCCGCTGCTGACCAGCACAAGATTGTTGAACTGTTCAAACCTCTTTATGGTAAAAAATGGATCAGTACCGGCATCAGTAAAGGGGGTGAAACAACGCTTTATCACCGGGCACTTTATCCCGATGATGTTGAAATCTCTGTACCTTATGTCGCTCCCCTCAATTATTCAGTTGAAGAGAAACGACATGATCATTTTATAAGGCATAAACCGGGGAACGCTTCTGACCGTAGAAAAGTGGAGCAATTCCAGGAGGAATTACTGAAAAGGAAGAAACAACTGATGCCACTTTTTAGCCAGTATTGTAAGGAAAAGAATTACTCTTTTAAGGTCGAAGTGGGTGAAGTTTATGATTTTTGTGTACTCGAATATGCTTTCTCATTCTGGCAATGGGGCCATCCCGTGACTGAAATACCGCCTTCCGCGTCAACTGACCAGGAGCTCATAAACTACCTGATAAAAACCTGTTCTCCCGATTATTTTGATATTGAAAGTGGAAAACCAACTTTGCCGTTTTTTGTCCAGGCGATGTGTCAACTGGGTTATTACGGCTATAATCCTAAACCATTTAAAGGTCTCATGGAACTAAAGGATGGAAAGAATTATATACCCAGATTGTTTATGCCTGTGCAGACGAAATTTGATTATGATCCTGCAATGAGCCTGCTTGTAAAGAGATATTTGAAAAAAGATGCTTCCAAAGTTTTGCTGATATACGGGGAGAATGATCCATGGACAGCATCAGCCGCGAGGACATATGGTAATAGAAAAATTCTTAAAGTTGTTCAAGAGAGAGGAAGCCATCGTACCAGGATTGCATCACTTCCTGAATCGCAGCGTAAACTTGTGAAGGAAACACTTGACAATTGGATGAATTGAGTGATTTTTATAATGAATAGACTTCAACGTTATATAAACCTTTAAATCTGTAGTGATGGAAACTTTCAGTGAAAACAAGTATCTGCCCGGTGATAAACTGGTGAGCAAACGACGTGAATTTATTAAGAATGGTTTCTTTTTCGGTACCTTAACCGGTGTTGCGGGATTAGGTCTCGTTACGGGTTGCAAGGATCAGGGACAGGAAGAAATTTCCCCGGTAAATGATCTTATGCGTGAACACGGAGTTTTAAACAGGGTTATGCTGATCTATGATGCCTGTAAAAATCATCTTGCAAATGGAGAGAATTTTCCAATGGAGGCATTGCGAAACTCGGCTTTGATCATCCGTGATTACATTGAAGATTATCATGAAAAACTGGAGGAGGAATTTCTTTTCCCTCAATTCGCCAAAGCCAACCTGTTGGTAGGTCTGGTTCAGGTGCTTTATATTCAGCATGACGCAGGCCGGAAAATAACGGAGCAGATCATTCAGATTGCAGATAGGAAAGCGCCCGCCGATGCAAATGAGACACAAAAATTAACTGGTCTGATTAAAAGCTTTAATTCCATGTATCGTGCCCATGAAGCAAGGGAGGACACTGTATTATTTCCGGCATTGAGAAAAATTATCTCCAAAACTGAATATTATACAATGGCCACAAATTTTGAAAAAAGGGAATTTGATAAATTTGGTGCAGGAGGTTACCAATCAACACTCGATAAAGTATCTTTCCTTGAAGAACAGTTAGGGATAGATGAATTGAATAAATATACACCCGCATAAGGTGGTCGTAAATTTACCTTTATTGATTGGACAAAAACTTACTGACTTCTTGGCTTTACGGTAGGTTAACAAAGTTTACATACACTGCAACTGACAGCTTAGGGAAAACTACTCTAAGTGAAGGATTCTTCATACCGTCTGGAAAAGGAAATTGGACGGTAAGTGGCGGTTTGTCTGGGATTGAACAGGTCTTACAACAATCGTATGCAAACCCAACATTAATTATCGCATCGAACTAAAGAAAATATCGGTATCTGCAAAACAATAATGATCACTTTAGATTACTTTTGCGCAACTTTTAAAGTGAGATTTCTCTTCAATAATGACATTAGATTCAAACGGGCGCGTATATCGCAAGTTGGCTAAGTATTTTAGTTACGGATTTACAATTTTCTTTGCACTCATTGGTTTATTTTTGACAACCGCTTTTTTTGCAGTCAAACTGCATGTAACAGATGATCCGGGCGCTGTGGATTACAATGACAGGTATTTCCAGGAACTTAACGACAAATATGGCAAATCGGAATCACCTGACACCAGCCGTATAAATCAGCAGGAGGCAACATTTTTTCATAATGTACTTGTTTTAAATAAATACTATCCCGAAAATTCACTTTATATTTTAAATGCATATCTTCAGAGTCGCAATCTCCCGGAAGCGGAACGTATGGTTGCTGCCGTAGGTTTGCACATGGAGGATAATGAAAAGTATAATTCTGAGATTCAGGAATTTGAGTTTGAGAATTCTATCCATCGTGATCAAAGAAAGAGTGGAAGTGCATTCGAATGGATGAATATTGCCGAATGGGATGATTTTAAACTGGCAGTCGCCAAAGATAAACCCCTGATTGATTCTGTAGCCAATCTCACAGGTGTCGAACCTCGCCTGATCGTAGCTGTACTGGTAGGCGAACAGATAAGGCTCTTCAATTCAGAACGTGAAGCATATAAAAAATGGATTGGTCCGTTGAAAATACTGTCCGTTGAAACAACTTTCTCGCTGGGAGTTACCGGAATTAAAGTGCCAACTGCCCGAATGATTGAACGTAACCTGAAAGATCGTGAATCCGTGTTCTACCTTGGCGAGAAGTACGAACATCTGCTCGATTTTGAATCCAATGCAATTGAGGATGAGCGGTACAAAAGACTCACTTCCTATAAAAACCATTTTTATTCGTATATGTACGCTGCCCTGAATATCAAACAGGTAAAAATGCAGTGGGAAAGAGCCGGATATCCCATCGGTGATCGTCCCGAAATTCTGGCTACATTATTTAACATCGGATTCGAAGTTTCGATACCAAAGGCAAATCCTGTTGTTGGAGGTTCGAGCCTGTTAATCCACCGGCAGCCCTATACCTTCGGTGCGATCGCCTATGAATATTACTATTCGGGTGAACTGTTTGATCTTTTTCCGTTTAAATCCTCGAAATTCGATTGGAATAATGAGGATGCCTAAACCGATTTTTTTAACCGTTTTATTACCTGCGGTTTTATTGACATTTCTCTCTTTTATTTCATTGAATGCGAGCGAGGTGCAAGATAAAATTCCCGAATGGCATGAGTTAGAAAAGGGTCTGTACTTTTGGGAACCCCGGGCACCCGAAGCATCAATTTTGAACGATTCAAAGATTTTCATACTAAAAGTTGATCCCGGGTTATGCAATTTCGGGGTGTATTGTGCCTCGGAGCATGGAAAACAAAACAGAACTGCCGATACATGGGCGAATGATTTCGGTTTGAGTGTAGTGGTGAATGCCGGCATGTTCAATATGGAAAACGCCTCAACCAATAAGGGATATCTGAAAAATAATACCCACTTTAATAATTCAAAACTGAATGGCGGCTATAATGTGATGATGGCCATGAATCCAAAACAGGGTGCTGGTCCGGACATGAAGTTCTATGACCTGACATGCACCAGTTGGGAATCAATACAAACAAGCTACCAAACGTTTTGCCAGGGTATGCGGATGATCGATTGTAATGGGAACAGGATGGAATGGAATAAAAATCCGGGACAGGCTTGCAGTATGGTTATCGGAGCGACTGATATCGCGGGCAATATCTATTTTATATTTACACGGTCACCCTATACCCATCAGAAAATGATTGGTTTTCTGAGCAGCATGATCCCCGATATCCGCACTACGGTCTACCTTGAAGGGGGCCCTGAGGCAAGTCTGTTTATTCAGACACGCGATACGACTATTTCGAAAATAGGCAGTTATGTTTCAAAGACATATCAGAACGATAAAAACGATCATTTCTGGAAAATTCCGAATGTTATTGGCATAGATTCAAAATAATCAGACAGCCTTTCAATTGCCTGTTCGGTTCTGAATTTTAAAACTTTTAAATGCCTTTTTTGTTAATCTTATTGTTTTAAATAAGACAGGCGATGCAGAAAAAAGTAGGAATAATCGGTTCAGGTGTTGCAGGACAGGCACTGGCCACTGGTTTTTTGAAATATGGGTACGATGTGATGATCGGAAGCCGCGATCTGTCGAAACTGGCATCATGGAAATCAAAGGCAGGGGAGAAAGGATTGATCGGGACGTTTGCTGAGACCGCCGAATTTGGCGAAATAGTCGTTCTGGCTACAAAAGGTTCAGCCGCATTAAATGCTTTGCAATTGGCGGGTAAAACAAATCTGACCGGAAAAACAATAATTGACGCTACAAATCCCATTGCCGATACACCTCCTGAAAACGGGGTGCTCAATTTCTTTACCGATCTTAACGATTCGCTGATGGAACGGTTGCAAAATTCGTTCCCGGAAGCCAATTTCGTTAAAGCATTTAATAGTATCGGCAGCAGCCTCATGGTTAATCCAGATTTTGGATCTGAAAAACCAAGTATGTTTATTTGCGGGAATAATCCGCAAGCCAAACACGATGTTAGCGTGATCTGTTTTCTGTTTGGATTCGAAACCGTGGATATGGGTACCGTCGAAGCGGCCAGGGCAATCGAACCACTATGTATATTGTGGTGTATTCCCGGGTTTCGCGAAAATAAATGGAATCATGCTTTCAGATGGCTGAGCCGCTAAACCGATCAGGACAAGATTGTTTTATCACTAAATCCCGTTTCGGTATTGAGCGTTATCGGTGGGATAAATTAGTTGGTTGAGTTCCGTTTCCGCATCAGGATTTTCATCCAGAAGATTTTCGAAAAGCCTAATTATCATCGTTTTACTGCCAGTAAGCCTGGTCCAGGTGGTAATATCGCTTAAATTAATTAAAAAGCCGGTAAAGAAATCCGGCAAATCAGTAACAATCTCCGTATTCAGGAAATTCGTCTCATTATAAATCGTGTGGTAGTTACCTCCTGATTTCTCAATAATAAAAGATTGCTCCTTTAAATTGGTAATAAACGATGATTTTTTGCAATCCTGCATACAGTCATCATCAATTTTATCCTTTTGACATCCGGTGACCTGATGAAACAGACATTGCCTGCTTGTCATAAGCAAATCAGGATGATAAATGCTGTAGTAAAGTTCAAAATCGGCGGGCTTTTTTATTTGTTGGATCTGGTTTCTGCTGATTTCGTTCGAAATATAGGCCCCGGAACAGTTGAAATTATCTTTCAAACATAACAGACTGAAGGAATTAACAATATTCAGATAGGGACCAGCTATCCATGAAATTCCATTTTTGTAAGCCTCATACGCGATCCCCGTATTGTTTGTGACAATAAGCGTTGGTTTTACCCGGTGCAGAAATTCAACTGCAGCGCAGTAGTCATCACCTATCAAAACGGATGGAAACCATGGGATTATTTCTTTGTTTTTGATAAATATCTCACTATATTCCTGACTAACATTCCTTAAACAATTGGGAAGCTGAAAATAAATCTGCGCGGATGTCTCAGTGCACAGGTATAAATCATCAGGTGAGGATAGCAATACCTTCAGAGTTGGTTTTATTTTTGCGTTCGTTTGTCTTTTTAAAGCAGGAACAGGAACGGCATCAATGGATTCCCTGTAGTCGTTCAACATCAGTAAAAGTCTTTTCTTAACCGAAGTCAGTTCATTAAACGACAGGTAAACATTGGGTTGGCGATCGTTCAAATGCAGTTGCCTGATATAAAACTCCGTGTCGTTTAAGGCTTTCAGCTTTGAGAACACAGTCGCGTAAGTGAGCGCTTTCGCAGGAGCAACAGTTACGAGATTGGTTTTCGAATCCACAACAAATAAATTGTCAGGCGTTTTAACCGACACTTTTAACGGTGAGCCACATTCACCCGACAGACTTATGTCCAAAGGATCTTTTGCCGTACTTAATTGATCTATGACGTTTTCAACTTTACGGATCATCTCCGCTCTTTCATCGTAAATATCGCCTTTTGCTTTTTCAATATTCTCCTCAGTGCAACCACCATTTAATTCAGCAGAATATATTGCTGAATTGTCACGGGGATTATCAATAAACAGCTCTTTTGTAATTGTTCCTTTCAGAAAGTCGTTCGAAAAATCACGATTAAAAACCTTATAAAGAGCACTTTTGTTGTCAATGAGTTTTTTATTTTCATAAAAGGATTGAAGCTGTTTTCTCCATGCATCAACTATAGTATAGACATAATGAAATTTTTTTATTCTTCCTTCAATCTTTATGGAGTCAACGCCTGCATCAGAAAGTTCCCTCAGGTCGGACCATGCAGAATTATCTTTAAGGTTAAGTGGGAAGTTTTTGCCTTCAGGTGTTGTTACATATTGATCACGGCATGGCTGACTACACCGGCCGCGATTCCCCGAATTCCCTCCGTGAACAGAACTGATATAACATAGGCCTGAAAAGCAGATACAGTTTGAACCATGTACAAATACTTCAATCAGCATTTCATTTTTATGAGAAACCAGGCATAGAGTCGCTATTTCTTCAATACTTAGCTCTCTTGATAGATTAACACGGGTCGCCGATAATTTACTTAAAAAGAGTATCTGACCTTCATTGTGAGTCGTAAGCTGAGTAGAGGCATGAATTTTAAGGCGCTTAAAATAGTTGGATACAAGATAAAGCATTCCCAAATCCTGGATAATTATTCCATCGATACTAGTGTTTACCAGTTTGTTCAGGATGTTTATAAGTGCAGGAATTTCACTTTCAACAATAATAATATTCAGGGTTAAAAATACCTGACAATTATTTTTATGAGCGAGCCCTAAAATCCCGTTCATATCCTCAAAGCTTATATTTGTTCCACGATTACGGGCATTAAATTTATTCAGACCACAATATACAGCATCAGCTCCTGCCGCAATTGCGGCTTTAATTGAATTTATATCGCCACCTGGTGCCAGTAATTCAATATTTCTTTCCATTAAAAAATTAGTTGATCTTATTCCGGTGGGAACCCGCTAGTGACGAATTTTTTTAATCGCTACCTCCTGACTGCCAATCGTATTAATTTAACTGTTTTTCTTCTCCCAAACCGTAACATCAATGTTTTGATAGGAGTATTTCCTTTTGTTGATCCGTCTGACAAGCGGCACGGTGATTGGCCCTTCAATCCGGATGAACTTGTCGCTAAGCAACGAGGCAAGGTCATCTTCACCCCATATCTGTTCTCCCGCTTCGCGATAACCACCAATCCAGTTTTCTTTGCGGGTACAATCTTCGCTCCAATCAAACCCCGTAGCCACGATGAGTCTTCCGCCGGCATTGATTCTCTTATGAACTCCGGCCAGAAAATGTCGTGGATTGTACATCTGGTCGAGAATGTCGTTGATCAGAATAAGGTCGTAACTCGTAAAAACGGATCTCAGGTTCGATGCATCGGATTGAAGAAATCTGACTTTGCTTACAAGT
>JBBRGI010000012.1:0-25198 GCA_038240855.1 Bacteroidales bacterium | reverse complement strand
TACCTCTTTAATGGCTGTCTCCAGTTTATAGTAACTGGCCGACCCTGCATACGAATCATCGGCAACACTCATTGCCGCAACCTGGTTATCGCTCATTGCATTGGTCCCTGAATCGGTGAGCATATCGAGGAAAACATCCTTATTCTGAAGCAGAAATGTATTGAAACCTGCTCCATAGACTGCCACCTTACGTTCTTCGATGGGTAAAAGATTTAGTTTTTGAACCACACGCACTTTGTGCATTTCAAGCGGGGTTGTGTCACCACTGTAAAACTTTACAGTTTTCAATTGTTCGAAATTTTCCATGATTATTAAAATAATGTTAGTTGTTTGCTTTTAATGACGAATACCTATAATAAGGAAGATATTTTAATGCCTCATAAAATTGGTTTTCGACGGTGCGAGTTTACAAATAAATAATCTGTAATCAAAACAACCAGTAAAACTTTTGATTTGTAAGTTATTATTAACAATCGCTTAAAATCCGACTATTTAAAACCAAAACATCCAGAATGCAAGAGTTTGATTTTTATTAGTATACGACATTAGTTTTCTGTTCTGTTTGTTCTGAACCGAATAATTCTTGTTGCCCTGCAAAATCAAATCCGGTATATTTACGCCAAAATTGCACTATGTTTATTGATACCCATTCGCATTTTTATTCCGAAGAGTTTAATTCCGACAGGAACGAAGCCATTGCCCGGGCTGTAACAGTGGGAGTCAGTAAAATTGTATTACCTAATATCGACAGTTCTACGGTAAAGCCGATGCTCAATCTGACTGACTCCTATCCTGAACTGTTTGTACCATTAATCGGCTTACATCCGACCTCTGTCCGCGAAAATTTTCGTGAGGAGTTGCACCTGATCGAAAAGTGGTATGCCAGGCGGCTATTTTTAGGGATCGGCGAAATCGGAATTGATCTCTATTGGGACAAGACATTTATTAATGAACAGATGGAGGCTTTCAGAATTCAAATCGGGTGGGCAAAAAAAGGAGGTATTCCAATAATTATCCACGTCAGGGATTCGTTTGCCGAGGTTTTCGAAGTGCTTGAGAAGGAGAAAGATAAATTACTTACGGGGGTTTTCCACAGTTTCACTGGAAATTTAGAACAGGCTCAACAGGTAATTGACCTTGGATTTAAAATCGGAATAGGCGGAATCGTCACCTTCAAAAATTCCGGTTTGGATAAAACCGTACAGCAGATTGAGCTTAAGCACATTTTGCTTGAAACAGACTCGCCCTGGCTTGCCCCTGTCCCGCATCGCGGACGCCGGAACGAAAGCGCCTACATTACAACTATAGCTGAACGGATTGCAATGCTGCATGAGACCAGCATAGAGCAGGTAGCCCGCATGACTACACTGACTGCACAACAATTATTTGGATTTTAGGCATTTAATATGACGGGGTTTTATACTTTTGTAATAGATTAAGCACCTAATAAATCTGCATACTAGTGGCAACACCTAAACAACCCATTCTGATTATTTATACGGGGGGAACAATTGGAATGCGTGAAGATCCCATGACCAAAACGCTTTCACCGATGAAGTTTGAACTTATCCAGGAAGAGATTCCTGAACTTTACAAATTAGGGTTCGATATTGAATCGGTAACGTTTAATCCTCCCATCGATTCTGCCAATATGACCCCGGACATCTGGGTTCAACTTGCAAAAACAATTAAGACTAACTATTCAAAGTACGATGGATTTGTGATATTACACGGGACCGATACCATGGCCTATACAGCATCGGCGCTTAGCTATATGCTCGAAAATCTCGATAAGCCGGTTATTATGACCGGATCCCAGCTTCCAATCGGGGTATTACGCACCGATGGCAAGGAAAATATTATCACTGCTGTGCAGATTGCGGCGGCAAAAAAGGAAGGTAAAGCAATCGTCCCGGAAGTATGCATCTATTTTAGCTCGCATCTTTTCAGGGGGAACCGGACCACGAAACAGGATTCACAACAATTCAGTGCATTCACCTCCCACCATTACCCCTCTCTGGCCATTGCAGGCGTCGATATAAGGTACGATTATGAAAAAATAAACTACCCCAGAAGCAAGGGAATACTTAGTATTAACACCTCGGTTGATGACAATGTTATCATCATAAAGATTTTTCCAGGACTCAGCCAAAAATATTTTGAAGCTATTCTTGCGCTTTCCGGCCTCCGGGGAATCATTCTTGAATCATATGGATCGGGAAATATGCCAACTTTCCCCTGGATTTTTGAGGCAATCAGGCAATCAACACGCTCAGGAATTGTATTTATGAATGTCAGTCAATGTCCGGGAGGAAAGGTGAAAATGGGTTATTACGAAACAAGCAGGGAACTTTTGGAGGCCGGAGTCGTTAGCGGTAAGGACATTACGGTGGAAGCGGCAGTAACCAAAATGATGTTTCTGCTGGGACAAAACCTCCCCATTGCGGAGGTCAAAGCATATCTTATGCAAAATCTTAGCGGTGAAGTTGAAAATTAATTGTTTAATCCAAATTCTTTTTATAATTTTCGCAACTCAAATAGAAACACATGAACCATTAAAAATGTTTTTTTGATTTTCAGTATATTGATATGTTGATATTAAGAAAATTCTATACTTTTGAATCGAGTTTATTTTATCATGCAAAATAGTAAACAAAGAACCAATTATTTAAAACAAATTATTAATTAAAAATTCAGAACCAGTTATGAGAAAGCTATTTGCACTAATTGCAGTTTGTGGGTTGCTTAGTTTTGGGAATTCCTTTGAAACCAAGGCTCAGGCACAGACACCAGCTACTAACCAGGCACAAGCAAAAAGTTTGACTGCTGATCCGGTTGAACAGGCCGCTGCCCAGAATGAAGCTGGCAAGTCAATGCACAGCCAAATTAAACAAAAATTCATCGAAGGCGGCCCGGGCTTTATGGCTTCCATCCTTGCCTGTTTGATTCTCGGTCTTGCCCTATGTATTGAAAGGATCATTTATTTGAACATGGCCACTTCAGATACAAAAAAACTTCTTGTCAATGTTGAAGAAGCATTGGACAAAGGTGGTATTGAGGCTGCAAAAGCGGTATGCCGCAATACACGCGGACCAGTTGCATCAATTTTCTACCAGGGACTTGACCGTCATACCGAAGGGCTCGATGTTGTGGAAAAATCGATTGTATCATATGGTGGTATCCAGACAGGCTTACTTGAAAAAGGATTAAGCTGGATCGCATTATTTATCGCGTTGGGTCCGATGCTTGGATTCCTTGGAACTGTAATCGGGATGATCGCTGCCTTCGATGCCATCGAAGTTGCAGGTGATATTTCTCCGACCCTGGTTGCCCGTGGTATCAAGATCGCTTTGATTACAACAGTATTCGGACTTGTTGTTGCTATGATTCTTCAGGTATTTTACAACTACTTCCTTGCAAAAATTGACAGCATCATCAGTTCGATGGAAGATGCATCAATCTCTTTGATGGACCTACTTGTAAAACACAACCTGAAAAAATAATTAATTAATTTATTTTCTTACTCCCATGAGTAGTAACAAATTTCTCAAGTATTTGAATATTGGTCTCCTGGCGATGTTTGTCATTTCAATAATCCTGGTCATTTTAGTAATAATGAACAGCGATGATAATGTCAAACTTGATAGTTCCCTGGATACAAATTTCTATTGGGCTTATTTTCTGTTTTTTGTTGCAGTAGTTTGTATTGTTGTGTTTGCAACATTTCAGGCCATTACAGTCAAAGGAGACAGTAAAAAGACCATCATTGCCTTTTCTGGCATGGCAGTCGTGCTATTAATTGCCTATCTTATGGCATCGCCTGAAATTCCTCAGTTCTATGGAACACAGGCATTGGTTGCTGACGGCACATTAACACCGGGTTCAGCCATGTTAACAGATACGGGCCTATATACAGCATATATTTTATTCTTTATTACCGCAGCCGCATTGGTTTACACCTCTGTTTCAAAACTTTGGAGCAAATAAGGATATACAATATAAGCTAAGTTAATTGCTTCAATAAATTATTTTAATAATAGCACAATGGCAAAAAAAGTTCCGGAAATACCCTCTGCGTCGATGGCAGATATTGCCTTTATGTTGCTGATCTTTTTCCTTGTAACTACAACGATGGACGTAGATTCAGGTTTGGAGCGGAGACTTCCTCCTCCTGCAGACCCGAACCAGGCCAAAACGGATATTCAAATCAATGAAAGGAATATCTTTGTGGTGCTGGTAAACGCTCAGGATCAGTTATTGGTTGAGAATGATTGGCTGGCCATCAAAGATCTACGAACCAAAACAAAGGAGTTTTTGGATAATCCCAGTAATCTGATCACACTTCCAGAAAAGGAAGTTAAAGACATCCCGTTTTTTGGTCCGACAGAAATAGTGAAAAACGGGGTTATCTCTTTAAGAAATGACTTTGGAACCACTTACGGAATGTACCTGCAGGTACAGAATGAGTTAGTGGCTGCAGTCAACGAACTTCGGGATGCAAAATCGATGGAGAAATGGAGCAAAAAATTTGCTGATTTAACAGCAGATCAGCAAGATGCAATCAAAATGATCTATCCACAAAAGATATCAGAAGCCGAGCCGAAGAAAGTCGGTAGTGTTAAGTAATAATTTTAAAGGAGGATTAGAAATGTCAAAGTTTAAAAAAGACAGTACTAAAGAATTACCAAGCGTATCAACAGCCTCGCTTCCTGATATTGTATTTATGCTTCTTTGTTTCTTTATGGTTACAACCACCATGCGTGAAGTAACGCTGATGGTCAAAATTAAAAAACCTGAAGCGACAGAGTTGACAAAACTCACCAAGAAAACCCTGGTAAGTTTTATCTATATTGGTCAGCCAACTCTTCAGTATCAAAAAGTTTTCGGAACAGAACCGCAGATTCAATTGAATGATCAATTCGCGAATCCAACGGATATTCTGAACTTTATAACCGCTGAAAGAGCTGCCCGTGAAGAAGCAGAGATTCCTTTAATGATTACTTCTATCAAGGCTGATGAGTCAACCAAGATGAGGATTGTCACAGAGGTAAAAGAAGAGTTAAGAAAGGCACAGGCGCTGCACATTAACTATTCTGCCCGTAAAAAGGTAGATTTGCAGTAAACTTTAGTCAAATACCTAATAAAAAAGGGGCAACATCAGTTGTCCCTTTTTTGCATGGAAGAATTTCGGGGTTAACTTTTAATTTTGGGGGAAACCAGTGCAAGGCAAAGTTCATCGAGTTGAGTCCGGGCAATCCCGGAGGGGGCATCGTTCATAACATCCCTGCCTGAATTATTCTTCGGGAATGCAATCACATCGCGGATTGAGTCGAGCCCGGCAAACATCGATACAAGACGATCGAAACCAAAGGCGATGCCGGCATGGGGAGGCGCTCCATATTTGAATGCTTCCATCAAAAATCCAAACTGGCTTTCAGCCTCCTGTTTGGTAAAGCCCAGCATTTTAAACATCTTAGCCTGAAGCTCGCTGTCGTGGATTCTGACCGAACCGCCGCCTATCTCCACTCCATTGATTACCAGGTCATAGGCATTAGCCCTTACTTTTCCCGGTGTCGTCTCCAGCAGCGGAATATCGGCCGGGATCGGCGAAGTAAACGGATGATGCATCGCATAGAAACGCGACGAATCCTCATCCCACTCCAGCAATGGGAAATCAATTACCCAAAGTGGTTTGAAATTTTCCTTATCCATTAACCCGTTTTGCCTGCCCATTTCGAGACGCAGAACCGATAATGCGGACAAAGACCGGCTTTTTTCACCCGAAATGATCAGGATCAGATCGCCGGGTTTTGCATCGAAAATAACGCCCCATTTGGCCAAATCCTCCTGAGAATAAAATTTATCGACAGAAGATTTCACACTTCCGTCATTATTGATTTTGGCATAAACCAGACCACTGGCTCCAACCTGTGGGCGTTTGACAAAATCGGTCAACGAATCCAATTGCTTGCGGGTATATTCGCCACAACCAGGCACACATATGCCAACAACATATTCGGCCTCATCAAATAATTTAAATCCTTTATCTTTAACTGTATCTGTTAAATTCCGGAACATCATTCCGAAACGGATATCAGGCTTGTCGCAGCCGTAATTTTCCATGGCGTCGGCCCAGGTCATCCGGGGAAATGCACCGGGATCGATTCCTTTAATTTTCGTGAACATATGGCGTGTAAGACCTTCAAACATGTTCAGTACATCTTCCTGTTCAACAAACGACATCTCACAATCAATTTGTGTAAACTCCGGTTGACGGTCTGCCCGGAGATCCTCATCGCGAAAGCATTTCACAATCTGGTAGTAGCGATCGAAACCGGCCACCATTAAAAGTTGTTTGAAAATCTGAGGCGATTGTGGCAGGGCATAGAACTGGTTAGGATTCATCCGCGAAGGAACGACAAAGTCGCGTGCCCCTTCGGGTGTCGATTTCATCAGCACCGGTGTTTCGGTTTCAATAAACAGCAGATCGTCGAGGTAATTACGGACAACATGCGCCATTTTAGCCCTTAACTCAAGGTTTTTACGAACTGCTTCGCGCCGAAGATCAAGGTAGCGAAATTTCATTCTTAATTCATCTCCTCCGTCAGTATCATCCTGTATCGTAAACGGGGGAACAGCCGCCTTATTCAGAACGGTCAACTCCTTAACATCAACCTCTATATCACCGGTAGCTATTTTGGAATTTTTACTTGAACGTTCCCGGACAATCCCTTTCACCTGAATCACATATTCGCGTCCAAGTTTACTGAATTGCTCCTTCAACTGAGCAGGAGTATTATCATCGGCTACCAGTTGGGTAATTCCATAACGGTCACGAATGTCGATAAACGTCATTGCCCCAAGGTTCCGCACTGTTTGTACCCAGCCTGCCAAAACAGGTTCCTGCCCGACATGCTCCTGTCGGAGTTCACCGCAAGTAAAGTTTCTATACATTTTATTGCTTTGTATGTTTAAGCCGTAAAATTACAAAACTAAGGGCATATAAGAAAACCTATTTTGTGGTTCGTGAGAGGTTATTGAGGGCTCACCACAGTTGCCAATCGTCATCAGCCCTTCCTTTGTCAAACCGATTGTATCGGCCCATGTTTCCAAACCACAGATTAGCAGAAGTAATGAATATCCCGTACTTTTGAGCTTTAAAACGCCCGAATATGATAGCTCCCTTTGATGATGAATATTTTATGAAACGTGCCCTTGCCGAAGCGGAACAGGCTTTTGCTCAGGGAGAGATTCCTGTGGGAGCCATTGTGGTGTGTCGCAACCATATCCTTTCAAGAACCCATAACCTTACCGAAACGCTGAATGATGTCACTGCCCATGCCGAAATGCAGGCCATTACTGCAGCAGCCAACATGCTTGGGGGAAAATACCTCACCGGCTGTACCCTTTATGTCACAATCGAACCATGTGTAATGTGCGCCGGAGCTCTTGGGTGGTCGCAAATCGACCGTATAGTCTACGGAGCACCTGATGAAAAACGGGGATTCAGAAAATTTGCACCTGACGCGCTACATCCGAAGACGATACTCTTAGGTGGCATCCTACAGAATGAATGTGCGCTCCTAATGAAGCAATTCTTTGAGCAACGACGATGAAGATGTGAAAATGTGAAAATAAGAAAATGTGAGGGGGCGAAAGGGAGAGAGGCAATGAGGAGAAAATGTGACGAAAAAGGCGAAAATGAGCCAATTTGACAATTTGCGGACACTTGTATGATGATCTTTGGCCCAATAAGAAAGGGCGAGCAGGCGAAAAAGTCAAGCTATTAATTTCTGGCCGACAGATCATATTACCGGTGCGCTCCACCTAAGTGTTTCTATATAGTTTACCTTCCAGCATCTTCTGAATGGCAACCTTTTCATTTTCGGTGAGGGTATCTATCGATTTCAGGGCACTCTGGATTTTGGTTTTGAAATTCCAGCAGGTCATCTGCCGTAAAGCCAGACGCCGGGCAAACTCATAGGTCGAAACATCCTTCTTCCCTTTGCAAACATTATACGCGATGAAAAAAGCCTTATGAACCGGGAATTTGCAATTATGAAAAATCGTTCCCGAAGTTGCCGACTCCTCCGATTTGCATTTTGTACACCGTTTTGAAAAAAGTGTCTTTCCTGAACATGAATTTGTATTTCCACACTTGCGGCAGGTAAAACCTTCTGCCCATTTAAGATCTGCAAGAAATTCAAGACATTTCTCATCACTCTCAAAAAGCTCCTGAGCTACAGTGTCCGATATTTCCTTCTTAAAAATCAAACCCATAATTCTAAAAATAACTTCAATAAAGGCAAAAGTATTAAAAATAGTGATACTAAAAAGATTTAAGTGATACTAATGCGATTTATAATAAAATATTCAGTAGTTTTGCAAGGTCACAAATAAACAAAAAATGAGTGGTTCTTGCGAAATTAATAACAAGCCTAAAGGTTTAAAAGCGGTAATTACATCGTGGTACTTTTGGAAACCGGTTCTCGGCTTTTCGATTGGCGCTGTTGCCGGAATAGTGTATTTCTATTATTTTGGCGCGGGTTCCGGCAGCTCACCAGTTACCAGTGATCCGTACTCCCACGCCCTTTTTGGTGGCCTGATCGGACTTTTTATTGTGAAAAAACCTTGCAGTACATGTTAACTCAGGTAAAATTTTAGTATTTTTAAACTGTAATTCCTATTCAAATGAATATCACGGCCATTAATATCAGGTACGGTGCCCTGGCAGACACAGATTGTTGTTTGTCGTGCGGTGGAGCGATCAATTATTCCGCACCAAAACCGGGTGAAGTCTGTGTCGATTTAGGCAGTGGTCGCGGAACCGATGTTCTGCGGATGGCCGATGAAGTCGGGGAAACAGGATTTGTGTATGGGATCGATGTATCGGATGGAATGCTCGAAAAAGCCCGGCAAAATGCGGCAAAATTTAACGTAAAGAATGTACGCTTTCTACGTTCTGAATTGGAGAACCTTAACCTGGACGATGAAATTGCCGATCTTGTCATCTCAAACTGTACGATTAATCACGCGGCTGATAAAGACGCTGTTTGGAGTGAAGTTTACCGTATTCTGAAAAAGGGGGGGCGTTTTGTGGTCAGTGATATCTACGCAACAACTCCTATCGCTGAAGAATACCGCAACGACCCGGTCGCTATTGCCGAGTGCTGGGCCGGCTCCGTAACCCGCGGGGAATACCTCGGCACACTGTACAAAAAGGGTTTCGAGGGAATTGAAATTATCGAAGAATCGAAACCTTATGCAAAAGGAAAAGCAGAAGTAGCCAGTCTCACCATCACGGGAAAAAAACCGTCAGGTGGAGGATGCTGCTGTAAAAGATAAATCTTCCGGGAATATAAAAACCGGAAATTATAACATTAGAACTAATATATATTTCCATAAAACGAGCATGTTCGTCAACACAAACAAGGATGAGTAATCTACATGCGGGTTCTGTCCGAACAATTAAAACAAATTAAATACGGATGAAAAGTCTTATCAAGAAAAAAGAAGTGTCCAAAGAAGTAAAAACTGCCCAGTGTTGCGCAAAAACTTCACGGACTGTTGTTGGATGTCATGACTGATTCATGATTTTTGAAATGGAGTGCCGGGAACAAAATTTTCGGCACTCCGTTAAAATTAACAATTAAGAATTATCCGGAATGAGATATTCAACACAAAATATATTTTCGAAAGTTAAGGAGAGTAAAAACTTCTTCATTGTCAACCTGTTATCTGGCAACGCAGATATTCTCGATCCGTTGGACGCCGGTAAGCTTAAAATTCTGCGCAACGGGGGCGAAGCCGATCCCGAATTTATGGCAGAAATGGTTCAAAAGGGCTACCTGGCGGATGAAGAAACCGAAAAAAAGCTTTTCCGCTCGGGGTATTACAATGCAGTGGATTACCGCGATAAGGATGAAATTCAACTATTTTTCATTCTTAATTACAGTTGCAATTTCGGATGTACCTATTGTTACCAGGACGAATATACCAATCAGGGTGCAGCCCAGGGTACTGCACTGACTGATGCTTTCTTTCAGTACCTCGAAACTGAATTTGCGGCACGTAAAAAATACATTACCGTTTTTGGCGGTGAGCCACTACTTAACTCACCTCACCAGAAAGAACAAATCACTTATTTACTTCAAAAATCAAATGAGGCTCAACTCGAAGTTTGCTTTGTCACCAACGGCTACACACTCGAAGAGTATACCTCAATTCTGAAGACGGGTAACATCCGCGAAATTCAGATCACCATTGATGGGACAGAACCCATTCATGATATCCGCAGAACGCTGAAAGGTGGCGGAAAAACATTTGAAAAGATTGTCCGGGGTGTAGATTCGTGCCTGGAAAACGGAATTGCAGTGAATCTCCGGATGGTAATCGACAAGGAAAACATTGATAACCTTCCCGAATTCGCACAGTTTGCCATCGAAAAAGGTTGGACTACTCACCCCTTGTTCAAAACACAGATAGGAAGAAATTATGAACTTCACCACTGTCAGTCTACCCCTGATAAACTTTTCACCCGCCTTGCATTATACGAAAAGATTTTCGAACTGATCAGGCAATATCCTTATATACAGGATTTTTACAAACCGGCCTATTCCATTTCGAAGTACCTGGCTGAAAATGGTAAACTTCCCGAACCACTTTTCGATGCGTGTCCTGCCTGTAAAACGGAATGGGCTTTTGATTATACAGGCAGAATTTACTCCTGCACGGCCACAGTAGGCAAAACTGACGAGGCATTGGGAACGTTTTATCCCGAAGTTAGCCGTAACGAACAATTAATCAGTGAATGGGAAAACCGTGATGTCACAACTATTCCTGAATGTAAAACCTGCTCAGTTCAACTGGCCTGCGGAGGTGGCTGCGGATCGGTTGCAAAAAATAAAAACGGATCAATCAGCTCGCCCGATTGTCGTCCGGTGAAAGAATTACTTGAATTGGGTTTTGCAGCCTATTTAGAAGAATAGAACCTTTTACTGAATAATAAAAAAATACAAAATGATTGAAATTACATCTGTTGAATTTGAGAAAGAGGTTTTGCAATCCGGGAAAGTAGTCCTTGATTTTTACTCCTCTGAATGTCCACCTTGTGAAGCATTGTCGCCAAAATTTGACTCACTATCCAAATTATATGGCGGGGATATTAAATTTCTGAAGATTTTCAGGCAGAAAAACCGGGAACTTTCTGATAAACTGGTGGTAAAATCGTCCCCTACCCTAATATTTTATGATAACGGGAAAGAGGTTGGCGAACGATTGACCGGCGGAATTAAACGAAGCGATATCATAAAGAATCTGAACAGTTTACTCCCCGAGAGCAAAGTTGCATCGATCATCGGCAAGATCAAACCTACGGTATCGGAATTCGATGTGATGATTTTGGGTGCTGGCCCCGGCGGTCTCACAGCCGGACTCTATCTGTGCCAGGCGAAGGTCAATACCGTGTTAATTGATATTGCGTTACCGGGTGGTCATGTTGCCACAACGCACGAAGTGTCCAACTATCCGGGTTTTATTGAACCGCAGGCTGGTTATATGCTGTCTCACAACATGTCAGAGCAGACCAAGCTTTGCGGCACAGCTTACAAAGTTGCCGTTGATGTGACAAGTATTGATCTCAACAAAAAGGAAATCGTCCTTGATGAATATGAGACTGTCAAAGCGAAGAAAATCATTATTGCGACGGGCACATCCCCGAATTTAATGGGAGTTCCCGGCGAAATTGAGCTGAAAGGGAAAGGAATATCGTATTGCGCCACATGCGACGCCAAGTATTACGGGGACAAAGAGGTTGTTGTTATCGGCGGAGGAAATTCAGCCGTTGAGGAATCCGACTTCATCTCTAAATTTGCCGGTAAAATAACAATGGTTCACCAGTTCGATGCATTTACAGCCAATAAAACTGCTCAGGAAAAACTTTTTGCCAACCCCAAAATCAGCGCTTTGCTCGAACATGAGCCTCGTTCCTTCAAACGTGACGGCGATAAGATCATTACAGAAGTAGAGGATCTTAAAGCAAAGAAAATCAAAACATTGATCTCTGATGGTGTATTTATCTTTATTGGTATGAAACCCAATGTTCAGCTTTTCAAAGATAAACTTAAACTCGATAAGTGGGGTTATATAAAAACGGATGAGGATATGCGTACCAACCTGCCCGATGTATTTGCCGTAGGTGATGTGATCAGTAAAAAATACCGGCAAATCACAACTGCAGTGGCCGATGGAACCATTGCCGCAATTGCTATCGCTAAAGAAATCAATTAATAACCGATATAAAAACGACTCTCTTCCAATTGCGTATTTGCAATTTCCGATTTTTATCAAATTTCAATTGCTATCAAATCGCTTGCTTCACGTCGTGAGGTTAACCTGAGATTGAACCTGTTTTCGAGATGTTTCAAAGCATCCCAGGCAATTTGCGGAGTATTATTCTCGGCGGAGAGATGACTCAGAAACACCCATTTCAACGAAGGTCCTGCATGTTCAGACAATAAATTCAACGCTTGTAAATTGGATAAATGCCCAACATCTGATGCCACACGTTGCTTCAGGTGATAAGGATATGATCCCTCCCAAAGCATTTTTTCATCATAATTGGTCTCCAGAAATATTGCGTGACAAGCTTTAATATGTAAGGTAACATTCTGACAGGGTAACCCGATATCGGTAAAGACGCCTATACTTATTCCCTGGAAATCGATTCGAAAGGAAGTGGGCTCTTTGGCATCATGGTTTTTCAGAACGGGATGAATAATAAACGGGATCAGCATAACCGGCTCGCCTGGGTTGATAAATCTTACGGCCAGCGGCTGATTCGTCAGGTAGAGCGACTGGTAGGTACCTTTGGTCATATAAACAGGAACATCCAGTTTTTTCCCCAGCACACGCGCACCGCAAACATGATCGTTGTGTTCGTGCGTAATAAATATCCCCCTGATTTTCGCCGGGTCGAGACCCTTCGTTTTCATCCGCATCAGGATTTGTTTGCAATTAATTCCGGCGTCGATCAGAATTGCATCCTCTTTATTACCAATATAATAGCAATTACCATTACTCCCTGAAGCCAACGCGCATATCTCAATCATCCGATTTCTTTTATCCGGCAAATTTAAGCTTTATTGTGGGGCTTTTAGTGATAGTTTCACTCAAAGTGAAACTATCACTATCCTTTGAGTTTTTCTTCCCAGCTTTTCAAAGTTTCGTGCGCAATCAGCATTTTATCTGAGCAACACACTGTGGTGTAATCACCGCATGCCTCAACATACAGCAGTTCATCGAGGTCGATCTGATAAATCCGCTTAACGGCCCTGACCAGGATTTTTCGTGATAAAATATTACCTGGTTTTGGAATCAAGTGTTCCTTCGCCTTATTTACTGATCTGTAAAACCTTTCAAACGAAAACGGTTTTAAAAGGAAATCGACAACTTCAAGATCGAAACCATCTACCGCATATTGCGAGTCGCAGGTACAGCCTGTGCTGTCCATGATCCTTCAACTTTACTGTCAAGGGTGATGTATTTTTCGGTGTAGAACGGGTTAAGCGAACTGAATGCTTTGAGTAAAGCCTTCACTTTGAACACTGGATATGAAAATAGAGGCTGGTCTATCAGTCAAGGCTTCATTAAGAGTACAATAAAATGGCCATGATTTGGTATTCACCAACTTACAGGAAAAATTTTAAGAAATTACTGTCAGGAAATTAAAATCCAGGACTACACAAAAAAAAACCGCAATTCAGTGGCTTTTTTTTAGTTATTGATCAGAAATTATTTCACCACAATATTGACAATTTTATTCGGCACAATTATAATTTTTGCAATTGATTTTCCTTCAATCCATTTATTGGTATGACTATCGGCAAGAACGGCTTTCTCAATCTCTGCATTTGACATATCAACGGGCAGCGTAATTTTATACCGGGCTTTGCCATTAAACGAAACGGGGTACTCAAAGGTTTCTTCCGTGAGATACGATTCTTCGAATGCAGGCCACTGATGATAGGTAAGTACCGTTTTATTCCCGTACATTTCCCATAATTCTTCGGCGAGATGAGGCGCAAAAGGTGCCAGGAGCTGGAAGAAAGTTACCGCCGTTTCGTGATTCACATTACCCGCTTTATAGCAATGGTTTGTAAAGACCATCATCTGCGAAATGGCGGTATTAAATTTCATATCGCGGATATCGTCACTCACTTTCCGGATGGTCTGGTGAAGAATCTTTAAAGTCTCCTTGCTCTCCTCTCCTTCCGCGATGTTCGTCAGTTCACCAAAGAAGGCAACTACACGGCGAAGGAAATTGTAAACCCCTTTAACTCCATTTTCGGTCCATGGTTTGGTGGCGTCAAGCGGACCGATGAACATTTCGAAAAGTCGCAACGCATCAGCTCCGTAATTTGTTACTACATCATCGGGGTTCACCACGTTTTTCAACGATTTCGACATCTTCGCTACGATCTGGCGCAGTTCTTCACCCGTGACTGTGCTAAAGTATTTTCCTTCACGTTCTTCAACCTGGTCGGAAGGAACTTTTGATCCTGAGGTGGTTTCGTAAGCGAAAGCAAGGATCATCCCCTGGTTGAACAACTTCTGAAAAGGTTCGTCAGTCGAAACAATTCCAAGGTCAAAGAGAACCTTGTGCCAGAAACGACTGTAAAGCAAATGCAAAACAGCATGCTCCGCTCCTCCTACATACAGATCGACAGGCATCCAGTAGTTCTCATCAACTTTACCGAAAGGTTCCCTGTTGTTTTTAGGGTCGGTAAACCGGAGATAATACCAGCAGGACCCTGCCCACTGCGGCATCGTATTGGTCTCGCGTCGTCCTTTTCTGCCATTTTTATCGGTCACAATCAGCCACTCACCTGCATTCGAAAGTGGCGATTCACCCGTTTCTCCCGGCAAATATTTTTCAACAACAGGCAGTGCCAATGGAAGTTCATCATCATTCAAAACACTAACTTCACCGTCTTCCCAATGAATAACAGGGAAAGGCTCTCCCCAGTATCTTTGACGACTGAATAGCCAGTCGCGTAATTTGTAATTGATGGTTGCTTCGCCCAGTCCGTTTGATTCCAGCCAACTGGTAACCCTTTTGATGCCTTCCTCCTTCGTGAGACCATTGATATCAATGCCAATTTCTTTGTTTGAAGAGTTGATGTAAACGCCGTCTTCGGTCCAGCATGCCTCACCCTTGAGGACTTTGTTGCGTAACTCACCCGGAGCATTGGTCGGATCAAGGATACAAACTATGGGAATATTAAATGTTTGGGCAAATTCAAAGTCACGTGTATCGTGCGCCGGGACAGCCATAATGGCACCGGTTCCATATCCCATCAATACATAATCGGCTATCCAGATTTGTATTTTTTTAGTATTGATCGGATTGATTGCATAACGACCCGTGAAAACCCCGGTTTTACCCTTGGCAAGATCGGTTCTGTCCAGATCGCTTTTGGAGGCTGCATCGCGGATATACGCGTTCACAGCATCAGACTGGACAGAAGTAGTGATTTCAGCAACCAACTCATGTTCCGGTGCAAGTACCATATAAGTTGCACCAAACAGGGTATCAGGACGAGTTGTGTAGACCCGCAATTTACTGCCGGTTCCCTCGATTGCGAAATCAACCTCGGCACCAGTCGACCTGCCAATCCAGTTGCGCTGCATATCCTTAACTCCTGCGGGCCAGTCAAGATCATCCAATCCTTCGAGCAGACGTTCGGCATAATGAGGTATGCGCAGCATCCATTGTTTCAGGTACCGGCGCTCCACTTCCCGGGTTCCGCATTTTTCGTGCGTTCCGTCATTGAGCACTTCTTCATTCGCGCAGACTGTTTTACAATTCCGGCAGTACCAAACCTGCGCATTATCGTAATAGGCGAGTCGTTTTCCTGCAATATATTTCTGGATTTCTTCCTTTCCCCGGTTTTTAATTTCCTCAGGGATAGGAAGCTCACTAATCAGTTTACCTTTATTTTGTTCCTTGTCAAACCATGTATTAAACAACCGGGTAAAAATCCATTGAGTCCATTTGAAATAATCGGGATCGGTGGTATTGATTTCACGATCCCAGTCATAACTCAAACCCAGTGACTGAATCTGCCTGCGAAAGGTATCACAGTTCCGCTGAGTAGTAATAGCAGGATGCGTACCGGTCTGAATGGCATATTGCTCTGCGGGAAGTCCGAAAGCATCCCATCCCATCGGGTGCAGAACATTAAAACCGTTGGCTCGTTTATACCTGCAAATGATATCGGTAGCGGTATAACCTTCCGGATGACCTACATGCAAGCCCGCACCTGAAGGGTACGGGAACATGTCGAGGCAATAGAATTTCGGTTTGGTAAGGTCGGTAACCGTTTTAAAAGTCTTGTTATCGGCCCAGTATTGCTGCCATTTCTTTTCTATCTCTTTGAAATTGTAATCCATCGGTAATAAGCGTCTTCGTTCATTTTCATTTAAGCCGCAAAATTAACGCTTTATTCCCAGTCATCCCCTGATAAGCCGATAATTGTGCAAAAAAATAGCTGATCCGTGCGTTTGTAACGCTGACTTAAATCATAAAACAGAAAAACATGTTTGAAATCACTTTTTTAAGCATTTTAACACACTGAATTACTGAACGATGCAGGTTCTGAGATTTACTATCTTTTTCAATCGGGTAATAAAGAAATCTGTAAATTTGAGTCTGTTTAACTAAGAATTCGTAATGCAGATAAAGAACTAATTTTGAACTAAAACACAATTAAAAATGAATGCAGGAATAGATATTTTTATGGAAGGACTGAAATCCCGGACTCCGGGTGAAGTTGAATTTCACCAGGCAGTTTTGGAAGTGGTTGAGTCGGTCTGGGATGTGTATGATGCCAATCCCCGCTATAAGCAGGCAAAGATTCTGGAACGTATGGTTGAGCCCGAGCGCACAATCATGTTCAGGGTACCATGGAGCAACGACAGGGGCGAAATTGAAATCAACCGGGGATATCGTGTCGAATTTAATAGTGCACTGGGACCCTACAAAGGAGGCCTTAGGTTTCATAAAAGTGTGACCCTAAGCATTCTGAAATTTCTTGGATTTGAGCAGACTTTCAAAAATAGTCTTACTACACTTCCTATGGGTGGCGGGAAAGGTGGGTCCGACTTCAGTGCAAAAGGGCGCAGCGATAGTGAGATAATGCGATTCTGCCAGTCGTTTATGACAGAACTGTTTCGTCACATTGGTCCCAATACCGATGTTCCGGCAGGAGATATTGGCGTGGGTGGTCGTGAAATAGGTTTCCTTTTTGGCCAGTACAAACGGATCAGGAATGAATTCACGGGAGTACTTACAGGTAAAGGACTTGGATGGGGAGGTTCCCTGATTCGTCCTGAAGCGACAGGTTTTGGCGCAGTTTACTTTGTAGAGCATATGCTCAAAGAAATCGGGAAAGAGGTAAACGGAAAGACTTTTGCCGTTTCGGGTTTTGGGAATGTGGCCTGGGGTGCAATCAGCAAAATAAATGAATTGGGTGGCAGGGTTGTAACAATCTCTGGTCCCGATGGATATATCTACGATCCCAACGGAATAACCGGCAAAAAGGTTGATTTCCTGCTTGAGTTACGCGAAAGCAACAACGATGTGGTTGCCCCGTACGCCGAAGAGTTCGGCGTGGAATTTTTCCCGGACGCGAAGCCATGGGATACCAAAGTTGACATTGCAATGCCGTGCGCAACCCAGAATGAACTCAATGAGGCAGATGCCCGGAAACTGGCTGAAAATGGCTGCTTTCTTGTGGCCGAGGTTTCCAACATGGGATGTACCTCCGATGCGGTGAATTATTTTGTGAACAGCAAACTCCACTTTGCCCCGGGCAAGGCAGTCAATGCAGGTGGTGTAGCCGTGTCAGGGTTGGAGATGTCGCAAAACAGCATGCGCTACAACTGGACAAGTAAGGAGGTCGATAAGCGGCTTCGTCTGATTATGAAGGACATTCACGATACGTGCACAAAACACGGCAAAACGGGCGGCTATATCAATTATGTGAAGGGAGCCAATGTGGGAGGTTTCGTGAAAGTTGCTGATGCGATGCTTGCCCAGGGATTGGTGTAGTTTCAGACCAGGGGTTTGTAGAGACGCACGGCCCCAGAGACGCACGGCCATGCGTCTCTGCATTCATCAAAATTCACAACATATCATAAACAAGCCCGGACATTTACGCCCGGGCTTGTTTATGGAATAATCTCCGATCCGATTTTATACGATCAGCTTATATCCTTTACCATGAACATTGATAATCTCTATGCTCTCTTCTGATTTCAGATGTTTCCTAAGTTTCGTAATGTAAACATCCATACTCCTTGCATTGAAATAGTTGTCATCAACCCAAATGGTTTTTAACGCGAAATTTCTTTCAAGAATTTTATTGGCATTGACGCAAAGCAATTTAAGCAGGTCGGATTCCTTTGTGGTCAGTTTTGTATTATCATTGGCATCGGATAACGTCTGTTTGCGTGCATCGAATATAAATTTCCCCAGTTTGAAAACTGACTGTGAGGTATCCCCTTCACCTCCGCTGCGGCGCAAAATGGCCTCAATCCGGAACAATAGCTCTTCCATGCTGAAGGGTTTGGTCATGTAATCGTCGGCCCCGATTTTAAATCCCTCGATCACGTCCTCTTTCATGGTTTTGGCAGTCAGAAAAATAATCGGAATATCAGAATTCAGCATCCGGATCTCCTTTGCCAGGGTGAACCCATCTTTTTTTGGCATCATTACATCGAAGATACACAGGTCATACTGATTTTTCTGAAACCCTTTATAGGCAACCTCCCCATCGGGATACAAGTCGGTGTCGTACCCTTTTGCAATCAGATACTCCCTGAGCAAAAGTCCAAGATTTTCATCATCCTCCGTGAGAATCACTTTGATTTTCTTTTCCATAATTTAAGTATTTTTTACCGGGAAATACAATCTGAAGCGAGTACCTTTCCCTAAAGCACTATCTACCTTAATTTTACCTTTATGAACATCAATAATTCGCTTGACATACGACAGACCAAGTCCAAATCCTTTGACGTTGTGTATATTTCCTGTCGGCACACGGTAGAAACGCTCGAAAATCTGCGTCAGGTGCTCCTTCGGAATTCCGATACCATTATCCTTTACCTGAACAATAACCCACCCATTTTTGTTTTCAGTCGACAGTTCAATTTCGGGATTCGACTTACTATATTTCACAGCATTATCGAGCAAATTGAAAATAACGTTGGTGATGTGTACATCATCGCCCTTTATCACCGGATTTACAGCCTGTAAGTCGGTCTTCAGTTCCCCGCTTTCGTTGGTAACCCTGATTTCGAAATTCGAAGCCACAGATTCTGCCAGTTTATTCAGATCAATATGGGTAAACTTAAGTTTTAACCTACCTTCGTTAAACACAGCCATTTGTAATACTTTCTCAACCTGGTTGCTTAACCGTTTGCTCTCGTCAAAAATCACCCCTGAAATATGATCTACTGTTGAATGCGATAATGTAACAGATGAATCCCTGAGCATCTGCGAAGCCAGCGATATTGTGGATATCGGGGTTTTGAGTTCATGGGTCATGTTATTGATAAAATCGTTTTTAATCTGGGAGATTTTCTTTTGCCGTAAAATAATCTGGAGGGTAACAATAAATATCACAATTATGATAAGTGTAAGTACCAATGTTGGAATGACCAAAAATGAGGTAGTTTTGAAGGATTCATTTCTTTGATCGGGAAAATAAACGCACAGGTAGTCAGGCTTCTGATTATTCAATTGGTCATCATCTGCCAAAAGTAATTTTTTATATACAATGTTCTTTTTCGCGGGACTAAAGCCCTCACTTCCCATGATATACTTATTTTTGCCATCTATCTGAGTGAGTACTTTGTATTTATAATCGAGTTCAATATTATTTTGCCTGAGTGCAGCTTCCAGAGCTTCGGCCAAAAGATTAGGCGGCACTCGCTCGGTTAAGGGCAATTCCGCACGCTCTTTCATAAAAATCAGATATCTGAGGTTTCTGGCATCCTCTGCACTCTTGAGATTATAACCGAACTGGAAACTTTGAATTTGTGACTGAGAGAAGTAGTTAGACTGGTCGATCCTCCCGCCTGACAGGTGGTTGTCTTTTGAACTCCGGTATTCTTTTATAATGCCACTTTTCCCGATACTTCCCAGGGGTACTTCAATATCTGAATTAGGAAAAACCCCCGAAGAGTTCATTTGCCAGATATCCTCCTGGGCATCAGTAGCATAGAATAGCGAGATTTCGGCCATGTCAATCGCATCCTGAACCAGTTGTAGCGATGAATACACCTGGGTACTAAAACTCTTTTCCTGAAGTTCGGCGGTATGTTTTATGGTTAACATTTGCACGCCAATCAGCGATGCGGCCACAATAGCCATAACCACACTTAAGGAATATATCATTCTCTTGCTCATCGTAGCAAAGATAAAGTTATTAATGGATCAGGCCGGTTCTCCTTAACATTATTTAACTTAGGAGTTTAATCAATCATATTCCCGAGATTGATCAGCGCCTTACAGGCTGAATTTTGCTGTGCTTCTTTTTTCGAATAACCTTCGCCTTTGCCGATTATCTGACCATCAATCCTGATTGTAGAAATAAAGGGCAGCTTATTGTTACCCGAACCGGGGTTTTCGATTGTTTCGAACTCTACTTCTTTTTTGATCTTTTGGCCCCATTCGATAAGCTGGCTTTTAAAGTTATTATCATTTCTCTCAAGTTCGTGAAGATCGACATGAACCGATAATACTTTTTTAACCACGAATTCCTTAACGCCCTGGTACCCGATATCAAGATAAATAGCCCCGATGAATGCTTCGAATACATCGCCGAAGATATGGCTCGATTCGGTGACATTATTGGTATTGGAAGTTACAAGATGATTCAGGCCTAGCTTAAATGTCAGACTGGTAAGAAAGCTTCTGTTTACAATACGTGATCTCATCTGGGTAAGAAATCCTTCATCCTTTCGCGGGAAACGATTATAAAGATAATCGGCGACAATTGCACCCAGTACGGCATCACCAAGATATTCAAGGCGCTCATTATTAACAGGTTTTCCCATCAAATCGGAAGAGGATGCCGATTTGTGAATAAAAGCCAGATCATAAAGCCGTAGCTTCAGGGGGCTGAATCCTGTTGTCTCTTTAATAAATGAATAAAACTCTTTTCTTGAAGAAGAAAAGAGCTTTATTCGGTACATTAAATCTCGTAACACTTTACTAAGAAAGTTTTTTAAAGATTACAGTTCCATTATGTCCACCAAACCCAAAAGTGTTACTCAAAACATAATTGAGTTCGCGTTTCTTTGCCTTGTTAAAGGTAAAATCAATCTTTGGATCAATTGCCTCATCGAGTTCGAACTGATTTATTGTCGGAGGGACAATACTATCACGCATCGCAAGGATTGAGGCGATGGCTTCAACAGCTCCTGCCGCGCCCAGCAAATGGCCGGTCATCGACTTGGTGGCACTGATGCTCACATCATAGATATGTTCACCAAATACTTTAAGGATTGCTTTGGGTTCGGCAATATCGCCAAGCCCGGTCGAAGTTCCATGAACATTGATATAATCGATATCTGTAGCTTTTAGTCCGGCATCGTCCAATGCTCTTTGCATGACCAATGCGGCACCTCCGCCTTCAGGATCCGGTGCAGTCATGTGATATGCATCGGTCGACATTCCAATTCCTACCAATTCGGCGTAGATCGTGGCACCCCGTTTGACGGCATGCTCATACTCTTCCAGAATCAATGCACCGGAACCTTCAGCCATCACAAAACCATCACGTCCTTTATCGAACGGTCTGGAAGCTGTCTGAGGATCATCGTTACGTGTAGATAAAGCACGCATTGCATTAAATCCTCCTACACCTGCTTCGTTGATGGCCGATTCGGACCCACCTGCAATAAATATATTTGCCTTACCAAGACGGATGTAGGTCGCGGCGTCAATCATGGCGTGTGTAGCCGATGCGCAGGCGGTAACAGTGGTAATTGTTGGTCCGCGAAAACCATATTTTAGTGCAATATTCCCACTTGCCATATTGGCAATCATTTTCGGGATAAAAAAAGGTGAAAACCGGGGGTTATCAGGCGTGGCATTATACTCAGTTACAACTTGTAAAAAAGTATTCAGACCTCCGATACCAGCCCCCCAAATAACTCCGCACTCATCTTTGTCGATCTTTTCAAGATCGAGACCTGAATGTTTAAGCGCCTGGTCAGCAGCAATGTATGCAAACTGTGCATACATATCATGTTTATGTACTTCTTTTTTCTCGAGATATTCACCCGGATCGAAATTTTTTACTTCACAGGCAAACTGCGTTTTGAACCTCGAGGCATCAAAACGAGTAATGGGGCCGGCACCGCTAACCCCATTACACAGGTTTTCCCAGAATTCATCTATGTTTTTACCAAGCGGGTTTATCGTGCCCATTCCGGTTACAACAACTCGTTTTAATTCCATAGTAAGCTTATAAGCCCTTTAATATTGAAAAACTTGATTACTTTGCGTTTTCGGTAATGTAATTGATTGCATCGCCGACAGTTCCGATTTTTTCAGCTTGATCATCGGGGATAGCAATGTTGAACTCTTTTTCGAATTCCATAATTAACTCTACGGTATCAAGAGAATCTGCGCCCAAATCGTTCGTAAACGATGCTTCCGGAGTAACTTCACTTTCATCAACACCAAGCTTATCAACAATGATCGCTTTTACTTTCGCTGAAATGTCAGACATGATTTTTAAATTTTTTACGTTAATACTATTACTAAATTTACTCGCTGATATTTTCGCTCAGCGAGTGCAAAGAAACGAAGAAAGAAATTTATCTTCCAAATATTTATACAAGAATCTATTATTTTGGACTTATAAAATACTGCTCTTAATTCTTTTTAAAACAAATCGTTCGAATGTTCAAATTTTAAAAATTATATATCGTATTATAAATGAAAACTTTAGCTATATTTGCCTCGGGATCAGGTACCAATGCCGGGAACATTATCGAATACTTCAAAAAACATCCCAATATCAGAGTCGATTCCGTTTGGTCAAACAAAAAAAATGCTTATGTTCTTCAAAGAGCGGCAAATCTGGGCATTGAATCGCGCTGTTTTTCGCGTGAAGAGTTCAGTAAGCCCGATCAGATGATCGCCGAGCTGCAACGGCGGCAGATCGACCTGATAGTTTTAGCCGGTTTTCTCTGGCTGATTCCCGCTGAATTTATCGAAGCTTTCCCAATTATCAACATCCATCCTGCCCTTTTACCAACTTACGGAGGAAAAGGAATGTATGGTTCGTTTGTCCATGAATCTGTGGTGCGCAACAGGGAAAAAGAGTCAGGCATCACGATTCACCTGGTCAATAAGGCTTACGATGAAGGGGCCCAATTACTACAGGTAAAATGCCCTGTATTACCGGACGATACACCCGAATCGCTTGCTGAACGGATTCATGCGCTCGAATACACCTATTTTCCACAGGCCATAGAGGACTATCTGAATCAAAACTAGCAGTTATGAAGTATCCTTCATTTCTTAAACCAGGTGATAAAGTTGCAATAATTTCGCCGGCTGGAATAATCGGCCATCAGACAGTTGAGCGCGGTGCAGAACTATTGCGTCAGCAGGGATTTCAGGTCACGATAGGCCTGCACGCCTCCGATGCGAAAGGCTTTTTCGCCGGTTCGGATATTGACCGCGCGAATGATATGCAAAAAGTACTTAACGATAAATCTGTAAAAGCAATTTTCTTTTCCAGGGGTGGTTACGGATCTGTACGGACTCACCTCAGGCTAAATTGGTCTTCTTTCTTCAGGAAGCCAAAATGGCTGATCGGATTTAGCGATATAACGGTTTTTCATGCTTATCTCTCCAGACATAATATTGCATCGGTACATGGCGTAATGACCGCCTGGTTTGAACAGGACGGAACTCCGACATCCGGTTTTCTCCGGATGATCAGTATGCTGCGAGGAAATACTCCTGAGTTTGAAGTGTCACCTCATGAACTGAACAGGTGTGGCTCAGCCTCCGGCATTCTGACCGGTGGAAATCTATCCATTATTCAGAGTTTGAGGGGTACGTCTCTTGATATTTCACCCAAAGGGAAAATTCTTTTCATTGAGGATATTGATGAGCGTCTTTATCATCTCGACCGGATGATGATGAATCTCAAAGCAGGGCGTGTCCTTGAACAAATATCGGGTCTGGTTGTCGGGTACTTCTCCGGAATGAAAGAGCAGGAAACACCATTTGGCAAAAAAGCTTACGAAATTATCAGGGAGGCAGTTGAATCTTATCGTTATCCGGTAGTCTTCGGTTTTCAGGCAGGACACGAACTGCCAAATTACCCATTACTCCTGGGCAGCCGGATCTCACTGGTTGTTTCAGAAAAACAGGTAATCATAAAAACGTTATAAAATCCTTGACTCATGACACCGGAAGAACTTGGAAAGATGGGGGAAAAGGCTGCTGTTGCTTACCTTAAAAAAGAGGGATATAAAATCCTTGAACGCAACTGGTACTGGGATCATAAGGAGATCGATATCATCGCTCAGCAAGGTCTGGAGATCGTTATCGTTGAGGTAAAGACCCGCGATGGTGCCTATTTTGAAGAACCCTGGGAGGCTATTTCTCTGAAAAAGATCAGGAATCTGGTCGATGTGGCCGATGCATGGCTCAATCTGCGGGAAATTGACCTTGAGACACGATTTGATGTAATTTCAATTGTCTACTCCGATGATGTCAAATACGAACTGACACATTTCCCGGGCGCTTTTATTCCGCCTGTCAATTAGTTGAATTTAATTTGTGGCAATTCATTTAGGTACACCGAAATACAGGGCGGCTGGCTATTGGCTGCTGGCTACTGGCTACCTGAAAATACAGGGCGGCTGGCTACTGGCTAACTGTACTTGCCAAGAAAAAAGGAGATCATCAAAGGCTTTTATTCACCTTTCACCATGCTATTTTGAAAATGAGATTTGTTATTTTTAACTTTAGCCAGTTGCAAGTTGCCAGTAGCCAACTGAGTATTTATAACCAGGTAAGATACATATTATCACAAGTGCATTTCGTTAAAGAGCCAATTTATTTATTAATTTTGATCAATTGGTTTAAAGCAATTTCTCC